>WQVH01000025.1 GCA_009781695.1 Oscillospiraceae bacterium
ATGCTCCACGACAACAGGAGATGTGGTGGCATTGTTCACATTACTGCGCACCCCTTGTTCCGCTACATCTTCTCTAAGCGTAGCTAAGCCCGACACTGCGCCTATAGCCGCATTGACGGCGTTCGTTCTGGCCGTTTGGGCTTGAGCCGCAGTTGCTGTTGCAGCAATGCTTACAGGGATTACTTGCGCCACTGAGCCTGTTAATGTATCAGCTGCTAAAACCGCAGCATTTACAGCAATTTCGTCAGGACAAGCAATATCAGTACGTTCCATTCTATCGGCATACGCTCTGATGAATCCGGGTCTGAATATGCGATCTCTGAACTGGGCTTCGGTAAAGTTTGAGCCTGGGTATCTTGCCTGGAAGTCCACAAACGCATCTGTCAAGCCTTCTTCAGCGATGGCTCTCGCCAACAGGAATGATCCCTGATTAAAGCCCTCAGACAAATGTCTTCTCCAGTTTAATTCAACATCTGACATATAGAATGTCGGCCAGTCTCTGATGATGTCAAACCCAGGTGCTGTGATCGTTTCTCTGATTGAGTTCAGTCTACTCCAACCTGTAAAATCCATGCCTGTGCGTGGCTCGCCAGTGGCAGGGTCTGTAAATACTTCACCGGGGATATTCGGATGCGGAACACTTGTTTGTTCAGCAATTGTATCGTGACTTGGGAATATCATCTTGCCAAATTCCTGCCATGTCGGAGATTGGCAGTATCCAGCAAGTGCTATAAGAATTACATCATAGAGTGCATTTCCGTGCTCATCAACAAAATCAACACCACTCTCCATCGCCATTCTCTTTGCTACACCTCTGACATTGGCACCGCCCGTGTATGGCCCCAGTGCTGTGACATCAGGCGCACCCAGCGCAACACTGTATGCCGGGAACCAGTTACGCAATGTCCATCCTGCGCCAAAGAAATAATCACGACTGGCATGCCAGAACTGACCATGCCAATGTGCTCCGAATGAGAAGAATGCATCCAATTGCGATTCAAGTACAGGTGCCATAAATGGGCCAAATGTATCTGCCGACATAGTGATGGCGCCAAGGCTTGTTTCCATCCAATATCCATCCAATGTCAGCCCGCGGTTGCCTTCAGTGGTTGACCAGTCTGCCTGTACAAATGGGCTACCCGGCACATTGAGCCAAGAATCTACCCAATTTCTGAGATATTCAACCCTAGCCGGATCATGCGGATCATTCCAGTTCGGCGCTGTCTGGCCGAAACCCGGATTGCCTGTCATTCCCGAACCGACAGGACGCCCTTGGTAAAATGGCCTGTCAGGGAATTCAAGTATGATTATAGCTGCTCTAAACTCGGTTGCATCGTCAACATTTTGTACTGTGCCACCAAACGCACCGTCCCAGTCAACAACCGGATTGCGCGTATAGGCATCATACGACATATGCTCAGCCAAAAGCCACGACTGCGGATCGATCGCCATATCGTCAAGCTGTTCAGGAGTAATGCCAACCGTGCCTCTTGCAAGCCCCTGTTCCACCGGAATGACTATGCCAAATTGATCTTGTACCGGTTCTTGCGCAGTGACTGCCAGTCCTGCTGTCGGCAAGATAAAGATGACTGCCAATAATAGGGCTATTGCTTTTTTGGTAAAACGTCTTCTTAATGTGGATTTCACTGTATCATTTACCTCCCAATTTTTTATAATTTCTTTTCCTTAGAAATAACAAGTGACATCAACGTCAGCCTTTGCGTAAGTCTGTGGCCATACATGCGAAATAATACGCTCGTCCGGGTTCATTGATTCTTACTTAGGTTAAGCTGGCGAGAGTCAAACTCCCATCGGTTTTATCGGTCGGATTTCCACCAGCCTACAGGTGCCTGATTGAAAATTACGATTAAACTACGAGCGAAGGCCACTACCCTCCTTCCATTGATTTTTGCATGAATCTACATGATTTAGCACTTTACGGAATTAAATCACATCTCACACAAAATATCAATTCATTTTTTGCAAAAAATTGCACGAAAATCCACCTTTCATTCAGTGCTATTGCAACACAGAGTGCAACTTAAACTAAAAATTGACGCAAGAGCATTTTCGCCCTTGCGCCATTTATTTTTAATTTGTACAGACGATCGCTATTTCTTATCACCGGCCTGCTTTGCCAGTGATTTGTCCTCCGGTAAGATTATATTGAGAATAATACCGACAATAACTGCAATTGCAACACCGAGACGGTCGAGCGGAAGATTGGTCTCTCCGATTGCAATGGTTATTGGATTACCGAATCTTAACCCTAGTCCAATAACGAGCATAACTGAGATGATTATGCAGTTTTTCATGTCTGCTAGATTTACTTTTTCGTCAACTAAATTTCTGATACCGACCGAGGCAATCATTCCGTATAGGATAAATGATGCACCACCGATGATGGCATCAGGTATGGAATAAATAAGAGATGCAAACAGCGGTGAAAATCCAAGTAAAATCGCATATATGCCCGCCAGTTGCAGCACTCTGGGGTCAAAAACTTTTGTGATGGTAACGACTCCGACATTTTCAGAATAAGTCGTTGTCGCCGGGCCGCCAATTCCGCCGCCGATAATCGTTGCAACGCCATCTCCGCATAGTGTGCGCACCAGTCCGGGGTCATTGATGTAGTCTCTGCCTGATATTCTGCTGAGTATGACCATGTCGCCGATATGTTCAGCAATGGTGGCCAGAGCAAATGGTAACATGATCAGTATGCTTATAAGATCAAATCGCGGCATCATAAACGGAGGAAGTCCTACAACTGCGGTTCCGGCTCTGCCAAAGTCCAGTATTGCCGACCCGCCGGGATTGGTCATCCCAAAAACAAAGTGCATGAGCAGCGCAACTATGTAAGCTCCGGCAATGCCGAGCAGTATGGGTATTATTTTGGACATGCCTTTGCCCCATACTGAAAATCCGATGATCAGTGCAATGGTAATTACTGCGAGGAAGATGTTGCCCGCCGATTGGTTGATCGCAAAGGGTGCAAGCATGACACCAATGAGTATGACAGTAGGTGCTGTGACGACCGTGGGTAGATATTTCATAAAGGCCTTGACACCCACGCCTTTTATGACTAAAGCCAGTATTAAATATAAGAAACCTGCAATCATTATGCCTCCTGTGGCATATGCAAGTTTCTCGGCTTGTTCCATTCCTCTTCCGGCGAATGGTCCGGCTACATCGTCTGTGATCAGCCTGATTCCGACCATGAACGCAAAGCTTGATCCAAGAAATACCGGCGGCGCTTTTTTCGGGCCTGATATCACGTGAAAAATGATTGTGCCAAGTCCTACTGCGAGCAGGGTTACTTGTACCGATAGTCCGGTTAGGATGGGTACCAAAATGGTTGCGCCAAACATTGCAAACAGGTGTTGCAGCCCCATCAGTGCTCTTCTTCCGTTAGATAGTTGAAATTGCATCTTCTTCCTCCATAATCTTATTTTGTCATTGGTCGATATACTATACCATATGCATTGGCTATTGCAAATATAAATCTTTGAAATTGATGTACATAATTTGCGCCTTTGCTACGGTTCACAGTGCACCTTTAGTCAAATGATCGCTTCTGCATTTCATTTGCAGTAAACTCAACAAATAAATTGACCAGATGTGAATGTATATAGTTTTTCTTGAGTACAAAGTAGAATTTTCTTTCCGGAAGTTTTGCGTTGAGTTTGATCACTTCGATCATTTTTTTCTCAACAAATGCTCGCGCTGCAAATTCAGAGACTATCGATATACCGAGGCCGCTGACCACGGCGTTGATGATGCTTTGATTATTGTCAAAACTGACGCTGGAATTTATTTTGCCAAGATTGATGTTTTGCTCTAAAAAGAAGCGCTCATATTGAAATCGAGCACCGGAGCCTTTTTCTCGTGAAATAAAGTTGCGCTCGTACAATATTTCCTCAAGTGAATATTCTTTTGAGTTCGAAATGTTTTCATCATAGGGTGCAATAAAGACCATTTTTTCAGTCATGAACTCTCTAAAGTCACATCGCACCTCATCAACCGTGCCTCCCAAGAAGCCTATCTCTGCTTTTTGTGCCGTTATACTGGGGGCAACGTCAAAGGATTCTATTTGCTTTACATTGAGCGAAATATCCGGATAGACTTTGTTAAAACATGCTATGACTTTGGGCAGTATGTACTGCGCCGGAACACTGGAAGCTACGACATTTATTTCTCCGCTATAGTTTTTGGAAAGGTTTTTTATCCGGTGGGTTGTGTTATGCTTTAGTGTCAGGAGTTCTTTTGCGTTTTCATAGAATATTTTGCCTGCAAGCGTCGGTGTTGCCTCTTTGGTTGAGCGGTTTATGAGCGTGGTGTCTAGCTCTTTTTCAAGCGCACTTATGTATATGCTTACCGATGATTGTGACATGGAAATTGCTTCCGCGGCTTTAGAAAAGCTGGCAAGCTCTATAACATATACGAAGGCTTCAATTTGTCTAAATTCCATGTTTTTGCTCCCCTCTGCAGCACAGCGTAAACTAAATAGCTACACTAGTTTTTATTAATTTTTTTCATGCATTTCATTATGCATATTAAAAAACGAAATTGCAAGTGTTTTAAAGAACTGTTACAATGGCTATGTTTGTTTAACTACCGCCGAAGGAGATGTAATGAGTTCAATAATTAACGACATAGCCAAAGCAAAGGCGCAGGCTTTAAAGGGTGAGCGGTTGGATCGTGATTTAATGCTTTCACTGCTGAGTATTAAGGAAAATTCGCCTGAGTTTTTTGAATTGGGCAAGGCCGCCAGAGCCGTATCGGCAGCCATCACCCATGACCGATCATATTTGTGGGGCGCTATCGGAATAGATTTTAGTCCCTGTGCACAAAACTGCGAATTTTGTTCTCTGGGCGAAAAATGGGGTATCGTATCTGCCGAAAGCGAGTATGTGATGCCACCCGACGAGATTGTTGCGCGTGTTCGGGATTTCGCAAATTCCGGAGTGCGTTGGATTGTTCTGCGTGCGAGTCATTTTTACGACTGCAGGCAACTCGAAAATCTTGTGCGGGAGGTTCGAACGCAAGTTCCCGGAGACTACGAATTGGGTCTGAATATAGGTGACTTTGGCGACGCTTATGCCCATACACTTTATGATGCCGGAGCCAATTTCGCCTATCATTCGTTGCGATTAGGAGAGGGATTTAACACAATCATCGAGCCCGCTGAGCGACTGCGTACCATGAGTGCAATCAGTCAGAGTAAGCTCTACTTGACTCATCTTGTTGAGCCGATCGGTATTGAACACACCAATGAGGAGTTAGTCGATCTTTACGAAATCATTCTGGATCATAAAACACAAGTTTCAGGAGCCATTGCAAGGATACCCATAACCGGTACACCTTTGGGCATACATCCGCAAATATCCGATGCACGCATGGCTCATATCATCGCTTTTACCAGATTGGCTTCTGCGGGAATTGTCGAAGATATCTTCGCTCTGCCTATAAGCCCACTTTCCGTAAGTTTTGGTGCTAATGTCGCCGTGTTGGATAGCGGATCCGTACCTAGAGACCATCAGTTCAACAAGGATAATTGGTTGGGTGTTTCCCATAATGATATGGTTACCATGTTCCGCAATGGCGGGTATCAAACATGTGCCGTCAAAGAGCAAAAATAAAAACACAAGGGCATATCACAGGTGGTTATGTGATTCAATAATTATATGTGGAGGATAAAAACATGTTATCAAAAAGCAAGAAAATAGTCGGTTTGTTATTAAGTGTTGCGCTTATGGTTGCGCTTTTAGCGGGGTGCGTTGGAGAAGAGGCTGCTGAGCCGGTTGTGCAGGTCGGAACTTGGAGAACCGCTCAGACCATCACACCTTTTTACTATGATGAGTTCTTAGATGCACAGATAGAGGTGCTGCCATTTACAAATCCCGGAGATCAGCTTACCGCGTTGCTCGCCGGCTCCCTGGATATGACCGGCACAACACTAGTCACTGCAATCATGGCACTGGCGCGTAACGAGCCTATCGTGATGGTCACATCTTTGTGTATGAAGTGTTCTGCATTGGTTGTAGGCAGTGATTCCGGCATATATGCCATTGAGGACTTAAGAGGCAAAACGATTGCTTATGTCCCCGGTACGATGCATCATTTGCTTCTGCTGAGCGTGCTTGAACAAGCCGGGCTTACCGCAGACGATGTTGAGCTTATCAGAATAGACTTCTTTGACATGGGGCTTGCGCTGAGGCAAGGCACTATTGACGCATTTCTCAGCGGCGAGCCATTTCCTTCAGCGGCTGTACTTGAAGGGTTTGGACGTATACTGCTGTATCCATATTTCGAGGAAGAAATGGGTACAATAAATGCAGGAATGATCACTACCAGATATATGGTTGAGAATAATCCCGAACTTATTCAAAAACTTGTCAATGCACATGTTGATGCCACACGATATCTCAATGCAAACACAGAAACATGGATCGAAGCTGCCGCCGCTTTTGGCACTGATATTGATGTTGTGCGCTATAGTATGGATAATATTTTGCTCAGCTATGACATTGATGAAGTATTCCTTGCAAACACCAGAAATTTGGCGCAAAGGATGTATGATCTGGATATGATCCCCCATGTGCCTGATGTCGATGCGCTGTTCAATCTTGATTTCCTTCAAGGGCTGTATAATTAGGTTGTGATATGAAAAGTAAACTGCGCAAACCGAATATGCTTGGGGTTGTTGTTCCCGCTTTGATTATCGTGGCGTGGATATTCCTCCCCAGCATCCTAGATATCCCTCAACATACCCTGCCGCCATTTCGCAGCATTGTCTATGGTCTTATTGATTTTGCCTTCGGTACGCACAATTTCAATATGTACTCCGGCACTATGCTCCAGCATGTGACGGCCAGCATCGGCAGGGTTTTGAGCGGGTTTGCCGTTGCTGTGGCGTTGGGGTTAACTTTCGGGTACATATCGGGGTGTTCCATCACCATCTATCGCTTGTTTAGTCCGGTAATCAATTTTATCCGCTCTATTCCCGGCATCGCTTGGTTGCCTATATCTATCGTTTGGTTCGGCATCGGCAATAATCAATCTATTTTTCTGATCTCACTGGCAGCTTTTTTCCCTATTTTTGCAAATACTTGTCACGGTGTACAAGCCATTGATAAGGAGCTTATTGCGGTTTCAAAAACTTTTGGAGCCAATGCACTTCAAACTTTTCGATATGTGATTTTCCCTTTGTCTCTGAGAGATGTGTCGGTGGGTTTAAGAATTGGGCTTGGATTTTCTTGGGCTTATTTGGTTTTGGGTGAAATGACCGGTGTCAATAGAGGTCTCGGAGCGGTCATGCAAGATTCACGGATGCTCGGTCAGACGCAGATGATTATTGTATGTATGTTAGTCATTGCTTTGACTGCCAAAATATTTGATAAGTTACTGCATTTGCTCTTAAAGGCGGCTGAAGATTTGTAGTCATTTGTTTGTTGGCGAATTTGCGGTCTGTCGCCACTTTCATGCCCAACGATTTCAAATTTGACTAAGCGCTTTTTAAGTAGTCCAAAATTTTCTTTGCGGACTTCCATTGTCTTGATGCGCTGACAGCGAACATAACTCAAAAACCATGCATCGTGCAAAGCCATCGTCAATATCAGCATACCTTTCATCATACCCACCGTCGTACGTTAAGAATGTCTCGTGAGGAATGTCGGTCTCAAATACCCAATTAAGATTGTCTCTGCAACAGTAATAGACTGTGATCACATTGCGATTTTCTTTAATATACTCTGCATACATTTCGCTATCATCAAGAAGTAGTTTGCCATGCTCTGATAACACTAACACACCAGCGGGCGAATCTTTAGTCAGCGGATTGGTATGCCCCTCCTCTCTAATCGCTCCTTCAAATTCTACACGGTCATCCGAGTCACCATACACAACAACGAAACCTCGCTTTTTTGCGAGTAACAATTCCTCCGGCGTCAAATTTGGCTGACAATCTCTGCCATGTAGCATTGTTGCGAATTCTTTGAGTGAGATATTTGCTTTTGCTTTTAAAAATGCTTCCTGCTTGTCGAGTCCGAAGCGCTGCTTAATCTCAATTAATTCAGCTCGCACACATTCCAACTCGTCGATAGTTGAAGCCAATTCAGTCAATATATTAATTGGACTGAACCATTCCTTCAACGCTGTGTGATTATCTGTGCAGCCACAAAATCGAATAAACGCTAGTACGAGTTGTTCTAAAGAGACACCTAACTGAGCACACCATTT
This sequence comes from Oscillospiraceae bacterium, assembly GCA_009781695.1. Taxonomy (GTDB): domain Bacteria; phylum Bacillota; class Clostridia; order Oscillospirales; family Oscillospiraceae; genus WRMH01. The sequence goes on from WQVH01000025.1 coordinate 8,239, forward strand.
CGTTACTTTTTCAAAAAGTCCCGACTCTACTTCAATAATGATATCTTCAAATCTATCGCTAGATGGGAGGCAACAAGGAAATAATAGCGTTTTCTCCATGTTTTCTATGCATTCCGGGGTTAGAGCATCTTTAGTCGGCAGTACTAAAAGCATAACATCTCTCTTTTCTATCTCCGAATTTTCAACTACTACAAGATAAATATCTCCAAACAGCGGCACTATGTGTGTTATTTTGGTTGCATTCAATTTTATATATCTCCAATCAATTATCTTACACTTATGTTAATCTCCACTCCAGACGCCATCAGGACGCATCTCAGCCAACGCTATCAACTTGAGTAATGCCGCCTTTGCATTTCCTTCAGTTGGCTCCCAGTAATCACTACATACATCGTCACCAAGACTTATTACGGCTTCTTTTAGAATTTTAATTGATTCTGCTCCGGTCATACCGTAAATTGCACGAATACCTTCATCTTCATCTATCAATCGATAAAAATGTGGCGAGTAATTATACGTGATATTAAGCCAAGCTTCGTGGGTGCCGCCTAACTCATATGTTCCTCCGGTTAAATGATGGCGATGTGGAAACTCTATAGTCTTTTTTGTAATTGGATCACAGAGCCTTATATCGTAACTCATGTTAAACATCTCCTTACATAAAAACCGAAATCCAACAAACTTGGAATCACACTTCATGTTACTTGAATTTTCTTGAAATGTCAAGGAGCCGAGATATTTCAACTTTGTTGAAATTGTTTTTTATGTTGCTATAATAGACACAAGTTATAATAATGTATGAGGTTGCATATGAATCGGATAAAAGAGCTACGCAAAAAACATGGTATGACCCAGAAAGAGCTCGCAACGCAGCTCCAAATTGCTGACAGCACGCTCTCATACTGGGAAATGGGAAAATATGAACCGGACAACGAAACGCTTATAGAGCTATCCAGATTTTTTAACGTCCCGATAGACTATATCCTTGATGGTGACTTTATCAGATGGGATTTAGATGGTAAACATGTCGATTCCGGTATGTCAGTTTCTGAAGCCAAAGTGTCATATAGTACAAACAAAAATACACAGGCGGCATTTGGTCGAGTTGAGTTCAACGACTTAACACAAGGGGAAATAGATATGCTTGCTGAATATGCTGTATTCATAAAGTCACGAAGAATAAAGGAATGAGAGAGCCTATTCTCTTTATGGGTGAATCCCGAAGATTGTGTAAACACTGTATTTGGCAAAAATAGAGGATAATATTTTCAGGGCGTGTGAGCCATAAGATGGCTCACCGCCTTGGTTACATCTTAGCGAAACCCATCGGTCGTGTCAAGGGCGGTCACTGCGTGACCGTTCATTTCAACCCTTGATATGAGCCGACTGGGGTTTGCTCCTCGGGCATTCGCCCCTCAAAAAAGATTTCAAGTTGAGAATGAATAACGCCCCAATCTCGTCTGCGACCTGTCCATTTCTTTGTGATATCAACCATCGCAAGATAGAGCATTTTTAACAATGAGTCATCGGTGGGAAATACAAACTTTGATTTAGTCACTTTCCAGGCTACCATATCGTATGACTAGTCAAACTCCGGTTATTTTGCGACTGACGTTCAGAATGACGGATAGAACGGCAAGTCTTACAACTGAGTAAATTCATCATAAAAAGAGTGGAAATGGTGAAATCACATTTTGTGATTTCACCATTTCCGCTTACTTATTGCGTAATAGCTTCTTTAAACAAGGGTTGAGCCAGAATATCTTCCAATTGCCTCACCAAATCATCAGATAATTCCAAAGCTTCAGCTACTTCGCTAAGCGACATTCCTTTTTTGAGGAATTTTATCGCAGACTCAATAACACCTTGTTCCATACCTTTTCTTACGCCTTTTTCCATGCCTTCTTCTAGGCGTGCTTCAAGCTCCTCTTCGAAGCTGTACTCTCTTGCCAGCATATTTGCCACCTCCTCAAAATTGACGTAGTCAAGGAAAATTGTAACGGCGAAGTAGAGAATCTTCTAAATTGCAGACCATAGCGTGAGTATCCGGCGGATAGTTTGTGCCCTCAAGTGCGTTCCAAGAAAAGCTAATTGCCACAATCGGCGGTTTGCCCGGAGTTCGTGACAGGCAGTTGCTTGAATCCGCTGTTATGGGGTGTTATCAAACTTTTGATGGTAATAAGCGTGCAGCCGTTACTGCTACGCTCGTTATGTTGCGGATTAACACGATTGAGGGGAGTGTACAGTAACCTAAACACAAATTCCAAAACGCTTTTCAATTCAAAATCATTGACAGCAACAGTGCACTATGGTACATTGAATACGTAAAAGGAACTGCCGCTTTTAGCATGGCGGCTCAGTCTTCGCTGAAGAGACGCCTTAGCGTATAAGGCGTCTTGTGTTATTTATCTTCTTTGAAAAGTGTGAAAAATATGTTTAATCTGACAAAAAAACAAGGCAAAGCTCGCCGAGGTCAATTTATCACATCTCACGGCACAATCCAGACCCCGGTATTTATGAACGTTGCCACCCAAGCCGCAATAAAAGGCGCCCTCTCCGCAGACGACCTCAAAACAGTCGGCTGCCAAGTGGCACTTTCAAATACATATCACCTACATGTCCGCCCCGGAGATGATTTGATCCGCACACAAGGCGGTCTACACAAATTCATGAACTGGGATGGTCCGATTTTGACCGACAGTGGTGGCTTTCAGATTTTTTCACTTGCAAGTCTTCGAAAGATCACAGAGGAAGGCGCTGCATTTAGCTCACATGTTGATGGCCGCAAATTCTTCATGTCTCCGGAAGACAGCATCCGCATACAATCCAATCTCGGCTCTGATATTGCCATGGCATTTGACGAATGCATCGAAATCCCCGCACCACGCGATTATGTGGAAAAATCATGCGCCATGACCTATCGCTGGCTGGTACGTTGCAAAGAGGAAATGGAGCGCATAAAAAATCCTAATCAAGTCCTATTTGGCATAAATCAAGGCGCAGCTTATGCCGATATCAGAATTGCACACATGAAGCAAATTGCGGCACTTGATTTACCCGGATATGCAATTGGCGGGCTGGCCGTCGGCGAGACGACCGAGCAAATGTATGAAACCGTCGAAATCGTAGAGGAGCATATGCCCGAAAACAAACCGCGATACCTGATGGGTGTCGGCACCCCACGCAACATCATAGAAGCTGTAGCAAGAGGAATCGACTTCTTTGACTGCGTCATGCCTGCCAGAAACGGCAGACATGGCCGCCTTTTCACATGGAGCGGCATCGGAAGTATCAACATCAATAATGAGCGCTTCAAAAACGACAGTAGCCCAATTGACAGCGATTGCGACTGCCCCGTCTGTCAAAACTACAGTCGTGCTTATTTGCGCCATTTGTTTAAATCCGGAGAAATGCTGGCCATGCGCTTTTCTGTGATCCACAATCTCTATTATTACAACACGCTCATGACCAAGATGCGCAATGCCATTGAACATGATTCATTTGAACATTTTGCAAGTCAGTTCAGACAATCAACAAGTCAGGGCTAGTGTTCCACCCGGTAACCCTAACCTGTGTTTTCCAGAGCACAGACCATCAAGGGGCGTGCTAATGGTTTTTTTGTTTTGCGAAGTGTAGGGCGACGAGACCCGTTCCGAGCAAAACAACAAAAATCATTAGCAATACCCCTGTGTGTAACTTGTATTAACCGCCTTTAGCCAAATAAGCATTGATAAAACCGTCAAGGTCACCATCCATGACGGCATTTATATTCCCATTTTCAACACCGGTACGATTATCTTTAACCAACGTATAAGGCATGAACACATATGAGCGGATTTGACTGCCCCACTCTATCTTCATCTGTTCACCCTTTATATCCTCAATCTTATCAAGATGCTGCCGCTCTTTAATCTCCATAAGCTTCGACCGCAGCATCCGCATAGCAATTTCTCTATTTTGATGCTGACTGCGCTCCATCTGGCTGGCTACCACCAGCCCTGTCGGCATATGAGTAATCCGCACAGCACTCTCAGTCTTATTGACATGCTGACCGCCTGCACCCGATGCCCTGTATGTATCTACCTTCAAATCATCAGACCTGATCTCAACCTCAATATCATCTGAAATCAGCGGCGTTACCTCCACCGCAGCAAATGACGTATGCCGTCGCCCGGATGAATCAAACGGAGAAATGCGAACCAGCCTATGGACTCCGGCTTCCCCTTTGAGGTATCCATAAGCATTTTCACCCTCAATCTCAATGGACGCAGACTTTATACCTGCCTCATCATCACTGAGCCAATCTAAGAGCTTATACTCCATTCCATGCCGCTCTGCCCAACGTGTATACATACGATAGAGCATATATGCCCAGTCGTGCGCTTCAGTCCCACCCGCTCCGGCGTGAAATGACACAATCGCATTGCAAGAATCATACTCACCCGAGAGCAATGTCTCAAGCCTTGCCGTCTCAAGATTTGCAGAAAAAATCTTAAACTCTGCCTCAAGTTCTGATAACAGGCTCTCATCTTTTTCTTCAATACCCATCTGGCACAGCGCCATGACATCTTCCCATGCGCCTTCAAGCGCATCGAATTTCTGCCGTTTTGTTTTCAGCTGCTTGATCTTCTGTAATACTTTTTGCGAATTTTCTAAATCCGTCCAAAAATTCTCCTGCGCACTCTCCGCTTCAAGCCGCTGTAGCTCTCTATCAGTTTCATCCAATTTTAGCGCAATGCTCAAGTTATCAATCACAGGTCGCAGGCCATTTATCCTCTGTTTATAATCATCAAATTGTATCATCTGTATCGTCCCTTTTGCTTTCCTAAGCAGTTCTCAAAATCGCTACCACAACTTCCGGATTGTTCAGAAATCTGGGTATGAATAGATGGTTTCCAATGCCTCGTGAAACAAGCATCTTCGTGCCGCCTTGAGTATACAACCCGGACGTATATGACGGAAACCAGTCTCTATTTGTTCCAAGCAAACCATCTGTAAAAGGCAGCCTGATATAGCCGCCATGTGTATGCCCACTGAGCACAAGATCAACACCCAACGCACTGTACAGTCCCAGATTGTGATTTCTATGTTCCAGCATGACGGTAAACGTATCCGGCACTGCATATTGTATCCTTCGGACAAGCTCCTCAGGCCTGATCATATCGGCAGGACCGTTAGGATCGTCAGTTCCCGCCAAAATAATCATGTCATCGCCTCTGAAGAGGTGCACAAACCTGTTGCGCAACACGTAAACTCCATGCTCATTTAATATGTCCAAAAACGGCCAAATTAAGCCATCTTCCCATTCATGATTGCCGGTAACATAGTACACCGGCGCAATGGGCGTGATATCTATCAAAATATTTTCTGCCACCGCCAGTTGTGCTTCACGACCCAAGCGTCCATAATTGTCAACGAAATCCCCCGCTATTGCAATGATATCCGGTCTTGCATCCTCCACCATGGATATCAGTCTTTCATTATCCTCTCCGAAGACGGCAGCATGGACGTCGGCCAATATAACGATTCGGAATCCATCAAAACTTTCCGGCAAATTCGGAAAAAAAAGCTCATATTCAGTTTTGACCAGCCTAAGGTTGCTATCGAGCAACAATGCACCTATAACCAGAACAAAAATCAGCAGCAGTATAGGACGCGCACGCCTCTTACGCTTGCGCTTTTTCCCTGTATTTTCCCTTTGAATGTTGACTCTTGAATCATGCGTACTCAGCCCGAAACTCATGTGGCTTCCTTGTCTCGCACAAAGACATGCTTGATATTCGGATCGGTAGTCTGTCTAAACTCCGTCTCAAAGCGATCGATTGACTTGACCATAGCCGAAAGACTCATATAGCCAAAGTTCCTATGGTCAAAGTCCGGTTGCTTCTTCAAAATCAAATTGCCGAGCTCACCCATAAATGCAGCACCATTGTCCCCTGCCAATGCCGCAACGGAGTCCGCTATAAGCTGCACGATATCTTCCGGAACTTTTTGGGCGGGTATTTTGGTTGTATATTTGCGCTTCGCACGTTGATGCGCATAAATCCTATTGTCTCCTCCATCATTTTCGCACCGCGCTTCTTCATCGTCTTCGCATATGACCTCAATGTATGTAAATTTATCACATGCCGCAATAAATGCGCTCGGAGTTTTTTTCTCACCGATGCCAATGACCCACTGCCCTGCCTCACGCAGCCGAATCGCAAGTCTCGTAAAGTCACTGTCACTGGATACAATGACAAAGCCGTCCGTCTTCTCCGTGTAGAGAATATCCATGGCATCAATGATCATGGCAGAGTCACTGGAATTTTTGCCCGTGGTATAACTGTATTGCTGTATCGGGGTAATTGCATTTTCCAGAAGCGAAATCTTCCATCCGGCAATCGTCGGACTGGTCCAATCTCCATATATCCGCTTGATTGTCGGTGTGCCATATATCGCAATTTCCGCCATAACGCTCTTAATGCTGTAGCGCGGGACATTTTCTGCATCAATCAGCACAGCCAGTCTCATATTATTTATATTTAACGCATTGTGAGTCATTCATTCACTCCTGCTCTTTATTTAACTTTGAAAGCATTGTACCACAATATATAGAATCACGCAACGCAACAACGTGAAAAAATTGACAGTGTCATAACCCAAACAAACCGAGATCATCAAGCATCTCGGTTATCATAGCAGCATATATGTGACCCGGTGTAGACCCAGTGGAATAAATCGCTCAGACGACAATACCTACTGTGTCGCCTGCTCAGTTTTATTAAACATAGCATCTAGCGCATCCAGCGCATCTAATGTTTCTAAGTATTGACGGCTAAATCCTTCTCTCGATTCACCGGCTTTTTGAGCACCTGAAAGATTATTTTCTTTTTGTTCTTGCCGAGCTGTACGGTTTAGAGGATTCGCATTAGCCCTCCCCATGAGCGTATAGAGCTTGGTGATGGCCAGTTCCTGCTCTTGCAACTGTGCGGTAAGCGCTTCAATCACCTGCTCTTGACTGTTGATTTTATGCGCATATTCTTGAAACATATTGCTTACTGAATCCATTTTTTCATTTTGCTTTTCCAAAGCAGACAAAACTTTTTCCTTAAAAGACATGACGCCCCCCTTGTGTATGTCACAATACCTCACATGAGGTTACATTTCATCATAAAGAATAGCCTAATTGGAATGTCTTGTCAATTATAAAGTTACAACACAAAAATCCTCCCATGATCTCGCAATAGGAACATTTTAATATACCTATATGATTTCTCTACTACACAATTCCTATAATTGACACAATCCGGCCCATGCGATAAAATCAATTTGTATTTTCATCTTATTTTTTTGTCAATTTTTATTGAAAGGTGGTTAAAGTCTTGTCAAATATGGTAGAAATACGTTGGCATGGACGAGGCGGACAGGGCGCAAAAACTGCGTCCCTCTTATTGGCCGACGCAGCATTCAACACGGGGAAATATGTGCAAGGATTCCCCGAATACGGCCCTGAAAGAATGGGTGCGCCAATTACTGCATTCAACCGAATCAGTGACACTCGCTGCTTGTTGCATTGCAACATCTATGAACCGGACTATGTTGTCGTCGTAGACCCAACACTGCTGACAGCCGTTGATGTAACCAGCGGACTCAAAAGAAACGGTGCAATCCTGATTAACTCATCTAAATCACCGGAAGAACTCCGACACCTGCTCGCAGGTTATGAAGGCGCCGTATACACCATCGATGCCGGAAAAATCTCCGAAGAAGAACTGGGCAAAAATTTTCCAAACACCCCAATGCTAGGTGCCGTGGTCAAAGTCAGCGGCATTATCCCGGAAGACCGGTTCATTACAGATATGGAGCAATCCATGCACCACAAATTTGCAAACAAAACCTCGGTCATTGAGGGCAATATGAACGCACTTAGGCGCTCCATGCAGGAGGTTAAAGGATTATGATTTATGTAAAAGACGCAAGACTCAATCAAACATGGAATGAAGTATCGCACGGCGGAATCATGCTCAAAGGCGGAACATCTCTTGAGGTAAACACCGGCGACTGGCGCACCTTCGTTCCCAGCTGGATTGAAGAAAAATGCAAACAGTGCTTCCTATGCTTCCCCGTCTGCGCTGATTCTTCGATTATCATAGAAAACGGCAAACGCACTGATTTTGACTTTAAGCACTGCAAAGGCTGCGGCGTTTGCTACAAAGTGTGTCCCTTTGATGCAATCACTTTTGAAAAGGAGGATAAGTAATGGCCATTCGTGAAAGACTCTCCGGCAACGAAGCCGTTGCAGTAGCATTTAAACAGATGGACTTGGATGTCATGGCAGCTTATCCCATCACACCATCCACAGAAGTCCCGCAATATTTTTCACAATTTGTCGCAGACGGTGTTGTGCAGACCGAATTTGTCGCTGTAGAATCAGAGCACAGCGCCATGTCGGCTTGTATCAGCGCAGCAGCGGCAGGCGCACGTGCCGCAACGGCCACCTCAGCCTGCGGCCTGGCACTCATGTGGGAGCTTCTATATGTTGCGTCCGGCTCTCGCGTGCCGGTAACACTGGCGCTTATAAACCGTGCGCTGAGCGCCCCCATCAACATCAACAATGACCACAGCGATTCTATGGGCGCACGAGACAGCGGTTGGATTCAGATTTACTCAGAAAACAATCAAGAAGCCTATGATAATCAGATCATGTCTGTACGCATCGCAGAGCACAAAGATATAATGCTTCCGGTCATGGTCTGCCAAGACGGCTTTATCACCTCTCACGCCATAGAGAATATCGAACTTTTAGAAGATGATGCCGTGGCAAAATTTGTCGGCACATACACTCCGCAATCGTCTCTTCTGGGCGGCAAGCCCATCTCTGTCGGCCCTTTGGATACACCGCAATTTTATTTTGAACATGCTTATCAGCGTGCTCATGCTATGATTGAATCCAAAAAAGTCATTCTGGACGTCTTCAAAGAATTTGCGGATCTTACAGGGCGTGCATACGGACTTTTTGAAGAATATAAAATGGAAGATGCCGAATGTGCCATCGTCGTCCTCAATTCCACCGCAGGCACCGCAAAATACGTTTGTGACGAGTTGCGTGCGCAAGGTAAAAAAGTCGGCGTGCTCAAGCTACGTGTATTTCGTCCATTCCCGATAGATGAGATCAAAAAGGCACTCAGCCATCTCAAGGCGGTGGCGGTCATGGATAAGTCCGACTGTTTCTCCGCTGTCGGCGGTCCGGTTTTCGCAGATGTCCGCAATGCGTGTTACGATTTAGAAACCCGCCCTCAAATCATCAACTTCATCTATGGTCTGGGCGGTCGCGATGTGCGTGTTGAGGATTTAAAACACGTATACAGTGCGCTTGATGAAATAGTCCGGACAGGTCATCTCGGCAAAATCTATCGCCATGTTGGCGTGAGGGGGGTATAGTCATGGCATATAATCTAAAAGTTGAAGCAGCCAAACCGGAACGTTTTGTGGGCGGACACCGTTTATGTGCCGGTTGTGGTGCAGGTGTCGCTGTGCGCGGAGTGCTCCGTGCGCTTGACGAGAGCGACCGCTCATGCTGTGGAGCCGCAACAAGCTGTCTTGAGGTTTCGAGTTTCCTCTACCCATTTACCGCCTGGCAAGAGAGCTTTGTGCACTCAGCATTTGAAAATGTGGCCGCCTCAATTTCAGGAGCGGAAGCCACTTACAAAGCGCTCAAGAGAAAAGGACGTATGGACGAAACTTACAAATTCATCGCCTTTGGCGGCGATGGCGGCACTTATGATATCGGGCTGCAAAGTCTCTCCGGTGCAATGGAGCGCGGACATGACATGGTTTATGTCTGCTACGACAATGAGGCCTATATGAATACCGGAATCCAGCGTTCATCGTCCTCACCCAAATTTTCTGAGGTTTCAACAGCTCCGGTTGGTTCGGTGCTACCGGGCAAGCAGCAGCGCAAAAAGGATCTTACTGCGATTATGGTTGCGCACAATATCCCATATGTTGCCCAGACCACTTTCACCAAAAACTTCAAAGACTTGCATGAAAAGTCGCACAGAGCCATATACACTCCGGGACCTGCATTTATGAACATTCTGGCGCCCTGTCCCCGCGGTTGGCGTTATGATCCGGCTGAGCTCATGACGATCTGTAATCTTGCGGTAGAGACATGTGTATGGCCGCTCTATGAGGTCATCGAAGGTCAGTGGAAGCTTTCTTACGAACCCAAAAACAAACTGCCCATCGAAGATTATCTCAGACTCCAAGGCCGTTTTAGCCATATGTTCAAACCCGGTGCCGAATGGATGATCGAAGATGTGCAAAACGCCATTGACCAAAAATGGGAAGCGCTGCTTAAAAAGTGTAAGTAGTGGGGTATTCAGAATAATCCGTTCGGAATAAAAACACCGATTATTCGCACAATGTTATCTTTTTGACAGAATACTGTAACTATACGCACAAAATTGATTTACACATAAATTTTACCCACACTCAAATCTGGGGGTGTATCAAAACGAAAGTAGAGATACACTCTCTTTTTTATGTGACAACCATGGCTTACCAAAACCAATGTTTTTTCTTGACAGCAATATAGGCAACACCCCCGCCGATAGTAAACACCGCTACAATCACCCCTATCAGCACCCAATTGACATTTGCATTTGAAATCCTGCTACTCGTAAGCAAACACCTGCCTCCATATGCGACCGAAAATAAATTCTCACCATGCACACCGCCGCTGATCAGCTCATATCTACCGCTATTTTCGTTATAGAGATAGAGGAACCTAAAATCTGTATCTTCAAAAACCTGCACATGCACAGTTCCAGGCAAATGTTGTCCATCGTTTATAACCATTTCCAGCCCATGATCCATTTCAGTAAGCTCAACACGTGTTAATAACTCATTATTTGCATTTCTAATATCCGTTCCAATGATGAAAATTGAATACGCTGGAAATCTCACCCTAAGTGTCCTATTCGTGCCAAACAACTCCCTCAGTACATCTGCGCTTGATAGTCGCCTAAGTCAATATAGGTTATTGATGTTGCCGGAATGTCTTCTTCCGGCGGTTCAGGATACTCTTGCGCATATATGCCCATCAGACTAAGCTCAGTGAGCATAAAAAACAGGAGCAGAAGAACCGCAAATTTTCTTGAATATTTCATAAATTTACCCGTCAGCTTATTTAGGATACGCTCCATTTGAAATCCACCTCATCTAACTCAACCGCCAAATATAATGCGAAGATTAGCCGCCATAATAGCAAAAGATGCAATCATTAGACCCATACACAAAATAACAATCAAAAGCAATAGTTTAAATGGTTGTTGATCAAAGACAAGACGCAATATCGGATTCTTGTGCACCTTAGGCTTATAGTCCGGATTTTTCTTCAGTATAATCAAATTAACCCAGATATTAATGCCATACGCACCTAAACCCCAAAAGAGAATAAATAATGGTGACAGTTGCGGAAAAACAAATATTGTCGCCATTCCCAATATCCATAAAACGGTCACTGTGTAATAATTAAAATTCCGAATAGTTGAAAATATTTTTCGCATAATATCCACACTCCATCATTATGCCTAAATCACTGCGAAATACAAAAATCAGAGATTCCGAACTGTAGATTAAATGTGCAATCACCTTGTCAATACGCCAATCGTTTCAGGCAAATAATCAAAATAGGTTACCTCGTCATATATTATCCTCGCTTCTACTGCCGTTCCGTTTGACAAGACAAATTTTGCCCCCGATCTGCTGACTAAAAAATTTACATCAGGCTCAATATTCAACCTGAAAAACCCGGCACTTCCCGAATTACCTCCACCATCATTTCAGATATTTCACCTGAAAATGCAGACATGACAAAACTCCGGTTTGCGAATCTTCCAATCGAGCGATAACGACATCCCCAACAATGCCATTATCGGAACAGATGTCGCATCGGAAATGATGAACATATTCACTGAGAAAAATAATTCTAATATGTTAATCCCAAAAAACACAGCCATAAGCCCTATCAGAAACCCCTTTAATACTTTCATATAACCTGTCTTAACCTTTCAGATATTTCCATTCATGTCTCCTATTGACTGCTATTTCTATGCAGAATCAAATCGCAACATCAAGCTCGTGCGATGAAAATTGCCACAAGGATGCCTATGAAAAGTAACGGCACAAAAAGTATCCATAAGTTTTTCAAAGAATTATCTATTCCAGTATCTTTTAATCTACGTGAGTGCTTCACTTCTCCTAGTGTAGTGTATCAATGGGCCTATGGGTTTTGCACCTTAATTATTTTTATCAATATACGCATAACAACCCTAATTTTCCTTGACACCGTTGATACTTGGATGCTGGGAGGCAATTCCGAATATGGTTCGATGGTAAATGCGACATGCCTGCACTACTTGCACGGCGAGAAACGCTTAGGATAATTAGGGTGTTAAATTGGGTAGATTAATGGGGAAACGCAAAGGTGGAACGTGTCGTTAACAGTTGGGCAGGACGCCATCCTGCAACATTTTTATGATGTATAAATCAAAAGTATAGTAGCACAATGCCGAGTTCTAGTCAAGAACTATTTCGAAGGTCGATTATACCTTTTTCCAATTTTGTTCCAATCAGGAACGTCGCATTGTGTTCCAAATAAGAACATTCTATAATTCACCATGAGAGGCGGTGTCTATGAATCGTATTCAAGAATTGAGAAAGTCCAAAGGGATAAGTCAAGAGGATCTGGCGCAAATTCTAAATGTACAACGTCCTGCTGTTTCAAAATACGAATCAGGGGCTATCCCTCTTGCAAGAGAAACAATTGAAAAATTAATGGACTATTTTGAAGTAACTTCTGATTACTTGCTTTGCAAAAGCAATGTTTCGCAGCCTAACAAAAAAAACATCCTAGTTCCGGTATTCAGTCGCATTCCGGCTGAGTTTTCTCCGGACACAGCTTTAAGCGCAGAAGAGTACGAAGAAATATCCATTGAGCGAACGATGAGTGATGAAGAATACTTCGCACTCAAAGTTTGCGATGCAAGTATGACTCCAGAATACCGCGAAAATGATATTGTTATTTTCCGCAAGGCAACAACATGTAATAGTGGCTCCCATTGTGCCGTAACTGTGGGCAGAGAAGACGCAACATTTAAAAAGATTATCAGGCACGTTGATGGTATTGTTTTACAATCGCTAAATGCTGAATATGATTCAGTATTTTATAACAACAAAGAAATTGAAGCATTACCGATATGTATCATAGGTATATTTAAGGAGTTGCGGAGAAGAGATAAATAAGGCATATTTGGGAAATGTCTCTTACACCGCCTTACATATAACGAAATGGTATGTTTTTTCACAAAAAAGGCTCAAAATCAAATATTTTCATTGGCTTTTACAAAATCAGTGATAAACTGTATCTAATTCTGCACGTATGATTATTAGTCTCACTTGATGTCAGTCAATAATTTTCGTCTGACAATCACGTGGGATTTTCTCTATGCCAGAAGAATATTTCTTAGGAGGTACCATATGAACACAGGTACAGTCAAATTTTTCAACGCAGAAAAAGGATATGGATTTATTTCCAACGATGATGGCGGAGGCGATGTATTCGTGCATTTCTCAGCAATCCAAACTGATGGCTACAGAACTCTTGACGAAGGTCAAAAAGTAAGCTACGATTCAGAGCCTGATCCCAAAGACAGCAGCAAATTGCGTGCAGTCAATGTCAGACCCCTCTAATTTTAAATTCAGTTTTACTTATTAAAAGGAGCGCAGATGCGCTCCTTTTACATTTTGCCTTATGGGTTTCATGCAACATTACGAGTGTACTAAAACATATCACTATAAGTCTCAATAACCACCTGTCCCTCAAATGTATACACCGTCTGCCCCAGTGCATCTCTGAAGAATGTCAAAGGAATAAAGATCACACCATCGGTCATAACAGGTGCAAGCAACAACTCAAAGCTCATATCACCCACCTGCACTGTGACATCATCCAGAGCAAACGATGCACCACCGACCTCATACCCCTGAATGCTTTCGTTCCAAAGCACTTCATAACCCAACGCTTGCGCTATCGGCTCAACCGGAACCATGGTAAGCCCCAAAATATTGACCAGCTCAACCAAATCATTTTCATCTCTGACTACAAGATACGGCTTCGGCGCTGGGATAATCACATTATTCACTACAATTTCTCCTTGCGGTTCGGCAAGCGGACGTGCCAGTGTAAATTCGTTCCAAATATTATAGCCTGCAATAACCGCCGTCGTAGAAATGGCAATGGCTACAACGATAATCGCAGCAACCGCTAACTTAGGCAATCTTCTTGATGTACGTTTCATTGTTAAATTTCCTCCTTTATTACTCGCTAAAATAGCTTCTAACATTTTTTGTTTCTGACTTTGAGTCGGGACGACTTGGTCAAAACAATCATTGATATCTTTTTTTGTCATGGCGTTACGCCCTCCTCTTCAAATATGAGCTTTAACTTTGCTCTGGCTGTCCGTAAGCGTGTGCGCACTGTGGCGTGATTTTCACCCAACATTTTCGCAATTTCCTCGGTCTTATATCCTTCGTAATAGTGCAGATAGATGGGCAGTCTGTGCTTTTCGTCCAGCGCTGTGATTTTTTCCCAAACTCCATTTGTGTCTGTGTCGGGCAAGCAGGATTGCTCCGGTATATGCTCATAATCCACTTTTTTTGAATACCACCGGCTTTTAAACACATTTTTGCAGATGTTTTGCGTGGTCACAATCAGCCATGCTTTGAGGTGTTCCTCGCTCTTAACGTCCGTATTGGCTGTCATTAATTTAATAAAAACTGTTTGCATCGCATCTTCTGCCTCCGCGACATTTTTCAGCATCATCAGTGCAACACGGTAAACGGTAGAGACATAGCGGATGTAAATCTCTGTTATTTCTTCATTCGTACGCAACAAAGAAACACTCATCATCTCACCCCTCTCATCAGTAATACAACTTAGACGGCAAAAATGTTTTGAATGTTTCGAAAAAATATTAAAAATTTAGGCATGTGGTTTTGCTCGATCACACGACCGTCAAGCAAGCACTTACCCTCTTCGTGCACGAAGAGGGTAAGCGTTGCCGACTATTTAGACCAGAATATCTTCCAATTGCCTTACCAGATCATCAGATAATTCCAAAGTTTCAGTTACTTCGCTAAGCGACATTCCTTTTTTGAGGAATTTTATCGCAGACTCAACAACACCTTGTTCCATACCTTTTTCCATGCCTTTTTCTATGCCTTTTTCTATGCCTTCTTCTAGTCGTGCTTCAAGTGTCAGACCTCCATTCGAATATGGAATCATGTCTAATTCCATGTGGATGGCGGATGATTTTAATGCACCCCTAGACATTTTTGAGGAGTATATGTAATGAAGTATTTACTTGATACTCATGTTGCAATATGGGCATTAGGTGATAAGCAAAAGCTATCAAAAAAGGCACTTGAAATTATTGACAACACTTTTAAGTAGATTTTCAAGTCTAAAGTCTTACAAAAACATCGCCATATAAACCGGCAGATGGATGATATTATCTTTCACCATAACATCCTTGGTGTAAAGGATATATGCGTCCCCAAGCTTGGACGAAAACTTCTTCTTGAATTTATCCAAAGAAGAATGAGATGCATAGCGACCGGACTTAACTTCAATCGGTGCGATTTTTTTCTTCTCGGTTATAAGAAAATCAATTTCCATATGATTTTCACGCTGTTCTTTGTCATTCCGGGAATAAAAATAGAGCTTATGACCGTTTCTCCGCAGTATTTGAGCGACGACATTCTCCATCACCATGCCTTCATTGATATTTAATTTATCAAAGAGAATCGCCTTGTATAATTCGTTTTCTATATAAGGACTGTCCATAAAGGCATGGGTTATCAAAAGCCCTGTATCAGCCATATAGCATTTTTGAGTCAAATAGTCTGCACTTAGTGCAAGCCCGACGTTAGGGTCGGTTGCGTTAAAGCATGTATTGACGACCATAGCTTCATATAGCCAAACAAAAGAGTCCTCGTAGCTTCTGAAACGAGCCTGCTTTGAAATGGAGGACAGTTGATATTTCTTCCCGCTCTTTGACAGTTGACTGGGAATTCCGTCAAATATGGCAAAAACCTTATCCTCGTAACCCTGTGCAAACTTGGAAACATCGTCACGATACAACTTTAAAATCCGTCGTTTGACGGCATCCACCGCTTCAAAATCTTTCGTTGTCACATATTCAAGCACCGCTTGCGGCATTCCACCCACAAGGATGTATTGTCGGAAATCGTTCATAATCTTTCTATGAAGTGCCTGACCTAATGCAGCTCTTGAATCAAAGCACTGTTTGATTAACGGAGCGGTTGCCTCGTCTCCCAATGCCCACAAAAATTCTTCAAAATCAAGCGGAAACATTTCAATATGCTCTTCTTCGGATGGGATAATAATATCCTGAACATTTTTTTTAAGCCTTATCAAGGAACCTGTTTCGATAAAATCATATCTGCCGTCGGCAACGAGATATTTGATGAGCTGCCTAGCTCGGGGGAACTGCTGTACCTCGTCAAACACAATGACAGAATCTCTTTTATAGAGTGTCTTTGAATAGAAAGCAGATAGTTTTGCGAAAAACAAATCAAGATTTGAACTGTCGTTTTCAAACACATCCAAAATATCTTTCGGTGCGTTACCGAAATCAATTATAATATGGCTCTTATATTCGTTCTTTGAAAACTGTTCACAGAGAAAGCTCTTCCCAACTCGTCTCGCACCGTCAATCATCAATGCAGTAGCTCCGTTGCGCTTCTTTTTCCATGCGAGCAGATCATCATATATTTTTCTTTTCAAGGTGTTCATCGTGCCATCTCCGTTCTTTTCTATGTTCTGCCAATTGAACCATATCATAACCATCACGAAAAGACAAGTGTGAATAAGCGATTATGGCACGAAAAGACCAGCACAAACAAACGAATGCTGCACGAAAAGACCAACATAAATAAGCGAATGCTGCACAAAAAGACAAATTGTATGCAAGTAAATTCGAGACCCGTTATAGCTTTTCATTCTCCTCTCTCAATTCTCCATTCTCAATTCAACACACCCTTATTTGTAATTTGAAAAAACAATGTTGACAAAACCCAACAATGATGCTAAAGTATAGCCTACGGTTGAGCAACCGTTCAACTATGCACCGGAGGTATACATCAATGAAACAGACACAGGATACTTGCGATTGTCACGCCATTCACGAAGAAGTAATCGCTCGTGTGAAAGACGCAATGCCGGAAAGCAAACAATTTCGTGCATTGTCAAATCTTTATAAAATGTTTGCAGATCCTACACGTCTGAAAATCATGTGGGCTTTATCAAAAGAACGCATGTGTGTTTGCGACCTTGCGGTATTGCTGGGCATAACGAAATCTGCGGTCTCCCACCAGTTAAAATCTCTACGCCTGACAAATCTTGTCCATAACGAAAAAGAGG
>WQVH01000026.1 GCA_009781695.1 Oscillospiraceae bacterium
CCGGGTGTCTGACGAGGTGCAGACGGCATACGGCTCCATCAGAAGAAAGACGGCGCAGGGATATGGGATTACAAAGACCAAGATGGAGTATGAAGATATTGCGAAGATTGCACGAGAAAATGGTTTGTCTTTTGCTCAGGTGATGGATGAGCTTAGGGTGATGGTGCAATCTTAAACAAGATTGCACCATCACCCTAACATATAGAAGGACTGTATTGGTTTGAAATAGCTAGCCAGCTACTTCCCTGCGGCTTTTTTATCTCTGAGCGCCCGTAAGCGCTTATACACAGACGGCAAAAGTCGTGCGGCCGCTCTTTTGACCTTCACATTCGCCCAGTGATACTGACGGCGGAAAGCCCCGATGAGCGCTCTGGGATGACTGCCGGACAAAATCTGATCATCCAACTTCTTAACTTCCTGCGCAAGACGCTCACCTGAATATTTGGTATACAAACCTCGATACTGCCTCATCAGCTTCATGAAGCTATAACGGATATAGAACATATCACTCTTTTTATACCCCGGCATACGCAGTTGAACCGGGTCTTTGGGATTTACCGTAGGATCAAGAAATCCGCCCTCCTGCGCAATCTCCCGAAGCCGGGTAGAAGGGTATGGAGCAAAAAAGCTGACTACAATATTGTCCGTATGCATTCTCGCATTGAGCTTCACAGTCTCTAAAGAAAGCGCCAATGTCTCATGAGGCAAGCCAATCAGATTATATGAATTGACTATAATGCCTGCATTT
This sequence comes from Oscillospiraceae bacterium, assembly GCA_009781695.1. Taxonomy (GTDB): domain Bacteria; phylum Bacillota; class Clostridia; order Oscillospirales; family Oscillospiraceae; genus WRMH01. The sequence continues at coordinate 749 of WQVH01000026.1, forward strand.
TTGAGCAAATGCGACACCTCTACAATATGATCGTTTTTCATAGAACGGTGCAAGTACTTCGTCCTATACTCCTCATTGCCACATTCGACCCCAATGGTAATCAGATAACATCCTGCATCTGCAAGCTCTTTTACCATGCGCTCATTTAACAACTCAACACGCACATTACATACAAACTTCTTTTTGATTCGCGCCTTATACAACGCCGTAAACTCATAAAACCAATCTTCATACACATTTAATATGGCATCATTAAAGCTAAAACACTCAACCTTCGGATCAGTTTCTAAAACATTTTCAAGCAATTTGATGGCATTTTCAGGACTTCTAAAACGCGCATACCCCTTTTTCTCAGGATAAATATTGCGCAATTGCGCATTGGCACAATAGGTACAAGAATAAATACAACCCCTACTGACTATCACCTCGGCTGTATTTTGCAAAGTATTGCTCTTAAGATTTCTATAATCAAAAATACTTAAATCAGGAAAAGGAAGCGTATCCAGATCCTCAATAAATGGCCTGACCGGATTTTTGTGTAAAGCGCCGTGTGCATCTTTAATCCAAAAACTTTCAGTTTCAAGATTCGGTCTGCCATGTGCAGCATAATCATTTACAAAATCCAAACAGACGATTTCACCTTCACCGATGCACACAGCATCTATGCCCTGCAAGGCGATCACCTCTTCCGGTGCAAGGGACGGATGGTACATACCTGCCCAAACAAAAATATCCGGAAATGCCTCATCAAGCCACTGTGCCATCTGCTTGGCAAAACTCAATGCACTGGTTCTGATGCTCATGCCGATAATATCAGGAGCATATGCTTCAATTTTACGCAAAAACTCTGCTCTATCAGGCATATATAATTGATGATACAGAGATACATTATGCCCAGCTGCTTTTAAGACTGCGGACAGGGAGGCTAGCCCTTCACTATAGTTACCGGGCAGATTCTTTACAAATTTTGTCGCTTCGAGAAAATCTGGGTAGATAAATAAGACCTTTAAACCTTCTTGCTTCATTTTATTTTCCTTTTTTGTCTTCTTTCATATTGTCAAGCGCCTGTATGTGTTCTCGCATCTCATCCGCACTCGGATACTGACAAGATTCATCAATCTTGCGATCCGCCAAAACAAATGCAACATATCTTGTCATTTCGCGCTTTGAAATAACATTTTTATATTTCTTTTCCTTGTTTATGAGTCTATCCACGACTTGCGCTTCCGACTCGACACCTTCCAGAATTTTTTCAAAAAGCTCCTTGCAGGTCAAAAATCCCATCATCAAAAAAGGCAGTTGCTCTTTAGGGCAAACTTCCCGCATCAGCTTTTCAAGATTTTCGCGCTGCTGTGTGCCATATGGGAATGCCCATTTTTCGTATACTTCTTGCTCTTTTTTCAAAGTTTCTTTGCTCTTCCATGAAAAAAGTTGAAAATCTCCAAGTGCCATGTTGTATCCCCTTTCGAAAATGGAATATTAGTAATATATCCTCGGTAACCGGCTTCCAAGCCTACATAAGATATCGTTTGAAATCGTACCCGAAGCCACCGCAAAATCCTCACATCTAATTTCTTCGCCGCTATCTTTCCCGATCAGCGTCACAATATCTCCGGCTTTGACATCTTCCAGGTCGGTCACATCAATCATCAGCATATCCATGCAAATGCGGCCAAGTATCGGAAGCTTTTTCCCCCCAACAAGGCACATGCCATCATTACCGGACATTTGCCGCGGCACGCCATCAGCATATCCGATGCCCACAGTTGCCATTTTAATCGCTTTGGTCGTCGTATAAATCCCGCCATAACTGATGCGCTCTCCCGCACCAATCCAGCGTACTTGAGAAATAAGTGCCTTTAAAGACAGCACAGGTCTCAGATTATGCTGTATATACACATCATCATTGTTCTCCATCGCCCCATAAAGGGCAATACCCGCACGTGCATAATCATACGCTATTTCAGAAAAATTGAAAATCCCATGGCTCGCTTGAGCATGACGCTTACCCACATCATAGCCCTTGCTTCGGAGTGTTTCAATTATGGAGTTAAAGCGCTCGATCTGAAAGTTTGTAAATTTCACATCCGCTTTGTCCAAGCTATCTGACGAGGCAAGATGCGTTGCGATGCCATCAACCTTAAGATTGCTGCACGAAAACACACTTTCAATTTCTTCAAGATTCCCCGGCCGGATACCCAACCTGTGCATACCTGTATCCAAGGCAATGTGTACGCGCAACTCAAAGCCCATGTCATTGAGCTGCTGCGCATGAGCACCATCGACAACAATTTGAGAAAGCGCATATTCATATAAGAATTTTGCATCTTTAGGATGTGTATATCCCAGAACCAATATATCTACATCCGCAATGGCTTCACGCAATCGTATGCCTTCAACTATTGTCGCAACACCAAATATCGTTATACCCTCAGCGCAAAGCCGCTGTGCACATCGGATCATGCCATGTCCGTAAGCATCTGTTTTGACAACAGCCATAAGCGCACAACCAACAGGCAGATGTGAGCGTATCTCCGAAGCATTATGAGCCAGTGCATCCAAGTCAATTTCAACCCAAGCACGTCCATCATCCGATGGCTTGATTTCATTATTCATTTTCAAGACTCAACTCAATAAGCATATCCACCAGTTGCGGATATTCAATACCAATCCCTTGCATCATCTTTGGAAAGCGACTCTTCGCCGTAAAGCCCGGAATAGTATTTGCCTCATTAAAAACAATTTCATTATCTTGAGTAACAAAAACATCTATCCTGCAATAACCACGGCAACCCAACGCCTTATATATCACTTTTGCCGCATCCACAAGCCGCAGCTCCATTTCCTCGGAAACCCGCGCAGGCGTATGGATTTTTGAAGTCTTGAGCGTATATTTTTCTTCAAAAGTAAAAAATCCTTCCGAGAGCTCCACTTCATCAACACGGCCAACAATCAGCGTATGATTACCGACAACTGAACAACCAGCCTCAAATCCATCAATATTTTCTTCGATAATGACCGCATCATCAAAGAAAAACGCAAGCCTTACAGCATCAATGAGCGCAGCGGAATTTTCCACCTTGGAAATCCCAAATGAAGAACCGGCTTTAACAGGCTTCACATACACAGGAAAACCTAAATCCTGCACCGCAGCATATATTTCATCATCGGTCGGAACATATTCAAAGCATACCGATTTCGGAACCTTGATCCCCTCCATCGACACAAGCTTGTGCGCCCTGTCTTTATCCATACATAATGCCGAGGCCGCAGCTCCGGCACCGACACAGGGTATACCGGCAAGCTCACATAGACCTTGAATCGTGCCATCTTCACCAAATCTTCCGTGAAGCACCGGAAATACAACATCCACAGGCAACGCCTGTAACACGCCATCTTTAACCGTGACAAGTCCGGAACCACGCTCCGGCGAAATAAAGGCTCGGGTGAGCACTGCATCATAGCTATGCCACTTGTCCGATGGAATATCCTCCACAAGACCTGTGTACCTAAACCACGATCCCTGTCTGGTTATACCAATCAGAACTACATCATATTTTTCACGGTCAATGGCATTGATGATCGAAAAAGATGAATTGAGCGAAACTTCATACTCCGGAGAACAACCGCCAAAAATAACCGCAACAACTTTCTTGCCCATTTGTTACCCAGCTTTCATTAAAAATCTTGAATGGTATTTTAACATAAATTTGCTTAAACCGCAAATATTATCCGAACACCGGATGCCTTTAAGCGCATCGCTCGTTGCAGTTCACAGGGCATTCGGCGTAGAGATGCATAGCGGAGAAAATTAGCGAATGTAACGTGAATGCCCTATGACCCTCACAATTACCAATCTTCATCATTTAACCTTTGTTGAAGCACCTTGAGCTTATCCTTACGCTCCTCATAATCCGGCATATGTACCCGCACCTGCTCCCAAAAATCAGCAGAATGATTCATCTCCACCAGATGCGTAAGCTCATGAAGCACAATATAATCAATCACATCATCTTGCGCCATAATAAGTAGCCACGAAAAATTTATATGCCCCTTCGCCGAACAACTCCCCCACCGCGTCTTTGCACTGTTAATCCTGACCGTTGACGGCCTGAGGTTCAATAGATCAGCAAACACACGCACCCTTGCCGTAATATCACGCTTAGCCAAAAGCTTGTATATCTGTATAACCGCCTCTTTAATCTCCGGTGACGATAAATCAGGCGGTATATAAAACCCATCATCAAACCCTACCAAATCGCCATCTTTTGCAACAATCGGATATAACTCACCTCTATACAGCAAGTGATCACCATAGTGAAGCTCAAAACACTTACGCCTTTGCGTATGTTCAATCGAATAGGAAAGCTTTTGATCGATCCAATCCGTTTTGGAATGGATAAATCTCTCAATGGCCTCAATGGGCGTATGATGTGGGGCACGCACCTCTACCATGCCATCGTGAATCTGAATTGCAACGGTTTTTCTGTTCGAGCGTTTCAATGTGTATTCAAAGTCCATGCTGTAACCTCCTCATCTGATTGATTAAAATGAGGTTTGGGCTCATTTTGAGCCCAAACCTCATTTTCAATAAATACTAGTTCGAAAAATCCTCTTTGCCTACGCCACAAAACGGACAAACAAAATCATCGGGAAGATCATCCCACTTTGTGCCGGAAGCTACACCTTTGTCGGGAAGGCCTGCAGCCTCATCATATTGCCAACCGCATACATTACATGTGTACATCATAATATACCCCCTTTTTAAAATTTATTTTCAAGCAAGTGCATTGACAATGACTTACGGCGCATTAGCCAAAGCCTCAAGCGTTTCACCGGAAAGACGATAAGTTGTCCATTCACTCAGCGCTTCCGCCCCCAGAGATTCATAAAACGCTATACTGTCTTTATTCCAATCCAAACATGCCCAATCAAGCCGTCCGAATTCACATGCAACAGCCATTTTTGCAAGATACTTGAGCATCGCCTTGCCTATGCCCCGCCCCCTATATGGGAGCTGTACATACAAATCTTCCAGATACAATCCCGCTTTGCCGAGGAAGGTAGAAAAATTCGTAAAGTAAAGCGCAAAACCAACTTCCTTATCGTCAACAACCGCAAATATCACCTCAGCTGATGGGGTGTTAAACAACCAATCTTCAAGCCCTTCTTCGGTCGCCACTACGGCATCTTCCAAGTTTTCATATTTTGCAAGTTCACGGATAAATTGTAAAATAAGTGCACAGTCCTCTTTTACGGCAATCCGGAATCTCAATGATGTTGCTTTATCCATTTTCTATATCCTCTTTCACATTAACGGCTCATCTGCCTAATGATACTATACCATATACTACTGCACAATGCATGAAAATTTTTGGATTCCCCATCATTTCGCTTTGCGCTGCATTGCAGTTCACCGGGTACTCGGTTGTGCGATGCATAACTGCACTGCACTTACTCTACTGCACCACAGTCAGGACAACTATCCAACATCGCATCATAAAGCGTATGACAACGTGCACATCCCTTTCGCGTCTTGCAATCCCTATTTGCATCCGTAACTACACGCTCTATCACTCTGTTTGCAGAGACTTGCAACTCTGAATCGCCAAATCTGCCATGCTCAACTATATCCAAATTCGTTCTTTGATTCCCTCGGGTATAAAAATGATCTCGCTGATACCGCTGCCGATCAAAATAATCATCGGAGTCTCTATATCTACGCCACAAATAAATGCCCAATCCCGGAACGAGTGCCGCAAGACCAAGAACAAAAAGCCACCCATATAGCGAAACTCCATTGTCTCCGCCATTTTTAGTAAGCCTATATGCTGTTCCATACGAAAGAAGCCCTTGTATCGCAACCAAAATTAACCATAAGTAGTATAATATCATTTCCATAACCTCCCGGAAGTTATAATACCCATCTCTCCGTGGGGCTTTTAGCGCTGCTTATTCAAACCAGGGCATAACGTATTCGTAATATGCTGTACTAACTATCCAGCCAAACCGCCGCATACCAATTTTGCGGCTCATTTACATCCCTGAGTGCCTTTAACGGAAGCCCAAGCTTTTTTGCAGTCGCAAACACATCGATCCCAACACTATGAAAAGCCGGACGCGCCATTTTAACATTTCTGCACGCCTCACCTGCTCTCCCGGCACAATCGGCACAAAGCGCACAATCGGACATAGAAAACGCAAGCGCATCACCATCAAGATACGCCGTACGCTCCACTTCAAACGATGCCTTTTGTGCTATTTTTTTATCTGTTGAGTGTATGATAAGCACAGTACGATATTTTCTGAGCATTCTTTCATAATCAGCCAGTGACAGTGCCCCCGCCCTCGACGGACATGTGCAACCCTTACCCCAATCGCTGCATCCAAACATACACTTAAGCAGTGTCCGATCATCAAAAACAATATGCTCAGGCCGCACAGCAACCACATGATCCACACCAAATGACTTTGCCAGTTCAATATACTTTTCCATCGACTTTACCTCTAATTTTTAAAATTTTTCAATTTTACAGTTACAAAACTACCGAAACCATATAGGTCACAAATGTCAACGTAAACAAGCTTGCAATGGTCGTCACAAGCACGATACACGTGGCATATTTCTCATCAGAACCATTGGTGCCGGCAAGCATCGGGATCACCGCCATTGTTGGCAATCCAAACAGTATTGATGTGGCCATTGCCGTGTCTCGATCAATGCCAAATGCGGTCATCACTACAAAAATCAAAATCGGGAAAACGAGCATCTTCACAAAAATCCCTATGTAAATTTCGATTCTTTTCAAAAAACTTGAATCCGTCATTGTCGCCAACATTCCGCCAACATATACAAATGGCAAAGAAAGTCCAGCATTTGCAACAGTTTCAAAGGCATTGGTTACAATACGCGGCATTCTGACTTCGAGAAAAATCAAAATCACTGACAAAATTATGGCGATCAGAGGTGGATTTAACATTTTTTTGAATGTACTTAATGATAATTTGAACTTGTGACCGGCAGGAAAAGTCTGTGAATAACCATATGTCCAAAAACACAACAAGTCGATCACCGCAAACATGTTGACAAAAACCATTCCCCGCTGCCCGAAAATCACGAGAAGAAGCGGGATTCCGAGAAATCCAACATTGCCGAACGAAAACGCCACAGGAAATATTTTTGCCCGATCACCTTGGAGTTTCAATACTTTAGGCAAAATCCTCATTGTGTTAATCAAAAAGACATACACAATCGCAACCACACCTGTAAGAAAGAATGTGTTGATCATCTCCGCTCTGGTTGCGCCATTTACTGTGTTGATAAAGATCAGTGCCGTAACAACTATCTTGGTAAAAAATATTGATATTGCCGGAAGCACACTTTCGGGAAGAGCTCGAACCTTAAATACTATAAACCCAACGATTATAATCATCATAAAAATTACAACTTGATTAAGCACCGCATTAAAATACTCCAACCTCACCGGCCTCCTGTTTCTTTGGTCTAACAGTGCATTATTATATACCACAAAAATCGGTTGCGCAAGGCAGCAAATTCTCGGAACATTCGGAATACATTCAATTTTTAAAGTTTCAATTACATTAATAGTCGAAAGTTTTCGGGGGCAATTTCGGGGACAAATACAATATATGAAGAACTTCAGAAAATCAAAAACCCCTCACAACCGCTGTGGCTGCAAGGGATTTCAGTGGTGGACGATAACGGACTTGAACCGCTGACCTTCCGCACGTCAAGCGGAAGCTCTACCAGCTGAGCTAATCGTCCTCATTGCTCGGATATTCTACAACAAGGCTCATAAGGTTGTCAATAGAAAATTTAAGTAACACAGTGAACCGGTAACGATCATCTTCAACCTTATCTTGATCCTAAAGGCATCAGTCCCTACTCCCAAAATAATTATTCCGAAACCGCTTGGGCGAAACCCCGGTCTCTTTTTTGAATACTTTTGTGAAATAACTTTGATCTTTAAAGCCGCACTGACTGGATATATGCGCCAGACTCGCATTATCTTCCAAGAGCATCTTTTTGCTTTTCTCTACGCGCACCTTTGTAATATACGCCGTGAGACTCATCCCGATTTCTTTCTTAAAAATACTGCTGAGATATGATTTACTCAGAAATACTTCCTTGGCAAGAGAGTCGAGTGACAGCTTCTCTGAACAATTTCTTTTGATATAATTGGTCGTCTTAAATACAACATCAGAATGCTTTATCTGCGCTAAATCAAATGCCTGATTGACAAATCGGCGTACAATATCTGATATCCAGAGCGCAAGCTGATCGACATCGGAATATTGCTCAATCTGTGAAATAAAATCCTCTGACAAGCGAAAAGTATCCGCAGGATCTGCACCTGCTTCAATAGTCGCACGTGAGAGGATAACCAGAAGCTCTAAAAGCCGAGCTTTTATCGCTCTGACATCAAAATTACTATATACATGTATATGCGCAAGCACCTCATTGAGCATTTGCAATGCCGAACTCTTCTCTCCGCGCAGTGTTGCAAAATGCAATTCTTTTTCGAATTTAAGCAGCATATCGGCACTCTTTGCATCCCCATCAGCATAATGTTCTTTTGCAACATTAATTTCATAGAGCAGCTTTTCCTGATTAGATCGCGGATTATCGCGCTTTTGCTTTTCTGAGTCCGAAATCCGGGCAGTGACCGCCGATAGGATTTCTGAGATATGCCGGACTTTATTTGTAGAAAATACACTCAGCTGCGACACGGCCCATGACATATCAGGCGCCGGAATATCATAGATCACATCTTGCAAGTCGCCCATAACAATCGGTCCTACCACAATGCCGCCCGTCATCTGCCCATGATTATCCGATATCGCCGCCGAAATAAACGTCAGTCCGAGCGGACAATAGTAAATATACCTACCATTCCAGCGATAGGCTTCATTACACCCATACTGATGAGTCGTCAGACCCTTATGATTACCATGAGTACAATGGTTACAAAAATCTTTCAGGTCGTCTTTGGGTGATATATAGGCCGGCGCATTTTCCGGTATATTGACGATTCTGCATCCGATCTCAAGCAGATCTGCAAAGTGCTTACGATACTTTTCGCATTCTTCCAGTAATTCAGGTGTCATTTAGCTCTCCCCTGTTTGCGCACTGATTGTTGTGTTATCACAAGACACACTCTTTGATTATAACAGAGCTTTCAGAAAATGACAATTGCTATCTGTATTTAATTCACTTATTATTCATAATATCGCAATTAACAAATATCAAAAACCACCATCAAAACAGCCCTTACTGATATTTTCCCAAGGTTTCAAACATTACATCCATGTTTTCCTATTCTATATTTTCTCAGCAACCATTCAAATCAAATATGCACTCACATAATTTCTACTTTTCATATATATTTTTTGGATAAACCTACAAAAATGCAAAATTGCAAAAATTTATATTGATTCTCGACCGAACCAAAGATAAAATACACATCTACAAATTGGGGTTAGGGGAGTTTCTCATTTGCTTAATATTGAATTGATCGATAGGTATGAGCACTATCTTTCCAAGGTGCGCAATGCATCTGAGAACACAATTTCTGCATACAGCAGAGATATAAAGAAGTTTGCTGCTTATTTACAAACCGAGGGTAAACACCATTTCAGTGAAGTTACTGACGTTGAAATTCGTCTGTATGCTTTGCGCCTTACGGATGGTGGGTTTTCACCTGCAACAGTTTCCCGGCACATTGCATCGATAAAAACTTTTTTCTGTTACATCACAGAAGATGGATTAATCCGAAAAAATCCTGCGCATAGTATTTCAACCGTTGCGCCGCCCAAAAAGTCACCGCGCATTTTGTCAGGAGCTGAGATTGTAAGATTACTTGAACAACCGGCGTTAACAGACCCAAAAGGCTATCGCAACCGCGCAATGCTTGAGACCATGTATGCCACCGGGATCAGGGTCAGTGAGCTTATTGCGCTTGATGTCTCTGATATCAATCTTGAGCTTGGCTTGATTACCTGCCGCAACGGTAAGGTCAGAATCATTCCTATATATGATGCCGCTGTCCGAGCATTGGGAAGTTATCTGAAATTATCTCGCCCTTTACTCACAACACCGGACGAAACTGCACTATTTGTGAATAAAAGCGGCTTTAGAATGACGCGGCAAGGCTTTTGGAAGATCATTAAAAGCTATAGCGAATCAGCCCAATTCGACAGAGATATCACTCCGCAAATGCTCAGAAATTCGTTTGCGGCACATCTGATCGAAAATGGTGCTGATTTGAGGTCATTACAAAAAATGTTGGGTCATGCGGATATATCGTCAACGCAAGTGTATGCCAGAGCGGTAAGAAATCAGCTCAAGGATGTATACCAAAAGGCACATCCGAGAGCTTAGTTTCCTCGGGGTAATACTCCCTCAGTCAGCTTCGCTGACAGCTCCCTCGCGAGGGCGTCGAAGTTTGAAATATCATTATTCAACGATAAACTCCTTCATTCGCTCATAAAGTCTCGGCGTTACAATGGCCTCAATCTCAATACCTGTTTCAAGATACTGCGTATGGGTCACAGCGCCTTCACTATGGATGATTTCGAGCAGCCCGGCTTTGTCATATGGAAGATGCAGAGATATTTTCTTTTTCATAAGGGAAAGACTCTGCTCTGTTTTGTTGAGCAACGTATCCATCCCCTGTCCGGTTTTGGCTGATATCTCTACTATGTTTTCACCATGAGGTCTGACATCATCAAGGAGCACATCACACTTATTAAAAGCTTCGAGCCTCGGCGTGTCTCCTGCACCCAATTCAATGATTAAATTGTCCACAACCTCTGCTTGCTCCCGCCACTCTGGACTCGATGAATCAATCACATGAATGAGTAAATCGGCATATTTTAGTTCTTCAAGGGTTGCTTTAAATGCGTTTACCAAATGATGCGGTAATTTTCTTATGAATCCGACTGTGTCAGATATCAGCACTTCTTGTATTTCACTGACTTGGAGACGTCTTGTTGTTGTGTCCAACGTATCAAATAACCTATTTTCCGCCTGAATATCAGCGCCGGTCAATTTGTTGAGCAGTGTGGACTTTCCGGCGTTCGTATATCCTACCAAAGCAATGACAGGAATATTATTCTTCTGTCTTAACTTGCGCTGAGTATCGCGTGTACGAATGACCTCGCGCAACTCCTCTTCCAACTTTGTGATTTTACGCCGGATGTGCCGCCGATCCGTTTCAAGTTGTGTCTCACCGGGACCGCGCGTCCCAATAGGCGCACTTGTTCCGGTCTGACTGACCAGATGCTTCCACATACCGGTCAGCCGCGGCAGCAGATACTTGTATTGCGCAAGCTCCACTTGAAGTCTGCCCTCTCTGGTTCTCGCTCTACCTGCGAATATGTCCAAAATCAGCGATGAGCGATCCAATACCCGCATATCCAGCTCTTCGGTAAGCGCTCTCATCTGCGACGGAGACAGCTCATTGTCAAAAACGGCCAAAGTGCATTCTTGTTTTTTGGCAATGTCTTTTAACTCCCCTACTTTACCCTCACCAATAAAGGTGCGCGGTTCAGGTGTTTTTCGATTCTGAATGAGTCTACCCATACAAACGCCGCCTGCGGTTTCAAGCAGGGCCTCGAGTTCGTCCAGACTCTCATCCGTTGAGCGGTCTCTCGGATTCATGCTGTCGGCACAAAGGCCTGCAATTACTGCTTTTTCACGCTCTTTTGTCCTGATCATTTGTTCCAATATATATTACCTCAAATTATACTCATTGTGCTAAAAAAATAAACCCGCACTGTAAAGTGCGGGTTTAAGGGTATGCGGCCACGATGCCGCATTACCTTTGGGGTCTCAATTACTGTTTCAGGCCAAACTTCCTGTTGAACTTGTCAACACGACCGCTGGTATCTACCAACTTCTGTTTACCTGTGTAGAAAGGGTGACACTTGGAGCAGATTTCTATCCTGATATCCTTCTTTGTGCTTCCCGTTTCAATAATCTCACCGCATGCGCACTTTATCGTTGTCGGTTGATAGTTGGGATGGATTCCTTCCTTCATCATGTTCACCTCTTTCCTATTAGACTCAAAAGGGCGGCTAAGCCGCCCTTTCTGACTTGCAAAAGATATGTTAACACATACCTTATACAAATGCAAGCATTTTTTATTATCAATAACTACACAGTCTGCTTCAAGTCGTTTCTGTCTTTGCCAATGCAATGACACGCAACCCAATGGTCAGGCGCTACTTCAACCAACGGCGGTGTGCCTCTGTCACACTTTGCCGGATCGTAGTAGTTGCAACGTGGAGCAAAGCGGCACTCATCAGGTGGATCAATAGGCATAGATAACTCACCGCGAAGTGTTATACGGTCTCTATTTGCGCCAACTTCCGGTACGAGTATTGCAGACAAAAGCGCCTTTGTGTACGGATGCTTTGGATCTTCAAACAACGCATCGGCAGGAGCCTTTTCTACTTCCAGACCCAAGTACATGACGACAATGGTGTCAGAGAAGTGCTTTACGACCGCCAAGTCATGTGTAATGAAGATAAAGGTCAGACCTTTTGCTCTTTGGAGCTCTTTGAGCAGGTTGAGTATCTGTGCTTGGATGGATACGTCCAATGCGGATACCGGCTCGTCACAGATGATGAACTTTGGTTCAACAGCCAAGGCGCGGGCAATACCAATACGCTGACGACGACCGCCATCAAGCTCATGCGGATATGTATTGATCAGACGCTCGGCCAAACCAACAGTCTCCATCAGCTCAAGTACCCGGCGCTCTATATCTACCTGCCTTGCACCGGGAATTATCTTATGATAATTCAGGGGCAACGCTATGGCTTCAAATACAGTCATTCTTGGATTGAGTGATGAGAACGGATCTTGGAATATGATCTGCATGTCTTTACGCGCTTTATTCAGATCACGGCGTCCCATGGTAAAGATATCCTTACCTTCAAATAATACCTGTCCCGCTGTAGGCTCTACCAGACGAATAACCACACGCCCTGTCGTTGTCTTTCCGCAACCGGACTCTCCGACGATACCGACTGTCTCTCCGCGCTTTATATCAAATGATATATCATCTACGGCGTGCACCGTACCACCCGGAGTTTTGAAATGCTTCTTTAGATTTTTGATTTCTACTAACTTATCAGACATCTTATACGCCACCTCGCTTTAAATCTATTTCGAACTCAGGATCATCATACCGTGTGCAAAGCAGTAAGTGCGTATCACTTGCTGACCTCATCGTACAAGGCTCCTTACACGCCTCTATAGCATATCGGCAACGAGGCTCAAATGCACAGCCGGGCGGCAACTTAGTCGGATCAGGCATAAGGCCGGGGATCGGTATCAGTTCCGCAGCTTTGTCCTTAATATTAGGCAGTGAGTTAAACAGGCCTTCTGTATATGGATGCATGGGGGTGTTAAATACATCTTCCAATGTACCATATTCTACGATCCTGCCCGCATACATTACTGCAACCGCATCACATACCTTTGCCACTACGCCCAGGTCATGTGTGATCATCAACAGCGCTGTGCCGAGTTTCTTCTTCAGATCGCCCATCATGTCCAGTACTTGCGCTTGAATCGTAACATCAAGTGCAGAGGTCGGCTCGTCTGCCAACAACACCTGAGGGTTACAGGCCAGCGCTATGGCGATGACCACACGCTGCTTCATGCCGCCGGAAAACTGATGCGGATATTCTACCCAACGTATACCGGGTATACCAACAAGCTCCAGCATCTCTACAGCCTTGTCAATCGAATCTTTCATCGACAGACCTTCGTGGTATCTTATACTTTCAGCAATCTGCTCACCTACCGTCATGACGGGGTTGAGCGCAGTCATCGGATCTTGGAAAATCATAGACACATCTTTGCCGCGGATTTTTTCAAGCTGCTTTGGTGTCATGCTCAGCACATCGTTACCGCATACACTGATTGAGCCGCTTTTTATCACGCCGGGCGGTGTTTGAACCAGATTAAGTATTGCAAGCGCCGTCGATGTCTTTCCGGCTCCTGTTTCTCCGACCAAACCGAGTGTTTGACCTTTTTTGAGGCTGAATGAAACACCATTTACAGCCTCGACTGTCTCATCCTCAAGGACATAATGAACTACCAGATCCTGTACATCGAGGACTGTTTCGTTGTTATTTTTGTCTGTCACATTAGCTTCTTTATTCACTAACTTCACTCCCCTATTCTCTTCTTATTTTGCTACGCCGGAAATTTCCCCCCTGCGTCATACAACTCGTATTCGCAACACGAGATTTTACCTCTTTTTGAGCTTCGGGTCAAGTGCATCACGAAGACCATCGCCAAGCAAGTTAAAAGCAAGGACAGTAAACATGATAAACAAGCCCGGGAATGTCATCAGATATGTCGCAACATGAGCGAAATCTCTATTGACTGAAATGATTGCGCCCCATTCCGGAGCCGGCACCGGTATGCCAAATCCGAGGAATGACAATGACGCTGCAACAATAATATTCATACCTAAATTGACCGAAGCCGCAACGATAAGCGGAGCCAGACTATTGGGCAACACCTGTGCAAAAATAATACGTACATTCGATAACCCAACGGCTTTGGCCGCCTCAACGAATTCCTGATTTCTGACTGTCAGAATCGCTGCTCTGGTGATACGAATATAGATAGGTATGGCTGCCACACCAACTGCAATGATCAGATTCGGAAGACTTTGACCAAGCACCGTAACAATAACCATTCCTAAAAGGATGCCGGGAATAGATGCCAGAATGTCTGAAAAACGCATGATGAGTTCGTCCGCAGCACCACCATAGAATCCGGCAAATGCGCCAAGAGAGATGCCGAACAATGCAGCAAGTCCGGCAGCGCCGAATCCAATCGACAGTGAGTATCTTGCGCCGTAAATAACACGCAAGAATGCATTACGTGCATTGTTGTCCGTACCGAACGGATATTCCCATGAAGGCGGCAATAATCTGTAAGTACGCAAAGGACCTATACTCTGAGTCACCTGTTCCCATGAGATAAACAATGATCCCAAGAAAATTAAGATCAGCGCTCCGAATATACACATACCCGCCATGGCACCTTTGTTTTTGCTCATGTGGTGTAAGATTTCTTTTAATTGGCTATTTTTCTTATATTCTTTTGAAATCGAAATAAGCTCTGCATCGCTCTTATCCGTAGATGCCTTAAGTGAAGAACTCGCCACAAAATGAGGTCTTGTCACAAACTTACCGGTTCCTTGTGGGATGGATTTCGTTTCGGTGCGTGCCGCAACAACTTTTGGCAAATCGTTAGCCGAAGTTTCTTCTTGAGCCGGTGTCCCCGCTTCCGGTGCGAAAGATATCTCCGCAGCCACGACAGGAGCTTGATTGCCTTCGGCAGAATCAAGTGCGCCATTTGACCCACTTTCCGTCTCTTTGCTTGCGCTATATTTCTTTTTCCTTTTACCGCTGACGTATTGCGCCTTGATTCTCGGATCAATAAATGCATAAAGCACATCAACTATAAGGTGGATAAGAACGTACAGCACCGTTGTCATAACAACAACACCGGTGGTAGTTGTAACGTCACGTGCCGCAACCGCCTCAGCAGCCAAGCGTCCGATACCCGGCCATGTGAATACGGATTCAACAACAACCGCACCCGCAAGTTGCATACCCAATGATGTACCCAATGCTGTAATAATCGGAATCCAAGCATTACCCAATGCATGTCTTCTGATAACACTTCTTTCGGGAACACCTTTAGCTCTTGCTGTACGCAAATAGTCGGATTTTAAGACCTCAAGCATACTGGAACGTGTCTGCCTTGCAGCCGATGCCATAAGTGTCAAGCTGCTACATACCGCCGGTAGTATGATGCTGCGCCATCCTTCTCTAAAATGCCCGGCAGGAAACCAGCCGAGATTCGAAGAAAACCAGACCAATAATAAAATTCCAATCCAGAATACCGGCATCGACATACCTACCAACGTAAAGCCTGTGGTCAGGTTGTCAACAATTTTACCCGCTTTCCTTGCTGCGATAATGCCCATAGGAATTGCAAATGCCATGCCGAAAATGAGCGCAGTAAACGAAAGTATCAGTGTATTCGGAAGTCTCGATATAAACAAATCCCAAACACTGAGCCTCGTAAAGTCGGATAAACCCAAATCCCCTTGGAAGAGATTGATCATATACAGTCCATATCTGTAAAATACTGATCTGTCAAGATTAAAATACTCACGCAGCGCTTGAATATCTGCCTCAGTCATCTCATCGGTGTAAAAGAAGTCCGTGATATCGCCCGGAGTCAGCTCCATCAGCATGAACACTATAAACGAAACCACTATAATAACCGGTATAAGCAATAAGAGGCGCTTTAATATATAGCGAACCAATTTCTCATCTCCTTGTCCTTGCTCGACTTATGCGGCGTAGGGTCAAAAGACCCCGCCGCATAAGTCAGAATTCCTTCAATTTCGGTTAGTCGATACTAGGCATCTAAATCCCAGAAGAGGCCTCTCATGTCTGTGTGCATATGGTCAGCCGGAAGTGTAAATCCACCAACGCCATTAGCAAAAACAATCGCGTTTACACGCCAGAACATATTAAAGTGTGGTCTTTCGTAGGCAACGATCTCTTGAATACGATAATACATATCCCTACGTGTGCTCATGTCTGTTTCTATTCTGACTGCATCCAGAAGTTCTGTTACTACCGGATTGTTGAAAGTAGTCCTGTTTTGTCCGAGGCCGGGATAGAATGCTGCGCGAACCGAACCCGGATTCATGGTGATCACGGTGTTAAAGAACACCATTTGCTTATCTTCATTACCATATCTCATCAATGCGCCCAATGTTGCAGAGTCCATGCTGTTGACATTGATGTCTATGCCAATCTCAGCAAGTTGCGTTTGAACTTGTTCTGCAGCTCTGATGTTTGTTACGATCGCAGCAGCGAGTTCAATAGTTTCGCCGTTGTAACTTGATTGTGCAAGATATTCTCTTGCACGGTCAAGATCACGCTCGACCATAGGAATGTTGTCATTTCTGAACGGAGTTTCAAAGCCCCAGAATGTTCCGCTGATATATTCGCCCCATGCCCAATCACCTGCGGCTGCAACAGCAACGTCATCCAGATCTAATGCATGAATGACCGCTTGACGGAAATACCAGTCGCCTGTAATCGGGTGAATCATGCTAAAGGATAGGTTCTGTGGATTGTTCATGATGAGCGGACGGTAGTCAAAATCAGGACTGTTTTGGAACCAGGCCACGTCTTCAGCACCTGTGCCAAAGCTTAGCTGGCTTTCGAGGTTTTCAAGCATAATTCTGCGCGCTGCAACTTCCGGTACAAAACGCAATGTGATTTGTTCAGTTGGGACAAATCTTCTGCCGCCATTTACATCGCTATCCCACCATGCATCGTTTCTGGCAAGAACAACATAGTCACTGGATACAAAATCTGCCACGCGAAATGCGCCTGTTCCAATCCGAGCACCTGTATCAGGGTCGGCTTCAACAGCGCTTTGACTCAGGATTCCGGTTGATGGGAATGCAAGATGGAACCAGAAGTCAACATTGACACTGTCAAGAACAAGTTCGATTTCCGTATCGCTGATTACGTTGACTGTCTCAACGGGAAGCCATTGGTCACGCGCTTGTGAGCCCATGCCGTCACGTGAAGCTTCGATTGTCCAGCGGACATCATTTGCAGTCATACGGTCACCATTGTGGAATACTACATCATCACGAAGGGTGAGTCTGAATGTTTGATAGTCCTCAGTAGACCATTCGGTTGCAAGACCAGGGAAGAAAGTGCCTTCAGTGTCCACATTGAGCAGTCTGTCATAAATCATGACAAATACCCAGTTGGTTGATGCTTGGTTTGCAGCAGGGTTAAACGGATCAATGACTGCGATATTGTTGTTATCTACAATAACGTCAATAGCGCGTGCAAAGTTGGCTTCTGCAGGAGCTTCAGGTATCTCAGGCGGAGGTACTGCTGTGCCGCCCGGAGGGGGTGGTTGTGTGCCGCCGGAAGCCGGTGGTTGTTGACCGCCAGTAGCCGGTGTTGTGTCTGACGGACCGCATGCCGCTACAAGCGCTACGACCATGAGCACACTGAGAATAAGTGCCACTAGCTTTGAGTTTCTCTTCATTTTTTTCTCCTCAATTCGATATAATTTTCACAGACCATCCACAGTATTACCACAGATTTGTCTGTTACGTGACAGTTGATTTATTGCTCAAGCGCTTTGAACTCAATAGTATAATCCTTGCAGATTTGATATGCTTAAGACCAAACTTTCAGACAAAATCACTCAAACATAATCACTTTGTCACATTTTTGTAATATAATATTGTAAAAACAAACTCAAGTCAAGCACTATAATTTGAATATGCCATATGATTTCCCTTATTCGTCGAGTATTATGAGCAACACATAGATTCATTGTCAATTCCTCCAATTTGATATGGAGGTCTTTAAGCCATTCGGAAGCTTCTCAGAGCGCTCAGTGCCGCATTTTACTTATTAAATTTAGGGTCAGCGCATCTCTAACATCGCCAAGCAAATTGAATACTTACGCATTAAGAACATGCCGGGCTACAGCTTACGCAATGTAAACTGCAACCCGGCATTTCTTATTGTTTATATTTTTGCTTTTTATGCTGCCGCATCGTCTTGTGCATCATCGTCATCTTGATCATACTCACCTGTTTCCAATGGCATGATATCATCCGGGCGTGAATCCGGGCGTTCAAGCAGTGCCCAATCACGTCCTTGTTCTATCAGCTCTACCCAAATTTGATGAATACCATCTTCATGCATGATGTAATAGTATGAGTTGGTCGCACCTTGGATGTACAGATAGTACCATGCATTCGGGTTGGCATTATCTAACCATGTGTTCATACCTGGGAGTAGGTCTTCTGCGCTATATGGCAGTCTGCCAAAGGCACGGCTGATGATTGCCGCCGCTTCCGCTCTCGTGATCGTGTCGTTGGGTCTGAATGCTCCGCCCAGACCATCGTCTCCGATTACCCAACCACTCAGCGCTGCTGCATTGATATAGCCCTGCGCCCAATGCTCAGCGATGTCATTAAACTGAACCGGCCACTCCACTTGAGCTGCACCCATGTATCTGACGATTGTCGCTGCAAGTTCCGCTCTGGTTATACCGCGATCCGGCATGAATGTGCCGTCCGGCATACCGACAAAGATACCTGCATTCACAGTCGTAGATACTGCATTGTTATGCCAGTTGGTTGATATCACATCTGTAAATGGATTGGTCTGCATCCAGTAGCCTGCGCGGTCTTCGTCCGGCATCAGTCTGAATATCATCGTAGCGATTTGCGCTCTGGTCACTTCCGCTCTTGGGCGTACTGTGCCATCGGCAAAACCTATCATGAATGCATGATTTGCACCATCCCACTCTGCAAGCGGTATTTCAGGTTCGGGAATCACAACCGGTGGTGGAGTCCACGGACCACCAGTGCCCCCAGGAGGAGGTGGTGGTGGTGGCGCTGCCTGCCATCTGGCAAACAATGTATGATCTGTTGCTGTTGTTACTTCGGTCGTTGCGGTTATTTCGT
The DNA here is from genome assembly GCA_009781695.1 of Oscillospiraceae bacterium. Lineage (GTDB taxonomy): Bacteria > Bacillota > Clostridia > Oscillospirales > Oscillospiraceae > WRMH01. The sequence continues at coordinate 20,341 of WQVH01000026.1, forward strand.
AACCGCCTACTACAGCAGTCCACCAACCTTGGAAAGTATGATTGGCTCTGGTCGGTTGTGTCAGTGCAGCAAGTGCATCGGCATAGGTATCACCAAATCTGACCATCTGCACCTGATTTGTGTCCGGTAGTCCGCCATTAGAGTCAAAGGTCACCATGATATTGCGATACAGTGTCAGCGTGATGATAGCAATACCGTCAATATAGTCCTCAGCTGCAACAGTATTCATCGCAGTCCAGAATCCCGCAGAAGTTGCCATCGCAACACCCGGCAGAGCATCAGCGCCTAAGTGCGCCCAGACTTGACCTTGTCTGTATAGCGTATTTGCATTGAATGTGACATCAATATCATCACGATCAACAGGACCGCCTACAACACCGACAACCAGCATATACGCGTAGTCGCCGTATGGATCATCTTCCAGATGGAAGTTGACCTCAGTTGCCTGACTCTCAACCACCATGTGCGGGCTGGAAAGTGCGGTTTTGTAACCAATCATTCTGACAATGACTGCATACTCACCCACCGGCAGATCATCAAATCTGTAATTGCCATCTGCATCTGTAAGCGTACGTCTGGATGTACCGTCAGCAGCAACTACAACCACCGTAGCTCCGGCAACCGGCTCAATCTCAGGGGATGAGAAAGCGTAGGGCATTTCGTATTCATATTCGTATGTGTACGCATATTCATATGTATAGTCATATTCATAAACATACTCATACACATACTCGTATGTATATGTGTATTCGTACTCTGTACCGTAGTAGTCTGTGCGTGTCTCCGTACCTGTTCCGGTGCGCATCTCAGTGCGCATTTCGGTACGCGGTTCCGTACGCATCTGCGTGCGTGTCTGTGTACCTATGCGTATCTCTGCACCGAAATGTGTATTGGTAACATACGCTGTCACACGACCAAAGATATCACCCAACCCGGCTGAGCGCCACTGAGCATACAGCGTATGGTCTGCCGTTGCAGTCACAAGGCTCGTTGCGATGACTTCAACACCATCTGTTGCTTGAGTGAACCAGCCTTGGAAGACATAACCGTCTCTGACCGGTGCGGTAATTTGTGCAAACGCTGCGGCATAAGTCGCACCATGTGATACATTAGTGACTGTTTGAGTTGCAGGTGTTCCGCCCGCAGCATCAAAGGTGACCGTCATTGAATCAACTGATGTCAACGTCAGCGCAACAAAGGCCACATTGTATTCATCATAAACGATCAAGCCGCTGTCACTTTCGAACCCAATAGCACTTGCTGTTACCATTCCGGATTGTGCCGCAGAAGTTTCAATCGTCCAGACATTATCGCGATTGATGTAGCCACTGATTACTTGATCACCAATGGTTATTGCAAAATCGGGGGCAGCTATCGCTTCCGGCGGCGTTACAGCAATAATCAATGTGTAGAAATTGCCTGCTCGTGAAAGCTCAATGTTTGCTTCGTATTGCGCCTGATCTGCAACGGCAACCGGGGTGTTTACATAGTGTGCCAGCCGGAATCCGCCCGGAGCGGTAGCAAATACGGCAGTATATGTACCCACCGGTACGATCATACTGTAACGTCCGTTTGCTCCGGTAATTGCTGAGTGGAGGTTATTGTGCGCATCGATAACACGCACAGTAGCGCCGGAAATCGGTGTTTGGCTACCTGCAACCATCTCGTAAATCAAACCGTGGATACGACCATAACCCGGAGGAATTGTAATGGACTCTAAGGTGACATTCAATGTGCGATGGTTATTCACATATTGACCGACTGCAACTACGGCTGTTGCAAAGTCAGTAGCACTTACGGTTACATTGCCGGTGAGTGCAGTAGCGGTTTCCACCACCCACATATTGCCGCTTCGATTCCAATCAGTAGACTGTACCGATGGGTGTGTCACACTTGCGGTGGCTAGAGCAGCCTCCGGACCAACGATCACCATCAGTTCGTACGGCTGCGGTGCACCATCAAGATATGTGAGCACCACATCTGCTACATGTTGACCTTGATCTACTACTGTGATCGGATTCGCTGTCGCATAGTTTCCGTAGAAACCATCAGCATTGGCTCGTACACTGTACCGGCCTACCGGCACAATGATGCTGTAGAATCCGCCCACAATGGTGTCCACTATTTGGCTTGTGCCATCCGGGAAGCCAACAGTCACTGTTGCTCCGACAATACCGAGACCTGTGTCTAAGGCTGTTACTTGACCATGGATACGGCCATAGCCCGGAGGAATTGTTATGGATTGCAATGTAACATTCAAGGTGCGATGGTTATTTACATACTGACCAACCGGAACTACTGCTGTTGCAAAATTGGCAGCACTTACAGTTACGTTACCGGTAAGCGCTGTAGGTGTTTCGGCCACCCACATATTGCCGTTTCTTGTCCAATCAGTAGACTGTACCGATGGGTGTGTCACACTTGCAGTGGCCAGAGCAGCCTGTGGACCAACGATCACCATCAGTTCATACGGCTGCGGCTCGCCGTCACCCAGACGTGTGAGCACTACATCAGCAACATGTTGACCTTGATCTACTACTGCGATTGGATTCGCTATCGAGAAGTTATAACGGAAACCGTTAGCTCTTGCCGCAACATTGTATTGACCAACCGGCACGTTGATGGTGTAGAAACCATCGGCTGTGGTTACTACTATTTGGCTTGTGCCATCCGGGAAACCAACAGTTACTGTTGCTCCGGCAATACCGAGACCGGTATCTAAGGCCGTTACTTGACCATGAATACGTCCGTAACCCGGTGGAATTATAACTGATTGCAATGTAACATTTAAGGTGCGATGGTTATTTACATATTGGCCAACCGGAACTACTGCTGTTGCAAAGTTGGCAGCACTTACGGTTACGTTACCGGTGAGCGCCGTAGGTGTTTCGACCACCCACATATTGCCGCTTCGATTCCAATCTGTAGCAGAAACTGACGGATGCGTCACACTTGCGGTGGCCAGAGCAGCTTCAGGACCGACAATCACCATAAGATCAAACGGCTGTGGCTCACCATCACCAAGACGTGTCAGCACTACATTTGCAACAGGCTGGCCTTGGTTTACTACTGCGATTGGATTCGCTGTCGAGAAGTTATAGCGGAAGCCGGTAGCTCTAGCCATGACATTGTACTGACCAACCGGCACGGTGATGCTGTAGAAGCCATCGGCCATTGTGTACACTGTTTGGCTGCTGCCATCCGGGAATCCTACAATCACTGTTGCTCCGACAATACCGAGACCGGTATCTAATGCCGTTACCTGACCATGGATGCGCCCATAGCCCTGAGGAATTATAACTGATTGTAATGTAACATTCAGGGTGCGGCGGTTGCTGACATACGAGCCGACCGGAACAATTGCATTTGCAAAGTCATCGGCGCTTACTGTCACGTTGCCGGTGAGTGCCGCAGGTGTTTCTACCACCCACATATTGCCGCTTCTTGTCCAATCCGTAGCCTGTACGGACGGATGGCTCACATTTGCGGTGGCCAGAGCAGCCTGCGGGCCAACAATCACCATGAGTTCATATGGTTGCGGGTCACCGTCATTTATACGTGTGAGCACTACATTCGCAGCATGTTGACCTTGATCTACTACTGTGATCGGATTCGCTGTCGAGAAGTTACCATAGAATCTGTCAGCATTGGCTCGTACATTGTACTGACCTGCCGGTACATTGATGCTATAGAAGCCATCGGCAGCAGTTATCACTGTTTGGCTACTGCCATTCGGGAAGCCCACAGTCACTGTCGCTCCGGCAATACCTAATCCGGTATCTAAGGCCGTCACTTGACCATGAATCCGACCATAACCCGCCGGAATTGTAATGGATTGCAATGTAACATTCAAAGTACGTTGGTTGTTTACATATTGACCGACCGGAACTGTTGCAGTTGCAAAGTTAGCGGCACTTACTGTCACGTTGCCGGTAAGCGCTGCCGGTGTTTCTACCACCCACATATTGCCGCTTCGTGTCCAATCCGCAGCAGAAACTGACGGATGCGTTACACTTGCAGTGGCAAGTGCAGCTTCCGGACCAACAATCACCATCAGTTCATATGGTTGCGGGTCACCGTCATTTATACGTGTCAGCACTACATTTGCAGTATGCTGACCTTGGTCTGTTACTGTGATCGGGTTCGCTGTTGAGAAGTTGCCATAGAATCTGTTGGCATTGGCTCTTACATTATACTGACCTGCCGGTACATTGATGCTGTAAAAACCATCGGCAGTCGTTACCACGGTCTGGCTGCTGCCATTCGGGAAGCCCACGGTCACTGTCGCTCCGACTATACCCAGACCGGTATCTAAGGCCGTTACTTGACCATGAATCCGACCATAACCCACCGGAATTGTAATGAGCTCTAGTGTAACGTTCAACACACGTCTATTATTTTCATATTGGCCTACCGGAACCACCGCAGTAGTAAAGCCGGTAGCACTTACTGTTACATTGCCGGTCAGCGCTGTGGTGGTCTCCACAGTCCATATATTACCGCTTCGATTCCAATCGGTAGCCTGTACGGACGGATGTGTCACGCTTGCAGTGGCTAGAGCCGCTGCAGGCCCAACGATCACTGTAAGTTCAAATGGTTGAGAAACGCCATCACCAAGACGCGTGAGCACCACATCCGCAGCATGTTGACCTTGATTTGCTACTGTGATCGGATTGGCTGTC
>WQVH01000027.1 GCA_009781695.1 Oscillospiraceae bacterium
AGATCTGGGATTTTGCTGGTGGTCATTTTGACCACCAGCAAAATTTCTTGAATACTGGTTACTGCTCGTTCCAAGCAATCTCTTCTTCGTATTATAGTGAAGACCCCGAAAGTGGCTCAGTTGCAAGGGGTTTAGATTCCTGCGTGCAATCTGAGTAGAAATGATCCAGATGGTCACATGCTCACGAGAATCAAATTCCATGTTGATTGTGCGAAATGGCAGGTCGTGTTCTTGGATGATTTTATATCTGTTGTGGCCATCAATGAGTATGCCATTCCATAAAACAAGAGGGTTTAGGCAACCGTGTTCAAGCAGGTTTTCTTCCAATGCGGCAAATGCTTCCGGGTCAAGTTCCGGTAATAGGTTCTTAAATTCGTTGTCGATCATGATTTCCATTGCGTAAGTCCTCCTCTTTGTGAAGTTTCTTTGGCGCGACTAATAAAATCAATTGTCTTTAATCTTTTAAGCATCCGATCGGCACAACAAAGATACCGTCCTCGGTAGTAAATGCGGTTTCTCCTCCGTTAATTACCATATAAAAATCCGGCTCTTTTATGATTGTTCGATTTGCAGTCGCGTTTTTTGTTTTAATTAAGTCACGCATTTCTCGCAATCTTTCGATGCCGTAATCGGTTTGTTTTGAGCCGAGTTTCGTCTCGACAAGACCATACTTGCCATTTTCAAAATGAATAACATGGTCACATTCCAATTCGGATCTATCACGGTAATGCCGGACAGTTCCGCCGATTTTACCTGCGTAAACACTCAAATCACGGTTGACCAAATTTTCGAAAAACAGTCCGAATGTTTCAGGATCCAGTGCCAATTCCCCCGGTGAAATGCCGAGCGCGGCAATTCCTATGGATGGGTCAACGAATGCTTTTTTGGGCGAGGTTCGAATGCTTGTCTTAGAGCGCAAATTCGGATTCCACGCTTCGACATCTTCGATAACATAAAGGCTTTTGTAAACACTCAGATAATCGTAAATCGTTGCGTCTGTCACGTTGCCGTAAAAAGCGCGTATATCGTCAAACATTGTTTTGTTGCTACTCATTGTGGAAACATGCCTGCTGTATGCTCTCAGAATTGTACGAGCCAAATCTGCTTTTCTTTGCACGCCGTCATATTCGGAAATGTCTGAATTTGTCAACACCTTGACGTATTCTTTCGCAATTTCAAGAGCCACTTTTTCACTTCTTTTTAGAGCAGTAGGCCATCCGCCACGGCAAGTTAAATAAGCCAGGCGTCTATAATCAATGTCGGACTTTTGCCCTCGAACCACTGCGTTGCCGTCGAGAATATCTTTTAGCGAAATGCTTCCGTTTGAATCTTCGCTTTCAAAAAGCGTAAAAGGCTTCATTTCGACAAACGAAAATCGCCCAATTCCTGTATGGAGTTTTTCATCTCTTTTAGGCGGTATAGTAGAACCGGTTAATATAAATAGACCTGCTTCATTCTTTTCGTCAATATCAGTCCGAACCGCATTCCAAATGTTTGGAATCACTTGCCACTCGTCAATAAGACGAGGGTTTTCACCTTCTAGGAGCAGAAAAATATCGTTATCCGCTATTTGCTTATATTTTTGAATTGTCTTGGTATCTTGCAGTTTCAGTGTGCTCTTTGCAAACTGCTCTGCACTCGTGGTTTTTCCGCACCATTTAGGGCCTCTGATTAAGATGCCGCCGGTAACTTGCAGTTTTAATTCAATAACATCATCGATGATTCTTTTGATATAATCCATTTTGCTCGCCTCCTGCAACGTATTATAAACCAAGTAACAATAAATTGCACTTGCTATTTTACAGATTTGGAGATTTTAGCTTTACAATTTTGGAGAGATTGGGCTTATAGATTTGGGGAGGTAACGCTTACTTAGATAGAAAAATAGTAATCTATGAATTCTTTGTAAATGATATCAAAAAATAAGTGACATTGCAAACGAAAAGTGATAAAATGCACAATGATGTGAAAAATCGTGACACTTGAGCACCCTATGAGAAGCGGTGGATGCATAGAAATTGCACAGTATTTCTAATAACCGAGGCAGGCACTGGCGGCAATAGTCGCAGGAGGTTAAGATGCTCAAAAAAATAAGTTTGTTAAGTTTAATAGTGATAATCGTTTTCAGTGTTTTCGGTTGTAATGCAGAATCTTTGTCTGAAACTACCGCAATACCTTGCTTTCCGACACCTATGGCATATGTAAGCATAGAGCAACTCTTAGCTGACATTGTTATTTCTAATTTAGACGAAGTAGAAGAACATGGACGTCATAGTTATATATTAAGAAACATAAGAGAACTTTATGTGCCGCTAAGTGTGCCTCAGAATTTTTATTTATCAAGAATAGGTATCCCCTTCGTCGTCCAAGACAGGAGTATATCTCTTGCGTATGATCCATATTCCGGTTCATGGACTCGTCGTGCGACTTTTTCGTGGGATCGCAATAGGCCAACGGATGAAATACGTTTTGCACATAATAATGAGCGAGATGGCGCCTTTAGGGCACAACATGGATATGAGTTTAGAGTTAGAGTTCCCACAAACATATTTACCGAACAGGAGATTTATGATTTTAGCTATGCTCAACCGATAATCGCTTGGGAACTCCAAGGAAACATGATATCGGTATCACTTCAAGGTGTAGAGGGCATCAGTGTCTTTAGTGGAGATAATAATCGAATAATTCGTGAGTCTACGAGTACTGTTTTTACTAGAGCTGATTTTCCACTTACTAGAGCCGTTTATGACCATCATACACTATACAAACTTAACGGCGAAAACCTGCACAGAGTAGGCTATAGTTGGCTGGTAGATGCTGAACTTGGCAGATATCAGTATGTGCTGATGCCCGGAATGTATACTTTCCGAGCTGATGGCATATCGGGTACACCGGGTTTGACTGTTCGGCATTTTGATGGTGGGGAAGCCGTATCGGTTGTGGATTATAGTGATAGACTTATCGCTGAAAATGCAAGTGGGTTCTACTTAACAGTTACAGAAGATGCAGGAGATACTGATTTGAGTTATCTCTCGGCGAATCACATCTTCGCAGTATCCAGCCATGACGATCTGGGCAATGCGATACAATATCTCATAGATCAAGGCATAACAGAGCAAACGACCATAACCATGACACAAGATTTCACTGCCACTGGTGCGACCATATATGTTCCTGTGGATGCATAAAATATGATGATGTGATTCATGCAATAACAAACGGAGAGATTATTGAACAGTACCGCGATGATTATCCGTATCCAAGTTGTTTGATATTGGGCGCTACAGTGTCAAATAAACAACACCTGCATGTTGTCTGCGGCGTGAGTAATGGGCGACTTTGGATTATAACTACATACTATCCGGATTTAGGAAAATGGGAAGCTGATTACAAAACCAGAAAGGAGCGTTGAATATGAATTGTTTCTTGTGTAATGGCGATATGGAAAACAAGGCAGTGACACATACGGCTGACCTTGGGAGTTGCATTGTGATTATAAAAAACGTTCCGGATATGGTTTGCACACAATGCGGTGAGGTTTGGTATAGCGGAACGGTTACACGGCATATTGAGAAAATTGTGGATGCCGTGACTGCCGTAGCACTTGCAGAAATTGCGGTTGTGAATTATTCGGAAAAAGTAGCTTAAATGCAGACGATGCCTGCGCTATAAGGAGTGACAGATTTTGGCATCTCAAAAAATAAAATAGTAAGAAAAATGGGCATGTATCAAAACGAAAAATTTTGGTACACGCCCTCTTTTTGATCGAACTTCCCTCAAGAAGTCAAATTTTCCCGTTTTCGTTACAAAAAAGCAGTCAGCAAGCAGTCGACTAATCTATGTCGAAAAAAACGAGCTTTATTTTACTTTTATCAGGCATTAAACCGAAAGTTTTTCGAACAACTGCTGCCTAGTACTCCATTCTCAAAATAAGCTTACAAATCTTGCGGCATCTTTGTTCCGTCTGCCTTCGTTAAAAAACCTTGAAAGACCAGTGGTATTCCCGCAGTTTTTTGCCTTGCCAGACGAAAAAAACTACCACAATCTTTGCAAACTTATTTCAAGAATGAAGTACTAGTTCGATTGTTTTGAATTTTTCGGTGTAATTTATTAATGTTGTAAGCCATAGCAACGAGCAACGCTTCAACATGCACCTTCTCTTTGCCGCGTAGCAAGAATTGTCGAAAACCATAATTTCCCACAATCGACGCGTTATGGCATAGGATTGCGAGGGCGATCTATATTGCAATTTATTTCTGAAATGAACAAATATTTGCAATATATGCAATTTGTTTTTGGGATGAACAAACACTTGCAATATATGCAATTCATTTTTGAAATGAACAAACACTTGCGAAGGCGTCTGTTACAGTTCAGCTCTCACTCCCATGGCGCAAAGTGGAGTATAACACCCCCATAGACTGATCATAAACAAGGCACTACATATTGTATGTGCCTTTTTTGTATGCCACAAGGGTTGAGGTTTGTGAAAAAAATGTAAAAAAAAACAGCTTTTTTCTTCTTTTCTTGTTGACATCAAGGTGGGGGATAAGTATAATCAGAAGCATTGAAGTGGTGGAAAGTGGAGCGAAAGTGAATAAAAGTGGTGATCCACCCTTGAATAGCACTTACAAAAGGAGGCGAGGAACTTGGTCGGTACATTTCATCATACCATCGATGCAAAAGGACGGATGTTTGTTCCTGCACGCCTTCGTGAATCACTCGGTGACGAGTTTTATGTCACCATTTGCGGTGAATCATGTCTTCAAATTTACTCGCTGGAAATGTGGGAAGCTGCTTTAGCCAAGCTCAGAACGATGCCGCAAGAAGATCAAATGGAATTGCGTCCGCTTTTTTCAAATGCCGCACAATGTGTTCCTGACGGACAGGGACGTATTCAATTGCCGCAAGACCTCCGTGATTTTGTCGGCCTTGAGAAAAATGTGACCATCGTCGGAACCGGCCTGTATGTACAAATCTGGGATTCTGACACTTGGAAACCGACCGGTGAGAAAGAAAAGGGACTTGACAGTGTCAAAGCCGCCATCAGAAAGCTCAATTTCTAATGGAACATGTACCTGTTTTACTTGATGAATGTATAGAAGGTCTGAATATAAAGCCCGATGGTATATATGTAGATGGCACATTAGGCAGAGGTGGACATGCACGCCGGATTGTTGAGCGGCTGGATACCGGAAGACTGATTGCGATAGACAGAGATGTCGATGCCATTAAAGAAGCGGGGACTCTGCTCAGCGCATATCGGGACAAAATCGATTTTGTTCATGGGAACTTTAGTGATTTGGCGAAAGTCTTAGACGATATGCATATCGAGGGTGTAGATGGAATGCTCTTTGACCTCGGAGTTTCATCGCCTCAACTGGATAAAGGTGAACGCGGTTTTTCATATATGCACGATGCCCCTTTGGACATGAGGATGGATACGAGTGGAGGGGAGACCGCATTTGACGCGGTAAATCATTGGTCGGAAGCGCAGCTCAAGAAAGTCTTTTATGAATTCGGTGAGGAGCGTTATGCGGGGTCTATCGCCAGAGCGATTGTAAAAAAACGCAGCGAGCAGCCCATACAAACGACTTTTGACTTAAACAATATTATTCTTTACGCAATACCGGCTGCGGCCAGACGTGAACCGCAACATCCCTCGAAACGGTGCTTTCAAGGGTTGAGAATCGCCATAAACGATGAATTAGGTTCGATTGTAAAGCTCCTCGAAGGGGCGCCGGATCATCTGAATATCCACGGTAGAATATGTGTGATCAGCTTTCATTCAGGTGAGGATAGGCTTGTTAAGACTGCTTTTGCGGCAGGTGCAAAGGGCTGCAACTGCCCTAAAGATTTTCCGGTTTGTGTATGTGGGATCAGTCCTCAGCTCCGGATCATCACAAAGAAACCCATCACGCCGAGCGTGCAGGAAGTAGAGCAAAATCCGAGAGCGCGGAGCGCAAAGCTCAGGGTCGCAGAGCGGATTTAAGGAAAGAGGTGTACTGATGGCTGAGGCAGCAAGAGTTCTGGATTATGAAAAATATAACTATGGATCGGCGGCACCTGCCAGAGAACATGTACCCGGTACAACACCGGGAGTTGTGGAGGCTCCTCAGTCAGAAGCGCAGGTCAGACAGAGTGCTCGGGCAAGAGTCGCAGTGGCGATGCAGCCTCAAGCACAGCCGGGTGTTTCGCTTTTTGCCATTTTGGGTACTGTGGTAGTGGCTGTGCTCATGTTTTTGGTTATTTTGGCGCAGATCAGTTATGCGCAAATTGCAGCGGAGAATGCGCGTCTGGGTGCGCAGCTCAGTGCGCTCAACGAACAACACCGGCGGCTTGAGATTACTTTTGAGTCGGTGATGGATATGAATGAGGTTGAGCGTTATGCGAGGGATGTTCTGGGTATGTCCAGACCGAGTGCGGGTCAGACTGTGATCATTTCGGGTGTTGGGATGGATCGGGCAGAGGTGCTTGCGCCGCCGCAGCAGGGTGCGCTCAGGGAGTTTGGTTCGTTTATTTCGTCGTTACTGGAGATCTTGAGATAGTGCATGTTTAAAGAATTATTGTAGGGTGCGATGTTTTCATCGCACCGCAAGTCAGGTCGATAAATATAAAAGGATATTATTGAAGATATGCAAAGAAAGAGCAAAAGAAAAAATACTTCAAGAAGGGGACTGTTGCTTCGGACAGTTTTCCTTCTGGCTATATGCGGAATTGCTGCGTTTGCAGTTTTGGCGGCCAGACTTTATGATGTGCAAATCACAAATCATAGCTATTTTCAGGCACGTGCATTGAGAGGGCAGCTTAATCACTCCACTCTGGTAGCATCCAGAGGGACGATTTATGATGCCAATGGTAATATTTTGGCAGTCAGCGCAGCGGTTGAAACGGTATTTATCAGTCCGCTTGAAATGGCGCTGGAAGAACAGGATATAGGGTTGATTGCGACCGGACTTAGTGCGATTTTAGATGTAGATCGTGATATGATTGTTCAAAGAGCGAGTCGTACGCATTCTCAATATCAGGTGATCAAACATCAGGTAGAGTACGAACAAGCCGCACTGGTTAGAGCTTTTATCAGAGAGCACAGAATCAGGGGCGTTCATTTTGAACCGGGATTTAGAAGATATTTTCCGAATGATTATCTTGCGAGTCAGATTATTGGATTTGTCGGAGCGGAGCACACCGGGCTGGATGGCGTTGAAATGCGGTATGAAAATATTCTGTCCGGTGTCAGCGGAAGGCGAGTGCGCATGACCAGTGCCAGAGGTACGGCGCTGAGTTTTAGGGATTTTGAGGATACATTTGAAGCGCAACATGGTTACAATGTGCATCTGACGATTGATTCGACCATACAATATTTTGTGGAAAAGCATTTGACTGCGGCGATTGATCAGTATCGGGTGCTCAATGGGGCGATTTGTATTGCCATGAATGCCAGAACAGGTGAAATACTTGCAATGGCGAGTTATCCAAATTTTAATCCGAATGAATTCTTGCGTATCAGTGATAGAGACATGGAACGGATCACTGCCATCGAAGATGAAGACGAGCGACGCGAAGCGCTGCGTGATGCGCAATTTCGTCAGTGGCGCAATAGGGCGCTGACAGACACTTATGAGCCGGGCTCTGTATTTAAGATCATCACAAAAGCTATGGCTATAGAAGAGAATATCGCCGATCTTGATACTGTATTTGAGTGTCATGGGCGTATCAGTGTGCTCGGACGTGTAGATCGCAATCGAGATCCGCTCCCGCTCAATTGTTGGCGCAGATGGGGGCATGGATCACAGACGTTAGATGAAGCAATGCAGAATTCATGTAATGTAGTATGTGTTGAACTTGCGTTGAGATTGGGCGCTACGAGATTTTATGATTATATAGAAGCTTTTGGCTTATTTGAAAGATCAGGACTTGATAATGCATCGGAATCACGAAGCCTTTGGTGGGATCGTCCTACATTTTTAAATAGACATAATCATTCGCAGCTTGCCGCTGCGTCCATAGGTCAGACATTCACGATTACACCGATCCAAATGATATCGGCGGTTTCGGCAACGATAAATGGCGGTTATCTGATGCAGCCATTATTGGTCTCTCATATCACAGATCGTGATGGAAACATCGTCAGCGCCAATGAGCCAACGGTGATTCGTCAGGTGGTCAGCGCCGGAACGTCTGAAGCGATGCGTATCATGCTTGAAAATGTAGTTGTCAATGGAACCGGTCAAAACGCACAAGTCAGAGGATATAGAGTGGGCGGCAAGACCGGAACATCAGAAAATGTCGTGCAAATCGTCACTGCCGGTGATGGTGCGCTCAAAGATCTCACACCTTCATTTGTGGGATTTGCTCCTGCGGATGATCCGGAAATTGTTATTTTACTGATGCTTGATACACCGTGTCACAGTACGGGACTTCCGATTTTTGGCGGCTCGATGGCGGCTCCTGTTGTGGCTAATATGTTTGCGGATATTCTTCCGCTGGCGATGGGCATCATGCCGCAATATACCGAAGAAGAGCTGCAAGATCTGAGTGTATATGTACCCCGTGTGACCGAGCGATATGTCAGCGGTGCGGTAGGATCGCTTATGGGCGTTAGATTAGAGCACACCGTTGTGGGTGACGGTCAGATGGTCAGTGCACAGTTTCCTGCGCCGAACATGCGGATCGCTCCGGGCAGTACGGTGATATTGATTACAGATGCCGAGGTGCCTGATGAGGATGTCAGTGTTCCCGATTTGTCGGGGATGACATTTGAGGGTGCGCGCCGTGCGCTGGAGAGTCGTGGTTTGTTTATCCGGACGACCGGCGTACCTCAGTCGGACATTAGAGCCAGAGTTTCTGTCCAGTCTGTCCAAGCGGGGGACGAAGTGCCTTTTGGATCTGTGATAGAAGTGACGCTGATTGATCGGGATATCGTTGAGCAGATGCATTAATATAACGATTCAGATACAGCGATTTGGGAATAATCGAAGCAAAACATCGAATGAGTAATATTGAGAGAAGGGGTGCGTCGTTTTGAAAATGAATAATTTGCTTGAAAATGTGCCTGCGATTCACGTACCTGAGTATTTGAATATGGAAATATCCGGTATTTGCTATGATAGCAGAAAAATTTCGCCCGGGGATGTTTTTGTTGCGATAAGAGGTTTTGAAACGGATGGTCATAAGTATATTGAAGCGGCGGTAAAAGCCGGAGCGGCCTGTGTGGTCTGTGAGCGGTCGCCGGATATAAGAGCACCTTATGCTCTGGTCGAAGACTCCAGAGCGGCTCTGGCGCTGATGTCGGCGGTATGGTTTGGTTATCCGGCTCGGAAACTAAAAATAGTCGGAGTCACAGGGACGAACGGCAAGACAACCGTGACGAGTCTGCTCAAGTGTGTTATAGAGCAATGCACAAAAGCCAAGGTCGGGCTGATTGGCACCAGTGGAAATATGATCGGCGAGCAGCATATACCGGCAATACACACAACGCCCGAATCTTTTGAAATGCAGAAGCTCCTGGCGATGATGGTCGATGCAGGGTGTACATATGCGATCATGGAAGTATCATCTCATGCGCTGGTGCTTGATCGAGTACGTGGAATAGAATTTGAGGTCGGTGTTTATACGAATCTGTCGCAAGATCATCTGGATTTTCATGGTACGATGGAAGCGTATGCAGAAGCAAAATCTAAGCTTTTTGCACTCAGCAAGCATTCGGTGATCAATATAGATGATGCATATGCAAGTGTCATGCTTGAAAAGGCTGCGGGATCTGTATTTTCATATGCCATTGACAATGATTCGGCGGATTTGGTCGGAAAGAATGTAAAGCAGCTTTCTGATCGGATATATTTTTGTGCTTTGATGATTGGCAGTCTTGTGCGGTTTGAGCTTCCGATACCGGGACTGTTCTCTGTATATAATGCGCTGGCAGTGGTTTCATCTGCGTTTTTGCTGGGGCTTGATATCAAGCAGATTTCAGAGGCGCTGCCGATGTGTGAGGGTGTTAAGGGCAGAGCTGAAGTTGTGTCGGCTCCTGCCGATTTTACGATTATTATCGACTATGCGCACACTCCGGATGCTCTGGAAAAGATCATCAGTGCGGTGCGTGATGGCGCTCAAGGTAAAGTGATTACCCTGTTTGGATGCGGAGGAGACCGAGACAGTACGAAGAGGCCGCTCATGGGTGAGATGGCAGCAAAACATTCAGACTTTGTGGTGGTGACCTCTGATAACCCCCGAACAGAAGCGCCGGGTGCGATTATTTCAGATATTATCAAAGGTGTGCAGCAAACGAAGACACCTTATGAGGTTATAGAAAATAGAAAAGAAGCAATATTTTGGACATTGGAAAGTGCAAAGCCGGGGGATGTGGTCATTTTAGCCGGTAAGGGACATGAAGATTATCAGATCATCGGCAAAGATAAGATTCGTTTTGATGAACGAGAAGTTGTGGCAGAATACTTTGAAAAGTATAAAACATAGCAAATATAGCCATATATGGTTGCTTAGTGTGCAGACCCGATAACGCAGACCACAGATTTGATTATATTTAATGTAGTGAAGGAAATTTACATGATGATCGTGCAGCTTGTGCTCGCCAGTTTCATATCACTTGCGGTAACCGCTATCGTTGGAAGGTTTTTGATCCCAACCCTGCGCCGCTTAAAGGCGGGTCAGTCCATACGTGAAGACGGTCCGACTTGGCACAATCAAAAGCAGGGTACTCCAATCATGGGCGGGCTGATGTTTATTTCCGGTATTACTGTGGTGTGCTTTACTGTTGGATTTACAGCGCTGCGCAATGGTGATTTTCGTCATGTGTTTATTCTGGTATTTGCTTTGATATTTGCTGCAATTGGATTCCTTGATGATTATGAGAAGCTGAAAAAAAAGCAAAATCTGGGGCTTCGGGCAAAACAAAAATTTGCCCTGCAAGCATTGGTCGCTCTGGGATTTGTCATATTCATGCGCGTGACCGGTAATTTAAACCCGAGCTTATATGTTCCCTTCGTCAATATCACATGGCACATTCCTGAGCCCATATATTACTTGTTTGCAATTTTTGTAATTGTAGGGACTGTGAATTCTGTAAATATAACAGATGGTGTGGATGGCCTAGCGACCGGTGTAACGATTCCTGTTGCAATCTGGTTTGTCATTATTGCCCTGTCATGGTCAGTGGCTTCGGTCGGCATATTCGCAGCGGCGCTTGTCGGCGGACTGATTGCATTTTTGTTCTTTAATTTTCACCCGGCAAAAGTGTTTATGGGCGATACAGGCTCACTATTTCTCGGCGGCGCAGTGTGTGCCATGGCGTTTGCGCTGGATATGCCGCTGATCCTCATCCCGCTGGGCATTGTGTATTTTGTCGAAACCTTATCTGATCTTATTCAGATCACTTATTTTAAACTGACCAAGGGCAAGCGTGTGTTTAAAATGGCGCCGATCCACCATCATTTTGAAATGCTGGGCTGGAGTGAGTATAAGCTGTTTACAGTGTTTACCACGGTGTCTGCAATATTTGCTTTGATTTCCTATTTGGGTGTAATGCACAGATATGCATAGCCATGTTACGCCCCCATTTGCTTGTATAGATTGAGAGAGACGTATGGATAACTTAAACACGACAGACAATAAAATACTGGAATTTCAGAGAATACGCTCACAAGCGCGTGCACGTGCGCGTGTTGAGGCAGAGGCAGAAGCCGCAGCGGTAGCACAAGCCGCGGCACAGACTGATGCGACGGCAGCTACAGAGTCTAAAACAGAGGGTATGCCCAGTTGGACAAAGCGTGAGCTGTCATCTGAGTATGTAGATGAAGGACGAAGAAGCCCCGGTGTAGATAAGCCCTTTTTAGTCATCACGCTCGTATTGATGACCATAGGTCTGATCATGCTCCTATCGGCGAGCTTTTCCAGTTCGATCTATATGATTGGCGAGCCTTTGTGGCTATTTCGCAATCAGGCGATTTTTGCTGTCAGTGGTGTGTTTATCATGCTGCTTATATCAAGAATCAGTATCAGAGTCATCAGTAAATGGTCAGCGCATCTGCTTGTGGCATCCATAATCATGCTTGTGCTCGTCTTGATCATTGGTATCAGAATCAATGGCGCCACCCGATGGTTGGGTATCGGCGGTGAAAATACGGCTTTTAGTTTTCAACCATCCGAGATTGCAAAACTGGCAGTGATTCTTTCATTTGCACAAATCATATGCAAATTCGGCCCTAAAAGAATGAAGACGCTCAAATACGGTGTGATGCCATTTGCAGCAATTACAGCGGTAATTATCATACTGCTCTGGTGGCAGCCTCATGTATCTGCGGCAATCATTATTCTCGCGACCGCTATCGTCATGATGTTTGCCGGCGGAACACGCATTCGATATTTCGTTTTACCTGTGGTGGCTGCGGTCGTGCTTGCCGGACTGATGATCGTGCCGACCTTGATCGGTTCGGTCAGAGATGGTGGTGTGCAGGGTGGTGCAGATGCGATTGCACAAGAAGTGGAAAACTCCGGCTTTGATTTTAGCAGTCTGGGACACTGGGGCAGAAGAATTGATATTTGGCTTGATCCGGATGCCGATCCGCTCGGCGGTGGTTTTCAGACACGTCAATCATTAAATGCGGTAGGTTCGGGCGGTCTTCTGGGACAGGGTCTCGGTCAAAGCAGACAGAAACATCAGTATTTGCCGGAAGAGCATAATGACTTTATCTTTGCAATTGTTGCAGAGGAATTGGGTTTTGTCGGGGCGATGCTCATTTTATCACTTTTTGCACTGCTTGTTATTCGCGGATATTGGCTGGCGCTCCATGCGAAAAATCGATACAGTTCTCTCGTTGTGATCGGCATAACGAGTTTGATGGCCATACAGGTCTTCTTCAATGTAGCGGTGGTAACTAATTTGATACCGGCTACGGGCATATCTCTGCCGTTGTTTAGTTATGGAGGCACGGCGCTCTGGATGCAATTGGCGCAGATTGGAATCATTCTTTCCGTATCACGTGAGATCCCGGTGATCAGTCAGGAGTCTAAGGAGGACTTTGAAGGTCAGGAGCATATGATATGAATGTCCTGTTCGTATGCGGTGGCACAGCCGGACATATCAATCCAGCCATTGCCATTGCCTCTGAAATTCAAAGCAGAAATCCTGAGGCTAAGATTCTTTTTGTCGGCGCAGGTAAGGAGCTGGAAAATAGGCTCGTACCCAAAGCGGGATTTCATATAGTTAATATTCGGATGAGTGGATTGCGGCGCAGTTTATCTCCTGAAAGTATAATGTACAACTTCGGAACGCTAAGAAACTTGACGACCGCCGGAATCAAGGCGGGAAATCTCATCAAACGGTTTAAGCCCGATGCGGCGATCGGTACCGGCGGTTATATTTGTTATCCGATACTCAAAAGAGCTTCGCAACTGGGCATTCCCACAGTAATACATGGCGCTGACGCAATACCGGGACTGGCGACCAAGATGCTCAGTGCTACTGTAGATAAAGTATTGGTATCATTTCCGGGTATGGAAGGTCATTACAGAAGACCCGATCGCGTGATTTTTACCGGAACGCCGATCCGAAAGGGATTTGAAATTCCGATGGATGACAGTGAAACGAAAATCGGAAAAAAGCCGCGTGTGGTTTCATTTTGGGGATCATTAGGTGCCGCACGTATGAATGAAGCCATTGCGCAATGCATCAAGCTCAACTTAGAAAAAGACAAGTTTGAACACATTCACGCAACAGGTAAAAGTGAGTTTGCAATGATGCAAGAGCGACTGAGGCGGCTCGGTGTGCCGGAAGTGCTGCCTGACGGCGTGGAGATCAGAGCGTATATCAGTGATATGGCGAAGGTCATGGCATCGGCAGACTTGGTGGTATGTCGTGCCGGAGCGTCGACCATTGCGGAACTCACCGCCATGGGCAAACCCGCCTTGCTCGTGCCGTCACCTTATGTGACAAACAACCATCAAGAAGCAAATGCAAAGCAATTGCAAAAAGCCGGCGGTGCAGTAGTTTTGCTCGAAAGAGACTGTTCCGGTCAGCGGATGTTTGATCTGATTTCATCCACGCTGGACGATAAGGATAAGTTAAAACGCATGTCTCTTGCCCAACGCACACTGGCTGTGCCAAGAGCTGCTGAAAAAATCGCAGACATCGTTTTTGATTTAATAGCCCGCACAAACACATGACATATTACAGATCGTTTCAATCAGGTGTGAAAATGGGTTGGGAATGATCTTGGAGCTTATATCATATTCATTATTCCGGAAGGGGGAGCGCTGCAATGGAACAGCTGATCAAAAGGCGAAAAAGTAAGAGTGCAACTATATATATCCCTGTTGGCGCTCTGGCGATAATCTTACTCACCATTTTAGGTGTAAGCAGCTTTATGAGGATCATGGTGATCGAAGTTGATGGGATTACCCGATATGCTCCGGATGATATTATTTTAGCATCAGGGATATCCAAAGGAGACAATTTGCTGTTTTTGGACACTGATGCCATTGAGCAAAGAATCATACTGGCGATGCCATTTATCGATTCAGTGACGATATCACGGGTGATGCCTGACGGAATTTTAATAGAAGTGGAAGATAGCGCTCCGGTTGCGATGCTTGAAATGCCGGATCGTGTGCTCATTTTAGACGTTGCTGCGCGCGTGCTCGAAATATCAGATGTACGTGTGTCAGGTCTTGTTGAAATCAGAGGCATTGCTCCGATTGAAACCGACGAAGGCAGACCGCTTCGTGTTGCAACAGGAGATGGAAGGCAGGCGCAATATTTGCGAGAGATACTTTCTCTGTTTGAAAGGGAAGATATGTTCGGAGATGTTTCATATCTGGACATGTCCAATATGTCTCAGATCAGCTTTGGTTATACTGATCGATTTAGGGTGCTTCTGGGCGGGCCGACGAGCTTGAGTCAAAAAATAACGATGCTGCGCAATCCGGCCACGATTGCACGGATTGATATGGAAGCGGGTGAGGGTGTGCCGGGTGAAATAAACATGACCAATCCGGCAGCGGTCATATTTAATAGATCTCCATAGACTCTTTTGGTACAAAATGAGGGATCAAAGGGCAGAAAAATGCCTTGTAAATGGTACTTTATGGAAAAAAACCGCATTTACTATTGACCTGAGCGCAAAAAAACGTTAGAATGTCATGTGGTATGCGGAGTTATATGGTTAATTACATTTATTACGGAGGGATTTAAGCATGGCGTTTTCATTGGAAAGCGGTCCTGACAATGTTGTCGTTATAAAGGTTGCCGGCATAGGCGGTGCCGGAAATAATGTTGTCAACCGGATGGTCTCCGCAGGAACACAAGGTGTTGAATTTATTGCGGTAAACACGGACAAGCCTGCTCTAGCTGTTTCAAATGCGGATATCAAAGTCCAAATCGGAGAAAAGCTTACCGCAGGTCAAGGTGCCGGAGCGAACCCTGAGATTGGGAAGAAAGCTGCTGAGGAGAGCCGCAATAATATTGCAAAGGCGATCGAAAGTACAGATATGGTATTTATTGCAGGTGGTATGGGCGGCGGAACCGGAACCGGTGCGTCTCCTGTCGTTGCGGATATTGCCCGTGAAGCCGGAGCGCTAACGGTCGGTGTTGTGACCAAGCCATTTAGTTTCGAGGGCAGACGCAGAATGGAGCAGGCCGAAGAGGGCATAAAGAACCTGATGGGTAAGGTAGATTCTCTGCTGGTGATCCCGAATGATCGGCTAAAGAATGTTTCTGAGCAGAAGCTGACTTTTGCCAATGCTTTTGAAATTGCCGACTCTGTATTGCATCAAGCGGTGGTCAGTATTTCAGAGCTGATTAAGAACACCGGATTTATCAATTTAGACTTTGCCGATGTGACTTCAATTATGAAGGATGCGGGTTTTGCACATATGGGTGTAGGTCATGCAGCCGGTAAAGGTAAGGCTGAGGAAGCTGCTCGTACGGCAGTAACCAGCCCACTGATGGAGACATCGATTGACGGTGCGCGCGGTGTGCTGATTAATATCACCGGTTCTTTAGATATGGGTCTTGATGATGTAGAGCTTGCTGCAAGTCTGGTACAAGAGGCGGCGCATCCTGAGGCGAATATTATTTTCGGTGCGTCTTTTGATGAAGATATGGAAGATGAGATCAGAGTAGTCGTTATTGCCACGCGTTTTGAAGATAAGGTGGCCAAGCCGATCCCCGGTATTACCGGAGTGAGTGCAATGGATAAGAAGCCTGATATGTTCGCTTCGTCGGTATCCTCTTCTGAGAAGCTTCCGAGTACGATCGATGTAGATACAGATATCCTCACGAGGACGGAAGTGCCGGAGGTGACTGCTGCTCCGCCATCGCCTCCACCGGAGGAAGATCCGTTTGATACGATTTTTAAGATTTTTAATTCAAAATAAATTACAATATACAGTGCGTAGTTTAGGCGAGGGGCGGAACTTACCACCCTCGCCATTTTTGGGCTACACCCGGCGCTGTATTACATAAAAGTTTATCATGGGGTGTTATCGTGCAAAGCTATCCTTTTATGGTTGTAAAAGATATGGCGCAGATATTTGTCAAAAAGCGTGTCACACGAGGAGCTGCAGCGCTTTCCTATTATTTGACGCTATCGATATTTCCTTTGCTTATTTGTGTCAGTGCCATACTTGGAAGTACATGGCTTGTGGATTCGGACTTAGGCGATTATCTGCGTGAGTTTCTTCCATCGAGTGCATTTGTGGTCATATATGATTTTTTGAGATATGTCAGTATGTTTAGTTCTGATTTGATGATTGTTGTTGGTGTTGTGACGATGCTGACCACGTCATCGGCGGCTTATCGCTCTTTTATCGGTACGATGAATGAGATTCAGGGTAGTGCGCGTCACACAGGTGTCCGGCATGGAATTTTTAGTTTCGTGGGTTCGGTTGTGTTCTTACTGTCGATCTATATTTCCGGTCTGGTGATCGTTACCGGTGGGTGGATTGCTGAGAGTATAGGGGATTACTTTAATATTTCTGAAATTTTTGCATTGTGGAATTGGCTGAGGTTTGTAATCTTATTCTTGTTGCTGTTTTGCATTATACTTTTGGTCTATGTGTTTTCCATTCCGAAAGGTGTGCGCAAGAGGCGTACATGTTTACCGGGGGCTATTGCGGCTTCTGTTGTTCTGGTTGCAGCCAGTATGGTATACTCACAGATGGTGACGGCGTCCTTAAGGTATGCGTTGCTCTATGGGTCACTGGCGTCATTTATTATATTGATGGTGTGGTTATATACATGCGGTATTATTCTCATCATGGGTAATGTGCTGAATATTTCTATTATCAAAAAGAAGAGTTTACGGGGGACGCAAGTTGAGTGATTATTTGAGGCCTGAGATTTCAGCATTGAATCTTCAAAGTGTTTCTGTTTTGGGTTTGGCGCATATCGGAGATGCAGTTTATGAACTGATGGTGCGGACATGGTTGCTCAGTTCGGGTAAGTCTACGGCGAAGGGGCTTCATGGCAGTGCGGTTCGGTTTGTTTCTGCCAAAGCTCAGGCAGTGGCTTTTACAAAGGTCCATACGCATTTGACTGATGAGGAGCTTGCGGTGTTCAAGCGGGGTAGAAATGCGCATGTCCATTCGGTACCTAAGGGTTCGACGCATGATGAGTATCATCGGGCGACCGGGCTTGAGACGCTTTTTGGGTATTTGTATTTAAATGGACAGACTGAGCGGCTCAATGTGTTGTTTGCGCTTATTGTGGAGGGTGGGTAGATAGTTTTAGCGCCCTCGCGAGGGCGCTGGCAGCGAAGCTGATTGAGGGAGTACCCTCTAATGAAAGGATGAAACAAATTTGCCACTTGACGCACTATGCTTAACTGCACTCAAAGAAGAACTTTCTCAGCAGCTTGCAGATATGAAAATAGACAAAGTACAGCAACCTGCGCGTGACATGCTGATATTCGCCATGCGTGGAAAGTCCGCATCAAACCGCCTGCTTATATCTGCCGGATCAGGTGATATGCGCATACATCTGACACAGCACAAGCATGAAAACCCCGATGCGCCACCGATGTTTTGTATGTTATTGAGAAAACATCTGGTAGGTGCCAGACTGATTTCGATTTTTCAGCCGCCGGCCGAACGTGTTTTAGAACTTATTTTTGATGCGCCTGACGCACTGGGCGTGCGCAGTGAAAAGCGGCTGGTCATTGAACTGATCGCCCAATCATCCAATATCATTTTGGTAGACTCGGACGGCATCATCATGGATTGTCTCAGGCGTGTAGGCGGTGCGCTTTCGGATAAACGCGCAGTGCTTCCCGGTCTGATGTACCACAGACCTGAGCCGCAGCAAGGGAAATTAAACCCGCTGGAAACAACACCGGCAGATTGGGATGCTGCATTTAATACACAGCTTGAAAAAAATGCGGACAAATGGATTCAATCCGCTTTTTTTGGTTTTTCGCCACTGATTTGCAGGGAAATTGTCTGGCGGGCATACAAAACTTGCGACCAAAGATTAGATGTGCTTAATGATCACGGCGAGGCGCTCAAACAAGCATTTTTCGAAATTGTCGAGATCGTGCAGTCCGGCAGATTTGAGCCGTGGAGTATTTATAATTTAGAGCATTGCCCGCGGGACTTCTCCTATGTTAAAATAGGACAATATGAGCAAGCGATGCTGATAGATAGGGCTGAAAGTTTTTCGCAGCTTTTAGATGATCACTATACGAAGATTTCAGAACGTGCCAGACAACAAGCCCGCGCTTCGGCCACATTAAAGACGGTGAAGACCGCACGCGAGCGTATCTTGCGTAAGCTCATTGCGCAACAGGCCGAACTTGAAAAAACAGCATTGCGTGAGGGTTTTCGTGAGTGTGGGGATATCATTACCGCCAATATGCACCGAATGAGCAAAGGGCAAGATGTGCTTTTGACTGAGGATTTTTTTTCTGAAAGCGGTGGTGAGCGTGTCATAAAGCTCGATCCGCTCAAGACGCCTCAGCAAAATGCGGCAAAGTATTATAAGGATTATACCAAATTAAGAAATGCCGAGCGATTTCTGACTGAGCAAATCAGTCTCGGACAGCGTGAAGCGGATTATCTTGAGAGTGTTCTGGAGACGCTTGCTCTGGCAGAGGGTGAAAAGGGTATAGAAGAAATCCGAAGAGAGCTGATGACGACAGGGTATATCAAAGATAAGCGGTCTAAGGCAGGGAAGGTAAAGACGTCTTCCGCAGCAGTTCCGATGAAGTTTCTGTCTTCAACCGGGATGCAGATATTGGCCGGTAGAAACAATGTGCAAAATGATCAGTTGACGCTAAAGTCTGCATTGAAGTCAGATATGTGGTTGCATACACAGAAGATACATGGCAGTCATGTGGTGATCAGTTGTAAGGGTTCGGTGCCGGACGATGTGACGCTGCGTGAGGCGGCGGCAATTGCGGCATATTATTCTGCGGCGCGGTCT
This sequence comes from Oscillospiraceae bacterium, assembly GCA_009781695.1. Lineage (GTDB taxonomy): Bacteria > Bacillota > Clostridia > Oscillospirales > Oscillospiraceae > WRMH01. The sequence goes on from WQVH01000027.1 coordinate 19,436, forward strand.
TCGGGTAAGGTGTCTGTGGATTATACGCTCGTTAAAAATGTAAAAAAACCGTCCGGATCGCGGCCGGGTATGGTAATATATACAGGGTTTAGGACGGTTTTGGTTGCGCCGGACGAGGGGCTTGTCAATGCGTTGAGGGTTTAAGCATGAGATGGTTACCGGTTACAGTGCCTCTGAAAACACAGGTAACTAATACGATAAGGGAGTTAATTATATGGGCGAAAAGACCATGAGTGTTGACAGGTTAGAAAATATCATTTCTGTTTTTGGCTCATTTGATGAAAATCTCAGATTGATTGAAACAGAGCTCAATGTCAAAATAGTGGACAGAAATTCTGAGCTGAATATTTCGGGAAGCGAGGAAGATATTTATTATGCTGAAAAGGCCATCGATGGGCTGTTGATGCTTGCGGCAAAGGGTGAGGCGATAGACGCGCGCAATGTGCGTTATATCATTGGATTAGTAAAAGATGGACAAGAGCAGAAGATTGGTGATATAACTAAAGATGTGGTTTGTATTTCTGCCAAGGGCAAGCCGATCAAGGCTAAGACTTTGGGGCAAAAAAAATATATCGATGCAATCATGAACAATACTGTGACCTTGGCCATAGGGCCTGCCGGAACAGGCAAGACTTATCTGGCTGTAGCCGCTGCTGTGGCTGCGTTTCGCAGTAAATCTATCAATAGGATCATATTGACCCGCCCGGCTGTTGAAGCGGGGGAACGGTTGGGTTTTCTCCCGGGTGATTTGCAAAGTAAGGTAGATCCCTATTTGCGTCCGCTTTATGATGCGCTGTTTGAATTGTTGGGTGCGGAGACATATAATAAGTATTTTGAACGCGGGAATATTGAAGTTGCGCCGCTGGCCTATATGCGCGGCAGGACATTGGATGATTCGTTTATCATTTTAGATGAAGCGCAAAATACATCGCGAGAACAAATGAAAATGTTTTTGACCCGATTGGGTTTTGGGTCTAAGATAGTAATTACCGGGGATATTACGCAGATCGATCTGCCGCCCGATAAGACCAGCGGATTGCGTGATGCGATGCGCATACTTGAAGGTGTGCCGGATATTGCGATTTGCTCACTTTCAGCAAAAGATGTCGTGCGCCATGAGTTGGTGTCAAGGATCATAGAGGCGTATGACAAACGTGAGAAAAAGCCAAGTACGAAGCCAAATACGAAGCGGTAGCGGGACAGTATGTATAAACGCTACAGGAACTATGAAATGAGGTAGATATGGTGCATAAAATTTATGTGAGGCATAAGAATGTGAAATCTTCGTGCAGGCTACAGATATCGTTGGTAAAACAGTCTGTCCGAGAAGCGCTGAGCTTTGAAAATGTGGACAGACCTTGTGAAGTGAATGTGCTGATCACCGGTGACAAAACGATCCGTGAATTCAATCGTGAGTTTCGGGGCGTAGACAAGGTGACTGATGTGCTGTCTTTTCCGATGATTGACTTTTCGCCGCCCGGATGGGTCGATCCGGGTGATGGTGCGGTAGATCCTGAGACGGGTCTGGTACCGCTCGGAGAGATTGTGATTTCAGCATATAGAGTGCGGGAACAAGCGCATGAATTTATGCATTCCATTGAGCGTGAGAGTGTGTATCTGACAGTACACTCAGCGCTGCATTTGTTGGGATATGATCACGTGGATGAAGGTGATAGCAAGAGACGAATGCGTGATAAAGAAAAGATCATCATGCAGAAGCTCGGCTTTTGATAAGCGAAAGGAATTAGTCATTAATATGATAACAAAGACAGCAATGATCGCCATCGTAGGCAGACCCAATGTTGGTAAATCCACGTTGACCAATGTGTTGACCGGAGATAAGGTTGCGATTGTAACGCCGAAACCGCAGACGACCCGAAACAGGATCTTTGGTGTATTTACTCACGGTCAGTCGCAGATCGTGCTTCTGGATACACCTGGATTTCATAAGGCCAAGACCAGATTGGGTGACTATATGGTCGGTCTTGTAAAAGAAAGCGTTGCTGATGTGGATGCCGTGGCACTGGTGGTTGAGCCTGTAGACAATATCGGTGTACAAGAGCAGATGCTCATTGAGCATATCAGCAGATCCAAAGTACCTGCCATATTGGTCATCAATAAAATAGACACCGTCAGGGTTGATCTGGTGCTTCCGATCATTGAACGATACTCCGCAAAGATGAAATTTGATGCAATCGTCCCGATTTCTGCCAAAAAAGGCGATGGCATTGAGGCGCTCCTAAAAGAGTTTGACAAGCACGCCAAGGATGGGCCGCAACTTTTCCCCGAAGATATGACGACCGATCAGCCGGAACGGCAAGTCATCGCGGAGATCATCAGAGAGAAATTGCTCATATGCTTAGATCGTGAAATTCCTCATGGCACGGCGGTTGAAATCACTAAGTTCTCTGAGCGTGAGGGCGATGAGATTATTGATGTGGATGCAACGATTTATTGTGAAAAGGCGAGCCATAAGGGCATGATTATTGGCAAAAATGGCGTAATGCTTAAGAAAATAGGCCAATATGCCCGTGAGGATATCGAAAGATTTATGGGTGTTAAGGTGTTCTTGCAAACTTGGGTCAAGGTAAAGGAAAACTGGCGTGACAGTCAGACGCTGATGAAGAATTTTGGGTATATTAAGTAGGTTTCCCACGGAGAAAATTATCTATGTATGTCAATACAATGGGTCTTGTACTTCGAGAGACCGCATATAAAGATTCAAGCAAAATATTGACAGTGATGACCGCAGGACACGGAAAGCTGACCATTTCTGCACATGGCGCATTACGCAAGAACAGCAAGATCGCTGCGGTAACGCAGCTACTTGCTTTTTCGGAGATGACACTATACCAGCGCAAAGGCAGATGGACACTGACCGAGGCGAGAAGTGTCGAGCAATTTATTGGTCTGAGAACAGATATTGGGCTATTGTCACTCGGCGCATACTTTGCAGAGCTGATGGAAGCGGTTGCTGACGAGGATGCGCCGAGTGAAGAACTCTTGCCGCTCATTTTAAACGCGCTTTTTGCACTCAGTGCGCAGATCAAAGCGCCGGATTATGTAAAACCTGCCTTTGAATTGCGGCTCATGGTTGCGGCGGGATTTGCGCCGCTGATGAGTGATTGTGTCATCTGCGGGCAACAGCAACCGCCGACATGTTATCTGGATTATTCAGAAGGAACTATAAGCTGCGCCGGTTGCGGTGCGGGTAAAGGCGCACTCTTGAGTGAAGGTGCGTTGCGTGCGATGCGATATGTTGCGCATTGCGATGCAAAGAAACTGTTTGCATTTACACTCGGTCAAAAGACGCTGCGGGAATTTAAGGTTGCAGCGGAAGGGTACTTGTTGGCACATCTGGATCGGTCATTTCGGACACTGGATTATTATAAAAGCATAATCATTTAGATGATACCCACGCAGTGGGTTTACGGTGTTGATTTAATCGTGCTAACGGAGTCGTTCATGCGGGTCAAATCCCGCCACGCTCGCATCAACAATAGCCGCGCCTGAGTCAATCGAAAACACCGTTCCGGTAACTGAGGTGGACTCATCACTTGCAAAATACACAGCAGCGGCAGCGATTTCATCAGGTGGGACAAGACAGCGCATAGGTGAATAGCGCACCATATTTTCAAGCACTTCTTCTTTTGCCAAGCCATGTGCTTTGCCCAGATTCTCTGCCATAATATCTACATTCTTAGTATGCGTCAATCCGGGGCAGATAATATTGCTGCGTATGCCATGTTTTCCGTAGTCAAACGCAACGGATTGCGCCAGCCCGATAAGTCCTGATTTCGACGTGCTGTAGGCAGATGCCTCAGGCATACGGCGGATACCCGCCAGTGACGATATGCTGACAATAGAGCCTCCACCTGCATCTATCATATGAGGAATCACAGCGCGCATAATATAAAATGGACCGAACAGATTCGTTGCGATGACATCCATCCACTCGTCAACATCTGCGTTTGCGACCCCGCCGGAGCGTGTAATTCCGGCATCATTGACAAGGATATCAATTTTTCCGCCGAATTTGAGCGCTGCATCCACCATGGCCTGTGCATTCTCGATTTTTCGCACATCAGCGGGGAAGGGAAGCGCACTGCCCTCCGGACACGCAGATGCGGTTTCCTCCAGACCTTCTTTGAGCAAATCGCAAATAACGATCTTTGCGCCCTCTGCGGCGAAACGCTTAGCGATTGCAGCGCCGATACCCCTGCCGGCACCTGTGATTATAGCGACCTTTCCTGCAAGACGACCATTCATGTATACAAACCTCCACATTTAAATAATTTTGTCATCAATAATGAGCTGTTTATTGCTCAAGAGAATCATATTGTAAACTGATGGCGGATTTTTTGCAACAGGTTAAGACAAATTGGTCAAGGCACAATATTATGCGGTTTATCTACACCTCACGTTGCGCATCCTTAAAATATTTACACAAAAGCAAAGTGGTAATCAAGCAGATAAAAGCAGCGATAAATACAACGAGCCATGGCACACTGTCAAATCGCTCAAGCACTACTCCAATCAGGAAGAAGCCCAGACCCATAGCCACGATGGGGATGCCTGTGAGCAGAGACATGACTTTTCCCAGAATGTCTAATGGTGTAGTTCGCTGCACATATGCCCATATTGGGATAAACCATAGCATCAAAGCAACGCCAGCGATTATA
>WQVH01000028.1 GCA_009781695.1 Oscillospiraceae bacterium
AAAACGGGTCGAATATCATATTCTCCACTAAGTCTTTTGAAAAAATATCGAAATCAGACTCTGATCCTTTGAGGTGATGGTCGAAAGTAATTCGGATGTCATTTTCATCTGCCGTAAAACCCTTTCTCCTGTACGACACAACTGCCGTGGGTCGATAACACTGCATATGCATCAGGCCAAAACATTCTCCAGCAAAGCTGGAGTCGGATTCTAGGAGTACAGAGTAATCTCCTTTGATCAGGCGCTGTGATTGCCTCTTATCTAACGTCAAAGAACGCTTTTTCTGAAGTTCGCCTTGCTTCTGCTTCATTTCAAGTTTGGCAGACTCGGAATCATGTCCATAATTACGCAATCGTATCTTTTTACGCACCTCAAGGCCGTCTATTTTTTCCTCGAAGTCATTGTCGTCGAGCTGGTCGAAGTATAGAGAGCGAACCACATAACCATCTCCGCTACTATGGCTATCCTCCTTCAAGAGGTCACCAAACCGGCGCGAGAGGTGATAGTATTGTTCGAGGTTAATCAAGTATTTTTTCTCTTGCCTTAATACTTCAAGCATAATAAACACACCTCTGCATGATAGAAATTCTAAGCGCATCTAAAGCGAATCTAAGCGAAACCGAGGCTTTTCTTTACATATTTTCCAATTTTTATGGTTTTCATCAGCGGCGTTACGCATTCCACACAAGCATATGTTGCGACCGCATAATAATTATAGCACTTTTAAACAGACTAGTCAAATAGAGTAGATTTGTTATAGTCGCACACTATCTGCCCAACCGCTTCGCCATGGGTACATAACTTCTTTTCTCACTGGCATTACGATAAGCCGGCCGGATGATTTTGCCGCCATTTACAAGCTCATCAATGCGATGCGCACACCAACCAACAATGCGACTCATTGCAAAAATCGGCGTACATAGCGCCTCCGGAATGCCCAGCATTTGATATACAAATCCTGAGTAAAAATCCACATTAGACGAGATCACTTTGGTTTCACCTTTTACCTCAGCGAATACTTGCGGCGCAAGTTCCTCAATCAGCAAATATAAACTCATTTCTGCCTCTTGATCTTTTTCTTTTGCAAGGAGCACTGCTTGTTTTTTGAGAATTTCTGAACGCGGATCGGACAAGGTATATATCGCATGACCCATGCCATAGATCAGACCGCTGCCATTGCCCGCTTCCTTTCGGATAATCTTTGCCAGATAATTATACACCTCATCTCTGTCAGACCAATCTTTTACATGGGCTTTAATATCATCCATCATATTCAAGACCTCTGCATTCGCGCCGCCATGTTTTGGACCCTTTAATGAGCCGATGGCCGCTGCAATAGCAGAGTAGGTATCGGTGTCTGTGGACGAAACCACATGCACTGTAAAAGATGAATTGTTACCGCCGCCGTGCTCCGCATGGAGGATCAGCGAGAGATCTAAAATCGAGGCTTCCAGCGGTGTGAATTTGCCATCAGCCCGAAGCATTTGCAGAAAATTCTCCGCCAGACTCAGCTTCGGATCAGGCATATTGATATAGAGACCTTTCCCCTCATAATAGCGCTGTTTGGCCTGATATGCATAGGCCACCATGACCGGAAAACGAGCGATCAAATCAATGCATTGACTCAGCACATTTTCCAGCTCAATCGAGTCCGGATTGGTTTCATAGGTGTAACAAGCCAGCACACATTGGGCCAGTTTGTTCATGATATTGCGGCTGGGCGCTCTTAAAATCACATCTTCGGCAAAATTATCCGGCAGCGCCTGACGCTGGCAAAGAAGCGCGCAAAACGCAGCCAGTTCCTCTTTCGTCGGAAGCATTCCGAACAGCAGCAAGTATGCAGTTTCTTCAAATCCAAATCGCTTCTCTTCCAAACATGCATCAATCATGCTTTCCACGTTGATACCGCGGTAAAGCAGCTTTCCGGGGACAGGTATTTTTTCACCCTCTTCGAGGATATAACCGCGGACATCTCCGATCCGGGTAATGCCAATCAGCACACCTGTGCCATCTTTTTTACGCAGTCCGCGATTGACCTCATATTTTTCGTAAAATTCAGGCTCAATGATGTAATGCTCTTTTATATTTTTTATATTCTTCACGTCTTTCATCTTATCCTAATTCTCCCTATAGTAATTAATCAAGCAACCTTGGAGCAATATCTCTCTTTCTTCGTCTTGCAAGCTTTCAAGCTGCAAGGTGATCTCAGCAATTGTACCACCCGAAATATGCTTTGCCATAATCTCATTTTTCTGATTTTTGATGGACTCTATCAGCCCTTCAATGTAAATATAATCATCAACATGTATATTTAAAATATCCGACGAGCTGATTGTAAATGGCACAATCCCCCAGTTGATCAAATTATTTCTATACCGCTTCGTCGCATAGGTCACTGCAATATTAGCCACACCGCCGAGCACACGCTGACATGATGCGGCTTGCTCTCGCGCCGAGCCATCGCCCGGCTTATTGCTCACGATCACACTGCCTATGGTAGTAGTACAAGGATTCACTTCAACACCTCGGACTGATGCCGCTGCATCCTCCGACTTGGCAGGAATCGAAATGGTTTCACCCACCTTACAGTTGTGCGCAGCATTTTGAGCAACTTCATAAATAGCTCTTGTGCGAGCGCGATATTCCGGGTCTTTGCGCGACAGGGTAAACTCCGCCAATTTGATCGGATTGGAGCGATATGAAGACGCTTCGCCCGACGGAATAAGCTCATCGGTCGTTGTGACTTCATCACGAATCACGCTACACACTTTGATCAGCATATTATCTTTCATGGCTTCCATATCCGGCCATGCTTTGATGTTTGGCCCCAACTTTAACTCAGCGGCAGGCTGAGCTTTTTTATAGCCATGGTACACTCGTGCGGAATATATTTCAGGATGATACGTGTAGCCGGGTATCACTTCATCATAATCTATATCCGTAGCGGCGGTAAGCACACCCCCATTTTTCACCGTGGCCGCAATGGAACGTGCATCCATGAGTGCGACATAGGCCATTTGATCATCGGCAGGTCTGGCACCTTCGCGGCTGGGGAAGTTGCGCGTGGTGTGGCGTATGGAAATGCTGCGATTTGCCGGCACATCTCCCGCTCCGAAACAAGGCCCGCAAAAAGCCGTACGCATGATCGCACCCATGCGCATCAGGTGATCGGTAATTCCATTTTCATTTAACCCCAGAAAAACCGGCTGACTGGCGGGATATATACTCAGCGCAAGCGCATGATTCGTTAAAGGCGCATCACCGAGTATCTCTCGGCAGACTGCAATATTTTCATAAGTACCCCCGGCGCAACCGGCAATGATGGCCTGATCTGCATGGAACTGACCATCGACGATATTGTGCCGCAAGGTGTAAGGCGCAGCACACTGATCCGAACCGGCAATCATCTGTGCGCTTTCCTTTTCAATTTGGCCGATAATATCATGCATATTGGCTTTAAATTCCTCTATGGAAAATGCATTACTGGGGTGAAATGGCATGGCAATCATGGGCTTTATTTTGCTTAAATCAATCTCGATCAAGCCGTCATATTGCGCCACTTCATCCGGTTTGAGCTCGCAATAATCACTGAGCCGACCATGTCGAAGCAGATACTCTTGAGTTTTGGCATCGGTCATCCAAACAGATGACAGACATGCCGCTTCGGTCGTCATGACATCTATGCCAATGCGGTAATCCATAGAAAGCTGAGTGATACCCGCCCCGATAAATTCGAGGACTTTGTTTTTCACAAATCCATTGGCAAACACTGCTTTGATCAGGGCAAGGGCGACATCTTGCGGCCCGACTCCCTTTGGCGGTGTGTTTTCGAGTTTTACCGCAATAATTTCAGGATATTGAATATCATAAGTGCGTCCAAGCAGCTGTTTTACCAGTTCCCCGCCTCCTTCACCGATACCCATCGTACCCATTGGACCGTATCGCGTATGACTATCTGTGCCTAATATCATCTTCCCGCAACCTGCCCAAGCTTCTCGCATATACTGGTGTATTACCGCCAGATGCGCAGGAACATAATCACCGCCATACTTTATCGCAGCCGAGAGGCCAAATTGGTGATCATCTTCATTGATGGTGCCTCCGACAGCACAGAGGCTATTGTGGCAATTAGTCAGTATATAAGGTACCGGAAACGCTGTGAGGCCACTTGCTTTAGCCGTCTGGATAACGCCCACATAAGTAATATCATGAGATGCCAGACTATCAAACTTTAGTTTGAGGTTACTTACATCCTCGCTGTGATTATGGGCAGTAAGTATCTTATAGGCCATGGTGCCCGCTTTTGCAGATTTAGGATAATCTGCAAGTATTTCTTTGCCATCTTTAATAAACACCTGTTGGTTTGTTAACTTAATCATAAGTACCTCATTATCTCATCGATATATGCTTGATTGGTCGCCCCCTGCGTACCATCCATCACAACTGCTGATTGATCCAGTGCAGCTTCTAACCGGGCAGCATGTTTGGTAAAATCCATATGATTGAGCATCATGATTGCCGCACGAAGCATACTGCTGGGATTGGCAAAGCGCTCAAGTCCCGCCGCAACCAAATCCGGCGCAGAACCGTGAATGGCTTCAAACATCGCATACCGCACACCGATATTTGCGCTGCCCGCCGTACCGACACCGCCCTGGATTACAGCGGCCTCATCCGTAAGTATATCACCGTAAAGATTGGGCATGACCAGCACCTCAAAACTTGCTTGTTTTGCAGGATCAATGAGATTGGCTGCCATGATATCTACGTATCTTTCATCCATTTCTATTTCAGGATACGCTCGCGCCACCTGTTTGCAGGCCTGTACAAACTCACCATCGGTCAGCTTGATGATATTCGCCTTGGTTACCACTGTGACACGTTTTTTTCCGATTTTTCTCGCATACTCAAATGCTGCACGCGCAATCCGCTCACTGCCGATGCGTGTACTGATGCAAAAATCAATGCTCACCTCTTCGTGCACCTTGATGCCCTGAGATCCCACCGCATAACTGCCCTCGGTATTTTCACGAAAGAAAGTCCAATCGATACCCAGTTCCGGGACTTTAATGGGGCGGACATTGGCAAATAAATCCAGTGCTTTGCGCAGTGCGACATTTGCGCTTTCAAGATTTTTTCCGCCGCTGCCCATTTGGGGTGTGGTGGTAGGGCCTTTTAAGAGCACGTGGCACTGCTCAATGGCGCACAGCGTATCTTTCGGTAGTGTTTCCCCCAGCGCCATGCGATTTTCGATGGTCAGTCCGGGAATGTCATGAAATATTATTTTAGACTCGTCTTTGAGTATATGCTTTAAAACATCAACTGTCTGCCGGCAAATCTGAGGACCAATTCCATCCCCCGGTGCTACACCGATGATTATTTTATCCAGTTTGTTAAAATCTATACTTTCAGTATTTTGGCGCAGCTTTAAGACGCGCTCAATCTGCTCGTGGATGATCTTTTCAAATTTTGCCTTGCTGACTTCGATACAGTAGTCCATATTAATGACCATTCCTTTCACATTTGCTTCTGATCCGAATATGAAGTGATATAAAATGCGGGCTGCCCAGTGTGCAGCCCGACGTAAGCAGCTTAATTACCCCACTACGAACCCATCAATGTCCTGATTGTCTCCGTCATAGATGTCATCATCAAATAGCAACTGGTCGCCCCGGCATCCAAAACACCCTTGGAACGCTCACCGAGCCGACTGGCTCTGCCAATTTTTGCAACGAGATCTTTCGTTGTATGCCACCCTAACTCAGCAGCAACCTGCATATCGGACAAACAACCGAGAAAATCCTTCCCCTCAGCAAGCGCCAGTGCATACGCCTCGGATGCCGGAATAAGCACATCCATCAGAGTCTTATCACCGACCTTTGCGCCGCCCAATTCGGATATGCCTACAACCGCATCGTTTAACATATCACCGAACACATGCTGATCAATGACCTCTTCACCCTTGCAACGCTTGCCCATCTTGTTAAAAAACGTACCATACAAAGGCCCCATTGATCCGCCGATTTCCATCATCAAAATACGACCCAATGTTTTGAGCGCCTCACTAAAGCTGACATCAGATTCCTCTTTCATCCGATCCTGACACATGGTAAAGCCCTTGTTCATATTGACACCATGATCGCCATCGCCGATAAGACCATCTATATCACTGAGATAGTTCTTATTTTCCTGAATCGTCAAAATGAGATTGTCCACAATCACTTTCCCGTCTTTATTAAGAAATCCATCCAAAGGTGATCACCATCCTATTTTGTTACAGTTAATCCTATCGATTCACATTCCAAATCAACAAGTTCTTTGAGCTCATCATCTAACTTCATTATGGTGAGCGTTGCACCCATCATCTCGAGCGATGTAAAATAATTTCCGACAAACTGACGATATACCTTAATGCCTTGTTCGGCAAGCATTTCTTCTATCTTGTTAAACATAATATACAGTTCCATAACAGGCGTAGCACCCAACCCTGAAATCAGGACTGCCACTTCGTCCCCGCTTGTAAACGGATAATCCGGCACAATGATATCCAGCATCATTTTCGCCACTTCATCTGCCGTTTTTAATTCCGTGACCGCTACACCCGGCTCACCATGATGACCAATGCCAAATTCCATAGTACCCGGCTTTATTTCAAAATTAGCATGTCCGACCGCCGGAATCGTACACGGTGTCAGTCCGACACCCACACTGCGTGTGCTGTCAATTGCCTTTTGCGCCGCTGCGATGACCTCATCGAGATTGCCGCCCAGCGCAGCTTTGGCCGCACCGCACTTCCACATAAATATCTCACCTGCCACACCACGGCGTTTGTCCGGTTCTGTCTTTGGCGCAGAGGGTACATCGTCGTTTGCTACAACCGTTTTGACCACAAGATCATCATCTTCTGCAAGCTCCACGGCCATCTTGACATTCATGTTATCACCGGCATAGTTGCCATACAGACATGCAACACCCGCACCGCCGTCTGCGGCATGAAATGCATCGTAAAATGCTTTAGCTGTTGGTGAGGAAAAAACTTCGCCAACGGCCACCGCATCACACATGTTTTTGCCTAAGTACCCTACAAATGCGGGCTCATGACCCGATCCTCCACCGGTCACAATTCCTACTTTTCCCTTGATTGGTGCATGGGCACTTTTGATCGTCCGTGGATTGTTTGTCGGCGCTACTAGGTTTGAGTGTACCTTTACAAACCCTTTGAGCATATCTTCAACGACTTGATCCGGTATGTTTATAATTCTTTGCATACTATAGTTTCTCCTTCATTAAAAACTGCGCTTCATATTCCATGATCTTCGCAACCTTCGGAGCTGAGCCTCCACCTTCAAAATCACACTTGAGCCATAAATCTACAAGCATTTCCCCCAATTGCGGCGCTATGACCCGAGCACCCATACACATGATTTGGGCATTATTGCTTTTTCTGGATCGTTCGGTGGAAAACATATCATGGCAAACCGCCGCACGAATACCCGGAACCTTATTGGCGGTAATGCACATACCTATGCCTGTACCGCAAATGAGTATCCCGCGTGCGCACTGACCGGCAGCAACAGCCTGCGCCACAGCCACACCGATATCAGGATATAGTATCGGAGTGCTGTCATACGCACCAAAATCCTCAACCTGATGACCTTGATCAATCAACTGCTTTTTGATGATATCGCGAAATTCAAGTGCCGCTTCATCGCAACCTATGGCAATTGTCATATCGTAACCCTCTTTATTTCATATCCGGCACAATCGCAATTTTGAGTGAATTGTCTGCACCGGTTTTTGCATATTCAAATGCTGTTTTCCAATCTTCCAAGCTGAACTTATGCGTGACAACACCGTCTGTCGGCAAGCTTCCATCCGCAATCCATTTAATGACCGACTCATAACAATACGGGCTCAGATGTGCGCCCAGAACATCAAGCTCTTTGCGGTCGCCGATAATAGACCAGTCAATCGTTGCCTCTTGCGTAAATACCGAAAACTCAATAAAACGTCCCATCTTGCGGATCATCTCAAGCCCTTGGCTTACTGCACTCGGATGACCTGTCGCTTCGATATATACATCACATCCATAACCATCAGTCATGTCTGTGATTTCTTTTACTACATCTACTTTAGATGGATTCATGACGATATCCGCACCAAATGCTTTTGCTTTTTCAAGACGCATATCATTCATATCCAACACAATGAGCTTATCCGGGTTTCTCTTGCGAATCGCTCCGACCATACCCAGTCCCAATGTCCCGGCACCTGCAAGCACAACTACATCTTCATTGGTGATCGATGCACGGTCAACACAGTGCTTAGAGCAACCATAAGGCTCAATAAGCAACGCTTTTTCCATGGGCATATCCTTGGGTATCTTATAATTAAGTGAACCCTTTGGAAAGCGCATGTATTCACACATTCCACCATTTACATTGTTTTGGAATCCATATACATCATGCTTTTGGCACATCCAATAACGGCCGGTCTTGCAGAATTTGCACTCCCAACAAGGAACAATTTGCTCAGAGACCACATGATCGCCGACCTTAAATTCCTTTTGATCCGGCCCTACTTCTACGACCCAACCACAAAATTCGTGTCCGGGAATCATCGGCGCTTTGATATATGAAGGACTTCCTGCACCACCCCAAAATGAGGGCGCACCACCGTAGGTCTTTAGATCTCCGGCACAAACACCGCATGCTTCTACTTTAACAATAATATCATCACCTGTTGCTCTGGGTGTATCTACCATTTCCAAACGATAATCACCTTTTGCGTAAACGACCAGCGCTTTCATTTTTTCCGGAATTGTAACCATAATATTGCTCCTCCTTCTTAATTACGAATCCTTAATCCTGTTTCGATATCGAACAAATGTGTTTTTTCGGCTCTGACTTCAAGTTTTATGGACTGACCTTGCTTGTAACGTACCTCTTCGGAGGTAATGAGCATGAACAATTTATCTCCGACGTGGACACCGATTCTGCGCTCATCGCCCAGATTTTCAAACACCGCAACCTTGACCGGCTCACCTTTTGAGTCTTCTTTTCCGATGATCACATCCATCGGGCGTACACCCATTTTAACCACCATGCCATCACTAAGCAAATCATAGTAACGATTCGGCACTAAAATACGCAACTCACTGTCCTCAAATGTGAAGTAGAATTCACTTTCGATTTTTGCAATGGTCGTTTTGAGAATATTCATCGGAGGCTCTCCGATAAATGCTGCGACAAACTCGTTTACCGGATCGTCATAAATCTCAAGCGGAGTGCCAAACTGTTGCAGTACGCCCAAATCCATAATTGCAATACGGTCAGCAAGCGACATGGCCTCAAGCTGATCATGTGTGACATATACAGAGGTGCACTTAATTTTGTTATGCAGACGCTTGATCTCAGTACGCAATTCCTGACGCATTTTTCCATCTAGGTGTGACAGCGGCTCATCCATAAGCAGCAGTTTGGGATTGCGCACAATCGCCCTTGCAATATTTACACGCTGCTTCTGGCCACCAGAAAGTTTGACCGGCATTTTGTCCAGCAAATCTTCAACCTTCAAAAGCGGAGCGATCTCCATGACACGCCGGTGCACCTCGTCATTTTTTGCACCCTTCGCTCTCATATTAAATGCAATGTTCTCATACACCTTGAGCGGCGGATAGAGTGCATAATCCTCAAAAGCAAGTCCAATGTGACGATCTTTTGGATGCAAATTATTGACAAGCTCATCACCGATATAGATGCCCCCATCGGTAATATCTTCCAGTCCTGCGATCATACGCAGGGTCGTCGTCTTACCGCAACCGGAGGGCCCAAGCAGCGCTACAAACTCGCCCTCTTCGCAATCCAGTGACAAATTGTTGACCGCAAAGTCATTGAGCTTGGCATTTTTCTTTTTCTTGCCTTTAAGATCATATCGTTTATATAAATTCTCAATTCTTAATTTTGCCATACCTTATTCCTCCCCAGCCTTTTCCGCAGCCAAAGCGCGTATGGCAGCTTCATTGTATCTGCAAATGAACTCGGAACTGTCTGCATGAAAATATAACGACTGCATGAGGTCCGGTTTGATGTAGATATTCTGATCTAATTTTACAGGCAATCCATTGGGTGCAATCAGGCGCACCTCTTTCTTCCCGCCTACGGTTACTGTCAATACTGATTTGTTACCAATCGTTTCAAATGAATAGACTTGGCCTTGGATAAAGCCATCAGCCGGATCAAAAGAAAATTCAATATTCTGCGGACGCAAGCCCATGCGTAATTTCACTGCGCCATAGTCTTTTAATGTTGCATAAACATCGGCATCATGAGGAAGCTCTATAACCGCATCAATTTCCGTAAACTTTGCACTATAGACATTGCCGCTGACATCGATCTCACAGTCAAGCAGATTTATTTCAGGATCGCCCATCAGTTGCGCTACGAATTCATTGCATGGAAGATAATAGATTTCATCACTTGCGCCAACCTGTACGATTGAGCCCTCGTTAATCACCGCAATGCGATCACTGAGACTCATCGCTTCCATGAAGTCATGGGTGACATAAATCGCCGTCGTATTAAAGTTAGACTGTATCATTTTGAGCTCTCCGCGCATGACATTGCGCAACTTTGCATCCAAATGCGCCAAAGGCTCATCCATAAGATATACATTCGGATACCGAACCAAAGCTCTGCCCAACGCTACACGCTGCCGCTGACCATTGGATAGCTGAACAGGCAAACGATCCAAAAACTGATCAATCTTAAGTAGCGCCGCTACACGCTCAACGGCCTCTTTTATATACGCTTCGTCTTTTTTATGTCTTGGGCTGCGCAACGGCGATGCAATATTGTCATACACCTTGAGATGCGGATACAGTGCATAGTTTTCAAAAACCATGGCAACATCGCGATTTTGCGGTTCAACCTGATTGACGATTTCACCATTTATTTTTACAACACCGGATTCCGGCATATGAATTCCGGCTATGATGTTTAAAATAGTCGTCTTTCCCGCACCCGCCGGACCGAAGAGTACGAAAAATTCCTTGTCTTTGATTTCCAAGCTAATGTTATCCAAGGCGGTAACTTTGCCAAATCTTTTAGTAACTCCAGATAATTCAATACTTGCCATATTTCACCTAACCCTTAACTGCGCCGAAACTGAGTCCGCGCACCAAATGCTTTTGTATGAGCAGTGCAAACACTACAGCCGGAAGTGCAGAAATCGTCGCAGCTACTGCCATCTGACCATATTGCACTGTGTGCGATGCAAGGAATCTCATAGCCGCAACCGTAACCGGTGAAACATTAAATCCGGAGAGCATAAGCGGGAATGTAAAAGAGTTCCAAACAAATATAAATGCAAGCAAGGCCGAGGAAACAAGACCGGGCTTAATCAGCGGAACCAATGTCTTCATAAAGACCTGCCACCAATTGTAACCATCGACTTGCGCCGCATGTTCAATTTCTACGGAGATATCTTCAAAATATCCTCTGACCACCCAGATGATCAGCGGCATAGATATGAGCTGATACACCCAAATCAGTCCCAGATAGGTGTCATGCAGACCCATTCTCTGATAGATCATAAAGAGCGGCAAAACAACCAGCAACTCCGGCGCAAATCTAAACGAAAGAATTTGAAATGCCAGCCCTTCTTTGTATTTAAACTTATATCTCGCCAGTGCATATGCCGCAGGAACGCCCAGCAGTACAGAAATCAGGACTGCACCCACAGATGTAATCACACTGTCTGTGAAGAATCTGAGATAATCCGATTGCAAGAGCACCTGTCTGTAATTATCAAGCGTAGGCGTAAAGATAAATGTAGTTGTCATCACATCAGCTTCTGATTTAAATGTCATGATGAGCATCCAAATCAGTGGAAACAGTGCAAATATCGCCCAAATGCCCAGCAGTCCGTGTCTCACTATTGAGCCTAATCTTTTTTTACTCGTTGACATGATCTAACCCTCCGATCCATCGGCCATTCTGCCGGTTGCTGTTCTTTGCGCAATTTGCCAGCGCTTCACTATTTGCTTTGCAAGAATGAAGATCACCACCCAGAGGAAGAGTATGTAAGTCAAAGATATACCCACCTCAAAGAATCTAAATCCGCGTTGGTGCGCAGACAGTGACAGATTCATCAGTGTGTTACCGGGTCCACCGCTGGTGAGCGCAAAGATAATGCCAAATTCCTGAAGCGATGCCATGAGCCTAAACAGCAGCGCAACATAGATGTATGGCTTGAGTATCGGAAGTGTAAGTTTCCTAAAGTTAAACCAAGCACTTCCACCATCTATCTTGGCAGATTCAAACGGTGATTTAGGCAGTGATTGCAATCCTGCCATAATCAAGACGATCACAAATGGTGTGTTTACCCAAACATCTATCATAACGGCTGTCATCATCGCCGTGCCGTGCGAGGCATGCCATGGAAAACCGAAAATTCCGAAGAGATTTAAGAATCTTTCAACGATTCCCACTGAATTGTTGAGCATCAGATTCCATATTAGGGTGCTGATTACAGGCGCTACCATGAGCGGAAAAACAAGCGCAACACGCAGGATTCTGGAAAATGCATTATCAATACTCGTCAAGAGCATTGCTACGCCTAAACCAAATAGCAACGCAAAGCCGGTTGAAAAGAATGCATAACGTATCGTCACCCATAGCGCATGCCAGAACACATCGCTAGTAAACATGCCTATCCAGTTTCGCAGACCTACAAAGTCATAATCGCGCCTACGAAAGTCGAAGTTGGTCAAGGAATAAAATATAGACATTGCAAAAGGTATTAGTATTCCAATGGTGACCAGAAGTGCAGGTGCAATAATCAAATAAGGACGTATGCGCGTCTTAAATTGTACAGTATTAATATTTTCGGGGATCACTGCAATTTCAGCAGTGGTTTGAGATGGAGTCATCAAAAGTATTACCCTCCTTGCCGCTACGAAAGGTCGCTCAGGCGGCTTTAGATATGTAAATGAGCAGCATGTACTGCATTGAATCGATCTTTATAATATGCTTGAGCATTAAACGAATCCCATAGGGAGAGGGCATTTGACTTCCCTCTCCCTAAATGGGGGTATATTAAGAACCCCCCATGGGAATCAATGCGTTAGAAAAGCTTTAAGCGCTATGTGCTAAAAAGTTATTGTGGAATTTCGACATTTGCCAATAGAGCAGTCTTTCGCTCAGCCAGATTTCTCATGGCCTCTTCAGTAGATGAGTATTGTCCGGCAACAAGATCTTGCAAAGTGGCTGCCCACATTGTTGTTGTTTGAATAAACTCCGGTTGTGGTGTGAATTGGATTGTTGCATGAGGAAGATCCGCTTCGAGCGCTTCAAGATATCCAACTGACGCACCTACAACACCGATGTACTCAGCACTGGTAGATACAGATCTGCGCGGTGCGTCCGGATTACGTGTACCGGCCCATGCTTGGAACTCAGGTCCTGTGAAATATTGCATGAAGAGCCATGCAGCATCTTGGTTTTGTGAGTATGCATTCATAGCCATAGACCAAATCCAGATGTTTGAGCGTGAGTAAGTTGCGCCCGGCGGAAGCGGGCCTGGAAGCCATGCCAGATTGCCGGATTCAGCGGATGCGCCTGCCGGATAGTTTTGGAAGTAACCATTGCATGTTGCGTCAAACAGCATTGCAGCATTACCTGCACCAAAGCTTGCGCCTGCTTGATACCATGTGTATGTAGTCCACTGTGGAGGTCCGCCATATCGGATCAGCTCTACCCAGAAGTCAGTCATTGCGATTGCTTCCGGAGAGTCCACGCGAGAAACGAGCCTGCCATCTACAACTTCGAAGTCTCTTGCACCCCATGTTGCAAACAGTGTCATGTAACCCGGATGGATCGTTGCCCAGTTACGTGTGCCTCTAAGTGCTACGCCATATGTACCCGGACCGTTAAATTCATGAAGTGCTTTTGCTGCGGTCAGAAGTTCTTCTGTGGTTCTGGGCGGCTCAAGGCCGTGCTCGTCAAAGATACGCTGATTGAACGCAAGGTTGTTGAGCTCAAAGCCCATCGGCAATGCCCATTGTGAGCCTGTGCCCACCATGTTGCCCGGAACAAGATCCCAACGCAGAGCGCCAACTACTGCTTCATAAAAATCAGCAAAGTTATAACCTGGGAATGTTCTGGCAGGGTCATTGATAAAGTCTTCAAGAGGCTGAATAAATCCTGCAGGAGCATAGTCCCAAATTTGATATGCACCGGTCATGAAAATATCGGGATTACCTGAACGTGCGTTCAATGCGAGTGTCAAAACGTCAAAGTAATTTTCTTCAGGAGTTACAGAGTGCCTGACCGTAATGCCGGTAAGGGCTTCAAATTCAGGTATTCTCTCAATGACTGTATCTGCATAAGGATGTTGATTGAACATAATATTCAGTGTCGTACCTGCATGTGCACGCCAGTCAAAATCGCCGCTGCCTGCCGGGGGTGTCACGTCTTGCGCCGGTGCATCCGGGGTCGCAGGTGTATCATTGTTATCGCAGGCGATCACAGCCAATGACAAGGCGGCAATCAGTGCGATACATAACAGGATTTTAATTTTTTTCACTTTATTTTTACCTCCAAATTTTTTAAATTCATTATAAGTTTTGCAGCTTTTGGTCATAAAATTGGGGAAATCTCTCCTTTCAAAACCAATTGATATTTTAGATAAATGACCTGTTGTAACAAAAGCTGCTTCTACAAGTGCATAGCTTTTCAATGCAAAAGCTATACTTGGCGCACATTGTACCACAAATTAAGTAGATTGAAAAGTGTAAAATAAACGAAGTTGTGAACTTTGTTTATCTTCGTCACACAGCCCACCGATATGCTTTCTCACAAAAACATTGGTGTACACTTGTGACATACTCAATGCAGGAACCCTCTTTCCTTATGATACTCACTGCAACAGAAACCGCTTTCCAAATGGAAAACGGCGTGTGGGTTGTGCCGAGTAGGATGTTTGAAGAATTAAGCTAATGAGGCGGTGGAGGGCTCAGTTTTGTTTTTGCAAAGAACACGGAATTGTATATGGTTTCCATGATCCAATCAATGGAGACATTGTTTGCCGTCCACCAGATGTGCAAGTATATCTGGTATAAGTTTTTGTCGTGTTCATACACTCACGCATCCAATGGTGATAAATATTTGAGCGCTTTAATTATCTTCGTATATGATTTGCATGAGTTTTTCTCCATTTTCCTCATAGAAAGCCGCAAGCCATTCCAGCCCATGCGCTCTTTCGTATGCATCTAACAGTACGGCGATATCCGGTCTGAAACCCATTTCTTCTAACTCAGATTTGAACGTAAACAAATCTGTATCCTTTGATTTGAGTATGCCCTTGATATCATCTATGTCCTGATCTCGTCCGCTGTGCAACTTCATCCCCACTACATAGTTGAGATTTGCGGAATTCACAATGAGATTAGAAAATTGAAAGATATTTTCAATGAACTGCTCAGACGGCTTTTGGTTCATATTCGCTACGGCGTTGTTCAGCCATGGTTCATCAGGTCTGTTTATTCCAAGCGCATCTCCAACCTTTTGAATGATTTGATCAAGCTCGGTGCTACTATTGTAAAATGCGTCAACATCCACTGTGTATTTATAATCATGTAATTGCAAAATATACCCGCCGACACATATGAGTTCAAGGGTCATATCATTTCCCTTCAGCTCCCGATTCAAAGTCTCGAACGCACTCTTAAAGTCGATTGGTCGCTTTATACCGCTCATACTGTCTCACCCTTTCTTCAACTGGTATCGGCACGTATTTTTGGTTTAATTTGCACACACGCTCCCTTGTTGGGGAGCCCTCTATAAAAGCTTGTTCCAGCGATATTCTTTGAAATGGAGTTAACCGTTCGTCTTTACACAGTATATCAATCTCTTCTTGGGAGAATGTAATACCACGTTTGTCAATCTCTTTTCGCAGGTATCGAAACCAATGCGTCGCACAGTCTTTTGAGTGGGAAGCAGCCATCAGCATATATGCAATCCATTTTTGCCCCATTTCGGGTGTATATTGTTGTTTTGCAGCCACATGAATCCCTCCTGTCATTTAACTATAGTATACACGAAAAGATACGGAAATTCAAACGAGAAACAAAAAGATAAGTGGTGCTGTTTGCATCACCCTCATGATTGCGTATTAGCTTATCGTCCTATGCAATATCAGATTATGAACTTTGATATGGTATGATATGCACAACCGATTTTAATTTCTAATTCATTCATAATCGCTCTTAAGAGAAGCCCCACTGTCATCGCTCGCAGTGGGGCTTAATGTACAAACCTTTTATCTACTTTACAAAAACCGGAGACGATAGTAGAATAAGACTCATAACAGGGCATTATACTGCTATCAGCGAGAAGGAGAAAAGAATGTTGAATATTAAGCCATCAGCGGCAATCCGCAAAAACTATAACGAGATTTCTATGCTGTGCAAGCAGACCAAAGAACCTGTATACCTTACCAAAAATGGGGAAGGTGATTTAGTCGTAATGGATTTAGAGACCTTCGCACGGCGAGAAAGTATGCTGAAGTTGCGTGAAGCATTGTTACAATCTGAAGCGGATATCCAAAATGATCGCATCCGTACAGTATCCGATACAGCCACCGCTATGAGGCGAGTTATTGCAGAGGTATCCAATGAATAAGGTGTATGATGTGAAAATAACAGACACCGCATGGGAACATCTGGTTGAGCATTCTCGTTTCATTGCCGGAGTCAGCATCAACGCTGCAACTAAACTTGTAGATGACTTTCTCGAAAGTTCCAAGTCATTAGAGCTAATGCCGGAGCGTTGTCCGTGGCTTACACATGATGCCATACCATTTCAGAAGTACAGAAAAATTTTTATTGGTGATTACCACATGGCACTGTTCCAAGTACAAGGTAATAAGGTCTATATAAATGCAGTAATTGATTGTCGTCAAGATTATGGTTGGTTGCTGAAAACATAGAATAAAAGGGGTAATATTAGAAATTTCATCCGTTAAAATGGCATACTCCAAACCTTTTTTAATGCCACGGTCATCCCATTTCATCCCCCGACAACTGCCATGCACGGCAGTTGTCGGGGGGCATCTATCAGTTAAATCTATACTTTGGTATCATCGTATCCAAATATCAAATCCAAGCAATATCCCTGTTGGACACCATACGCTAACAGTAATTCCTCTAACCAACTCACAGAAATGAAAGGTCTGAGTTGCAGCAGCTTGTACACCTTCTGTAATTCCACCATAGACACCTCCGGGTGTGCGTACAATACGCAAAGTATGACCTGTAAAGTCAGTAATTCCGGTTATGGTTACAATCCCCGTATATCTACCATCTACTCCAACTACGGAATGAAGCACAACACTAAATGGTTCAGTCGATTCTGCTACCCATATCGCAGTTACAGTTACAGGGCCTATTAATGTGATCACATCACCGGGATTCATCGCACCACCGGGTGCTGCATAACCGGTAACAAACCATTCGTGGAATACATAACCTGTTGACGCGGCAAAGCCATTTGCAGGAAGCGTGAACGCATCGCCAATCGATACATTTACTGATGTCATGGTTCCTGTGCCACTACCTGCAGCAAACGTCACAGTGTGCGTCGTTGCTCCTACAGGTACCCATATTGCGGTAATGGTTACCGTTGCATTTGGCCAAATGCTCACAGTAATGACATCACCGGGATTCATCGCGCCACCGGGTGCAGCATAACCAGTTACAAACCATTCGTAGAACACATAACCTGTAGGCGCGGTAAATCCATTTGCAGGAAGCATGAATGTTTCGCCAACCGGTACATTTACAGATACCATGTCTCCTGCACCGCCACCTGCGTTAAATGTCAGGGTGACTGACGAAATAGGAATATAATGAGCATTATGCAACACAACATCTACCGTTTGACCAAACACCGTTATAGAAAGATCAATAAACTCCCATGCACATGCACTAGTTTTATTTACATCAATGCGATTGAAGTATTCTACCCAGCCTGTACCTGCCTCCCACATTCTATTGATAACCAAAAATTCCTCAGCACATGCACCGGTATTTCTCACAGTGGCCTCTATCGTGCTCACAAATGCAAAAGGTATGCGCGTGTTCACTCCGCCAAGCCGTGTCCACATGCGAATCGTACCCCCGGCAGCAAGTGACGTATTCGGAGTGCTTGGGCAGCCTTCTGAGCCATTGTTGAAGATATCAAAAGAAAAATTTACACGCTCCCATCGGGCATACAACATCATCGGTGTTTCCGGCACAGTAGTTTCATGAGTTACTGGAGTGGCGAAAATCTCATCCATATACCATCCGCTAAACTGATACCCTACCCTTGTCGGCCCATGAGCCAAAGCCCCATCGTGTACCCAACTCAAAACGTTTAACACGTTGTCTCCCACAATCATCGAAACCGTATCAACAGTGACCGGGGTGGTTGGGTTGCTTATAGTTCCACCAATATTAAGGCTGATTCTGCTAAAAGTGTTACCACCCTGACCGCCGCCTTGATTTTCACGCTGTCCTAGAATAAATGTATCGCGCAAAAATATACGTCTATATCTGGCAAGCATCGCCGCACCTTCTGCGCGATTAATGGTATCCCTAGCATCAAGGCGCACACCTTCTGCAACAGCTCTACCTGTTATAAATCCTGCGCTTACAGCCCATGCAGTAGAGTCCACCGCCCAATAAGGCAAGTAAATTGTGCATGTGTCCAAAAATCCCTGAGCTGCTAAAAAAGCTCTGCCATCAGCAAATCGGTTTATCTCCATGAATATCTCGTCATTTAACCGCTGAGCCGTCGTGCAAGATATTGCCAATATCTGTGCATAGCGATAAAGCATCGTTGCCGCTTGTCCACGTGAAACATTTCCGCCGGGGCTAAACAAATGGTAATCAGTTCCAAAAACAATGCCTTGCTCATTAGCCCAAACTGCATATCTGCTATAATTATATGGAAAAAGACTCGTATGATCCAAATCTGTGAACTCGGCAGAATGTCCTTGCAGCCACAGAATATTTCCCCCATTGAGTTCATGCAATCGACCAAGTGCCATCGGGAATTCAAGTCGCCACATGGGGGTATTCGGCGAGAAACTGCTATGTGAATCAGCACCATGATTATCCCCTGGCTCGTATACTGCAACACCCCGACCATGCATTATGCCATATCTGGCGCTTTCGTTAATATAGCTCTGTGCCCACCCAAAGGTTTGTATATCCGTAAAATTAAAAAAGTCTCTGCCTCTGAGGTTATACATAAACAATCCAACATCAATAATGCCATAGCCATAACTATTGTTACGAGTTCGTGCCGAAGGCGTAATTCGAGCCCTCAACAATTGCTCTGTATCCTTAATATGGTAGCTATGTGTGTTGTTGGGTCGCGATGTGCCACGCGGTATTGCACTATCACGAAGCATATTTGAAAATTCGTCCTGCGTTACTCTTGGATTATATCCTCTGGCAATTGCCGCCAAAGCTGTGATATGGGGTGCAGCCATTGAGGTTCCAGAAGATGCCGGATACGGATCTGAAGCATTTGCATGACCTAATGTAGGGACACCTGCACCTGGAGCAGTAACATGTACACTGTTGTTTTGCTGAGAAGTAGATGCTCTCGTACCATGGATAGTGACAGATCCCACACCTATTACATCAAGAAAGCTTGCAGGATATATAGGGGTCGTATTTCCGTTGTTTCCCGCACCAGCAATCATTAATATACCTTGATCTGCTGCATTACGAACTGCGCTTACCATGGTCTCGCTTCGAGTAGGGCCACCAAGACTTAGGTTGATAATATCCGCTCTGCGTCTTCCTCTATCAGGACAAGTTCCCGCAGCATACTCTATCGCTTCAGCAACGAGACTACCACGAGAACTATTATGTGTACCTATATAAACTCTCAACGGTAAAATGGACACACCACAAGCCATTGAGGCTATACCTACGCCATTACCCCTTCTAGCTGCGATAATCCCGGTAACGTTAGTGCCGTGGCCTGATTCATCATCAATGTCAGTTCTGTGCCTTACGATATTCTTGTCACAAACAACACACATGTAACAATCTGTTTGTTGACAAGTAAAGCAGTTTCTACATCCTCTGCAAGCGTTACAGTCACCACAATGGTCGCAGAGACGACAAACAGCACAACCAGCACAAAGGATACATTCACCAATTCCACCGCAAAAAGAGACAACAAAATTTCGTCCGGGCAGTATATTTGCGCCCACAAAATCTTCGTGTGCCCTATGAATTCCGCTATCAATTACAGCAACTACAACTTCGCTCATATCCACTTGTGGATTACTACTCCAAGCAGCGGCACCACGAATAAGTTCCAAATTCCACTGGTCGGAGTAACGAGGATCATTCACCGGAGCAAATGCGTGAGGTGCAAATGATGGCAAATTGTCCACAATACCCATAAATGTATCTTCTGGCATAGGTTCAAGATAGATTATATAATCAGGCTCAATCCACACAATCAATTCAGGATCAATAAATTCTATTATATCCTCAAGTGAAAGCGCCCAAAACATGTTTAATCGTGCAGAAATCACCCTGATTCTCCAACCTTCAATATCCGGAGCAACGGCACCGTCTATGAGTTGGAAATTATATCCAAAGTGTTCTGTGTCGGAAGTATACTGCACGTTGAGCATAGCTGTTAAATCAACTCCACCTACGCTCAGAGGTATATGCATAAACTCTAAATTTTCTCTATGGCAGTACTCACAGTTATCACAATCCTGACTATTTGAGTTTTCTATCATCTGCAATTCAGATTCATAATCGCTCAAAATAAAACCTTCATCATAATGAGCAGCAAGCACCCCAGAGGATAGTAAGAGTAAAGTAACCAGTAGTATGGAAACAATCTTGTTTATTCGTTTAACTTTCATTTAACGTTCTCCCTTATTTCAGTTTTGTTTTTAAGCCTTAACACAAAATTACGACTAGTCAAGCCTCCTTGCAATCTCTACAAGGATTGACAAAGCTTCTGCACGAGTTGCATAGTCTAGTGGTTTGAAATTGAAACGATTGTGCAAGTTAGGAAACTCGTCATAGACAGGTAGTAGTTGCCGTGAAGCAAAACTTGACACAGCATCTTGTGCCCACCATGATACAAGCTCCCAATCTGCATAAGACGTTCTCGCCCCAGCAAAATCATCTGACATGCTCATATATTCCTGCAAACTGAATACTATCAGATATCTATGAGCTATAGTTACCATCTGCTCGCGAGTAAGAGACATGTGTGGCAGTATCTCCCCATACTCATTACCATGGATAATGTCATTTACTATCGCCCAATTTAGGTAACGCTCATAAAAACGCCCTTTATCGGGCAATCCAATTGATTCAACCCTGAGTTCATGTAACCTCCCCAGCATAACAACAAATTCTGCTCGCGTTACGTTGCGTTCCGGCTCAAATTGGAAGTTTTCATCAGTTGTGCCAGTTATAATCCCAAGATCAATGCCCTGCCTGATTTCACGATAAAACCAATCACAAGGCGAAACATCCTTCAGCTCCGGCGCACGGGATTGCTCAGTTTCGCTATCTTCCGAATCAATTGAAAAGTATTTTAAATTTAAATAGCCTACGCCATTTACACCTAAAACCTGCACGGGTGTAGCGCGGAGTTGTGGATGGAAAACTGGACCTCTGCCAGCTCCATCACCTAATTGACCAAGAGAATTATTTCCCCAAGTCCAAACCGAGCCATCATCACGCAGGATTGCCGTATGCCCTGACGCTGCAATTGCTATCGCATCCCTAATACTCTGAACCTGCACAGGAATTGTGCGGTAGTTATCCCAGCCAAAAGTCCCATCAGCTAATTCACCTCGAATATTAGAACCCCAAACCCAAACTGTGCCATCATCTCGCAATGCGACGGCATGAAGGGCTACCGCAATTGCTATTATATTCGTTAGGTACTGAACCTGCATTGGAGTAGTACTTCCAATTGTGGTGCCGTTGCCCAGTTGGCCGCGAAAATTATCTCCCCAAATCCAAACCGTGCCTTCGTCTCGCAAGACTGCCGTATGCCCTGACGCTGCAACGGCTACCGCATTCGTAATGTTTTGAACCTGTATAGGAATGGATGTGCGATTGGTTGTGTCATAATTTACTGCAGTATTATCACCTAGTGGTCTTTCATGCTCATGCCGGCCATCCCAAATCCATCCCCAAATCCAAACTGTGCCATCATCTCGCAAGGCCACTGAATATGGTGTGCCAGCCGCAATTGCCGTTATATTCGTAAGATTCCGAACCTGCACTGGGGTAGTTCGATTTGTAGTGGTTCCGTCACCTAATTGTCCAAAAGTATTATCTCCCCAAGCCCAAACCGTGCCGTCGTCTTGCAAAGCCAGAGTATGCGATGAACTTGCCGTAACTGCTACAGCATTGGTAAGGCTTTGAACCTGTATAGGAGTAGAACGACTGCTATACCTCCCACTAGTACCATCACCTAACTGTCCGTGGTAATTGCGTCCCCAAGTCCACACTGTACCATCATATCGCAAAGCTACAGTGTAATCACCATCAGTTGTAACTGCGATTATGTTCGTGAGGTTCTTTGTTTGTATCGGGGTAATACTGCGAACCGGCAAATAGGGAGACTCCCTTTTGACACCATCACCCAATTGCCCATGAGAGTTATCCCCCCAAGTCCAAACCGTACCATCACTCCGCAGCGCCACAGTGTGCCTCGCCCCCGCTGCAATCATTGGGGTTGTGCTAAATTCCGATACAGATGCCATTTCCGCATTTTCATCCAATTCCTCTTGTATCGCCAATGCTGTTGGCATGATGACACCCAACAGAATCAAAACAGATAAGAAAATAGTTAGTACACTCCGTGATTTCTGCTTTATTTTCAACAATTCTACTGGCTCCTTTTCCAAATTCGCTTTATCATATTCGGTGTCTGTATTTTTCACAAGCACGCTTCCAGACCCATCATAAACCATGCCCATAGGCTTGAGCCGATGGGCATGATATGATTCTATTACGCTTACGTTCTAGCTTGCGCCATTTGTGCGCTGCAACTCTCTTTCCGTCACAATATCGCCGGGTCTGGATTCAG
>WQVH01000029.1 GCA_009781695.1 Oscillospiraceae bacterium
AATTGAGAGAGAAGAATTGAGAACTTAAGGCCTGAGCCGGGTTTTTCATTTCCCTCTCTCAATTCTCAATTCATCTGCGCTTTGTAATCCCCAAACAGTATCCTCAGTTATCCCATAGTCCTCTTCCAGCAACTTAAATATCACTTGAGCATGTTTCATGCGCACTGTTGCCCGATGAAGCGCCTCGGGATTCTCCGAAAATTTTGATGCCAACTCTCGCATGGTATCACAGAGCCTGGTGACCTTACCTTGCCTAAAGAGCTTGTCCGACAGATACAGCAGTTCAGGTTCCATGATCTGCGTCACGGCATCGGACAAATCCATATGAGCCGCTATAAGCACCGCAAGCGCCGGATACCCCATCTTGAGAAAAAATTCCTTTCCGGCTTGCGCATGATTCGGCTCCATCCTCTTGATATCGTGCAGCAGACATGCCGACTCCAAGAGTGCTGTGTCAAGTGTTGTCGCTCTACGTTCCATCATTAAATTTGCAATTTTAAGCGCAAGCGCTGCCACACCGCGCCCATGCGCTATTATATCCGGCGGCGTATTGTACCGCTCCAGAATCTCCAAGCTTTGTTCCACAGTCGGATAAGCCGAAAATCCAAGATGCGCAAGGAGCTTTGCATAATCCTCCGGTGTGTCCATATCCAAACACACACCCGGATCGGCCATTTCTATTTCCACAGTCGGCAGCGCTCGGAGAAACCCTTTCAATCCATCTGCACCGTCATATGAGCGGAGCGCATCAATAAATTGCGCCGGAATCAGCGGAGGATGCCCGCGAGGACCCTCACCGAATTTCGGACGGATCACCGATACTGTATCCCCTTTCGCAAACATTCCCATCAGTTTTACGAGCGCTTCCGATGAGATAGCACAACAGTCTGTTGGCAGCAGGAAAACGCCGTCAATATCATCAGGCAAATACTTAATACCCGCCTGAACAGACGAGAACATACCGTCCTGATACGCATCATTATGTACAACATGCGCATCAGGTACATTTTTATACAGTATATCCTCCAATTCTGCCTTGCAATGCCCGGTGACCACGATAATGTCAGCAACTCCGGCGGCTTTTGCCGTCTGCACACACCGCAAAATTGCCGGCTCCCCCCCTACCGGCAAGAGTGGCTTAAACACGCCCATGCGCCGAGAAAGTCCGGCAGCAAGTATAATCATGGCAAATTTATGCATTTTGCAATCCCCCGATCTGTGATATGGTCAAACCTGCGTATGGCACTGCCGCATATACAAGGGGCCGGGAGAATCTGCGACATATCACCGGTACGGTATCGAATGAGTGGCATTGCTTGGCGATTGAGCGTTGTAAAAACAATTTCGCCATATGCCCCATCAGGCAGCGCTCGTCCGGTCATAGGGTCTATAATTTCGAAATACAAATCGGACTCTCGCATATGATACCCTGCATGAGCATCACACGAAACCGCACCGCCCAAACCTGTTTCGGTCAGGCCATAGTGTGTAAAAACTTGACACGCCCAAGCATGTTCAATTGTGTGTACAAAAGCAGGCGGGATATAGTCCGATGCAAGCAGCACACTTTTCAAGCGAAAGCGACCTGCTGTTTCTTGTGCAAGTCTGTACATTTGTGCAGGCATCCCGACCAAAACATCCGGGCAAAATTCCAAAAGCACACGTGCCGCATCATGATAATCTTCCAGCGATCCAAAAATCCGCCCGACAGCACCTAAACGATTGAGACTGCGTTCCAAAAGATCACATACACCACCGGGAGACCGTCCCGGCATACATATCAGCACTCGATCTTTCGAAGATGTGAAAGTGGACATTCCATGATGAAAAAAATCCACCGTCAGCTCCTGATCTTCCGCAGTAAAGAATATGCGCTTACTCTTGCCGGTCGTGCCGGATGTACCTAGCGTTACAATCCGTGAAATGTCGTCCAGTGGTACACACAAAAAAGCATTGGGATTTTGCAAAATATCTTCAGGTACAGTAAAGGGCAGATGCTCAAAATCCAAATACGACTTGATTTCACTTAATCCGCACAAATGCTCACGATAGAATTTGCTGTGTTTTTTTGCATATTTTATAGCTTCATCCAGTTTGCGGAGCTGATACGCACTTAGCGTATCCAACGTAAGCTCAGACAACCCGGTTTTTGCGCACATCCATTGATCTAGCGGTGTGATTTTCACATGTCACCTCTTTTCGCCTATCAGAAGATAATATGTCGCATTATTGACATCTCCGCAAAGCGCTGCACCCGCATCGTGCATCTCCACAGCATAAGTAATCAAAGCTGCCCTATGTTCCTCAAAATGTGTCACATCAAAACCTGCCTCGGAGCACATTCTTTTCACTGTGTCCGCATCGTCCCGACCACAAATATCCGACACGATAAGTGTCCCATCAGTCCGCAATATACGGCACACCTCTAAAATCGCCGATGTAGGATTTGTCAGCAACGACAGCATACATTCACAGACTGCTACATCAAAGGACATATCTTCATACGGAAGATATGTCGCATCGCCTACGATCAGCACAGCTTCCGGCAACCTTCGCTTCGCCATCTGAATGAAGCGCTCCGACAAGTCTATCCCATATGGGATAATCCCGAATTTGTGTTCAAGCAACTCAAGCGACACCCCGGTACCGCACCCGATATCCAGTAGCTTCATTCCGAACGATAGCGCTGCAATCCGTGCGGCACGATCCGTCAGGCGCAATCCTCCGGGGTGCATTGATTCATAAGTACTCATAACACCGCTGCCGTCAGATACTGTGCACAAAAAGGTACAATCTTCCCATCATGCGCCACGTGCAAACTGCACTGTCGAAGCCGTTCGATATCAAGATTGTACGCATCTTGAAATGCCATTGCGCTGATTGTAAAGCCATGCGTTTTTACACGATTGAGGAATGTATTCATATCCCGATAATCCATTTCTATGCCCATGTCTATGCCCATATCCATGTCAGTATTTTCATCCGTTTCATCAGGCCGTTTCCATCGCCGTGCAACAAAGTTGCGATTTCTTATGTGCGCATCGGGTGTATCACAGCAACTTGAAACTCTTTGCTGAGTCAATTTCATCACCTGCATCTCCGGCAGAACTGCAAAGTCACCATGAAAACCGCAGCGCGGGTGGTCACATGCAGACGAGACAAAATCATGTATGGCAAAGTCCCCCTTTGTTTGCCGCTCAATTGCGCACAAAATCTCCGGCAAGGTGATCCTATCTCTATTTGATGGGGTGTTCGGATAACGCCCAAAATAGCTTATGGGTTGAAAATGAACCCCGCGCACGCTCGGCGAATGCTTTAGCCCGAATTTGATGATGCTTCCAATATTAAAATCATTCACCCTCGGCACAATCGTTGGAACGAGCGTAATGCCGAGTAGATTTTTACCGCATACACGGATGGCCGCACATTTCGCATCAAACAATTTCGCACCACGCAGCTTTTTATATATCGCATCATCCGTACCGTCAAACTGCATGAAGACAAAACTCAGTCCGGCTTTTTTTAGCTTTTTTGTAAAATCCGGATCAGCACCCAAACGAATGCCATTGGAATTGAGCTGAATTGTATCGCAACCCGCCTCTTTTGCCGCAGCAATAATGTCCGGCAAATCATCTCGCACTGTAGGTTCCCCTCCGGAAAGCTGCACAAAGGTATTCCCACCAGACACAAGGTTTTTAAAAATTTTATACAGCTCATCAAGTGACGGTTCTGTTGCACCTCTGCCAGAGGCCTCGGCAAAGCAAATTGGACACTGCAAGTTACAACGATGAGTAATCTCGACCAACGCACAGCAGGTTTTTTGCCTATGCCCGAAGCAAAGTCCGCAACCGGTGGGACATTCGGGAATATGCATTTCTTGAGGTACAGTATATTGATCCCATATTTTAAAATCGGTATTATTGCCACGCCAAACAACAGTCGAAAATGCCCCATGCACATCACAACGCTTATCCATAAAATATTCATCGCCGCACCGGACAATATCCGCATCAATCCTTTTTAAGCAGACCGGACAAACGCTGAGCGTCTTTTTTATGATACCCGCATCGCTATTTATCTTCAAGCTGTTCCTCCACTTCGGCCATTCTGCCCATCGCAAGCTCCGGTGGAATAAACACCTTGCCGCATTTAGGGCAGCAAGGCACTTCATGCGTAAAGCTACGTCCCATGTAGTCAAATACGGTTTTTTTCAATACAAGATATTCATTACAGCGGGCACATTTTATATTTTTCATATTCACCCTCCCGCTCCTGTAAATCTCATTCTGTGGTAGTACGCATTTAATATCTCAAACGATCCGTCCGGCAAGGGCTTATACTGCACCCAATATGTCAGTACCCGGCGAACAAGACATGCCACGATACTCCCATCTGCTTCATCGACAAATTTATCTCCGGTTGATTCGGCACACCACACGGTTTCTTTCAGGTCGTCCTCAGAAATAAGCTTTTGATCTATCTCTTCTGCCAACCCTTTTTCGATGACAAGCTTTATATACGCCCAAGGTTGCACGATCGGTTCATACACTTCTTGTTTCAACTCCTTCATCAGCACCGCTTTCACATATAAACTGTTTTTGCGGCGCTCGGATATCGCCGGTACTTCAGTGTTCATCGACAGATTGAGCGCAATATCAAGTATATGCACACAATTTTTTTCATGTGTCAAAAATACCTCTCGACAATGAGCGCAGTAAACAACATAGGGTTTGTCTGACATTGCCGCACGTACACCGGCAATTTTTTCAAACATTTTTGGATTCCCGCCGCATACCAATCCACCATATCCACAACACTGATTACGCTCATGCAGCTCAATAATATTGATTCCGGCAGATTTGGTGAGTGTGCGTACCGCATTCATCATATCATCATTATCTCGTGCGGCGCATGGGTCAAACACACACATATCCGAAAATTCGCTTTGAGTCTTTAGTTCCGTATCATCTGCCAGAACTTTATACACAGATGTGCGCTCTATCTCCGGTAGATGTTCGGCAAACATCATCTCGCAAGTTGCACAGGCAAAAACAAACACAGGATCTCCGAGCGTTTTCGCAGTTTTACGTATATGCGCCATATTCGCATGTAACCGCTCATCATCCCCCGCCCAAAATGCAGGTGCTCCACAGCACCCTAAATATACACCGCAGTCAAATTTTTTGTTCAAAACCTCATATGCGCTCAGCACATGTTCAGGATTATGTGCACCAAGCTGACAGCCGGGATAGAATACATGCGTACATTTTTCATCATGTGCAGCAACAAAAGTTGCATCTGTGGTGTTAAAGTCCATTTCACGAAGCCAAAAGTCGTGCAAAGCGTAAGGCGCTGTTCGGGTACTGAACCTATTGCGCCGGGACATGGCAAAAAGCGCACCCATGTTTATCCCCTCCGGACAGACCGATTGGCAATGTCCGCACATGTTACATGAATAGGTCTGTCGTGTGAGTGTGTGCGATGAAAATGTCGCACTGATCTGCGTATCTGTATAGACTTCTGTTGCAATTTTTTTAGGTTTCTTGCGAAAACTGCCGAGCATCTCACACGAATCTATACACACAGAACAGTCACACTGCATACAGCGTGCCGCTTCATGCATCGCTTCATCTTCGCTATATTCGCACCCCGATTCAGGCACGATGCGAGAAATGTTTTCTGCACACGTACGCACTACATACCGTGAGCAATCTTCTTTTGCGGTAACTGCCGAATCTGCCTTACCGGTTTGCAAAAAAGCCTCAATACACCGAGCCGCAACAGTCCCCATAGCAATAGAACCCATGAGCTCCGCACCGACAAGTTCACCGCCCATAAATATCCGCACCTGAGATGTGGTGCAAAGTACCGGATCATAACTGCCCAAAAGATCAAAATCCTCGCCCCCTTTACCGGTTGCAAGATATACCGCATCAAATTGCGCAAGTGCATCCAGATTTTTTACTTCACTGTTAAATTGCCATGTCAAATCTACCGCCCCGAATTGCACTGCAAAATCCTCATCAAATAATTCAAAATCATCGTGTCTGCGCAAGGTACCGCCCCAATCATTATTTGAGTCAAATACTGTGACCGCATATTTTTTTTGCGCCAAATCAAGTGCACAGGCAAGTCCGGAGACACCTGCGCCGACAACAGCAATGCTTTGATTTTTCGGTGGAATGACATATTTTTCGGCAATTTTTTTCTTTGCATGAGCAATGACCGCACGTTCGATAAGCGGCATCTCGATCGCTTCATTACCCAAACCTACATATTGACACCTCGACTTGCACGGCGCAGGACACAGCCGCGAAACCACCACCGGAAACACAACGGCATTACGAAGCGCCTTATACGCCGCCACCCATTTTCCTTTTGCAACTTTTCCCAAGAATGCACGTGTATCAAAATTAAATGGGCAACTATATGAGCAGCTTGCCGGTTCACCGTGAAAGCAGTTTTCAACAATTGCCATGGTCTCGGAAAGTTTCATAGAACTCTATTGTCCCCTTGTTTTAACTAATGCGGGGGAGTTTTATTTCTCCCCCGCATTGTGTATTATATAGGATTGGTACGGATAGAATCAAGCTCTTCTTCAAAATCGCTGCCCAGATAGTACTTATCCGGGGTAAGGTCTTCTCCGCGTTGCTTTCGTATCCAACCGTCCTTGACTTTTTCCGGTTTTGCGGGTAAATCATATATCCGAACACCGCAGGCATGGTTTATTGCATTAATTACCGCCATATGGTTACAGCACTGGAACACCTCTGAGCAGCCGGAAGAACCGTGCGGCCCAAACGGACGTGGCGTTTCTTGGAATATGAGTTCCAGATCATCCGGGATCATGTCTATCGTCGGGACACCACATGCCGCCATATTTCCATGTTTATCCGACCCATCATAGTCTTCACTTAATGCAAAACCTATACTATGTGATAAGCCGCCGTAGGCCTGACCTTCAACCGCAAGTTTGTTACCCAATGTTCCGAC
Source organism: Oscillospiraceae bacterium (assembly GCA_009781695.1). Taxonomy (GTDB): domain Bacteria; phylum Bacillota; class Clostridia; order Oscillospirales; family Oscillospiraceae; genus WRMH01. The sequence goes on from WQVH01000029.1 coordinate 6,994, forward strand.
ATCTGCGGCACAAGTGTAGCGCAAAACTTGCGTCTTGCCGGTATCCACATCTACCTCAACCAGTGCCACATTTGCACTATACATATAATCCGCATTCTTTTCACCATGCCCGGTGTTCGGATCAATTCCGGGCGGAAGGTTGCGGTGCATCTGATCATAATGCCCGACATACTTGGTCGCAATGCCCTCGGCTACCATCTGCGCATATGTGCGGTATGTTCCGTCCGGCTTGCGCATGGCATCCATAAGCTGCTCGGCGGCATTAAGCGTTGCATTGCCCGCCATATAATGGGAACGTGACGCTGCGGAAAGCCCGGTATCCGGACATTCTTTGCTGTCATTCATTACAAGCTTGACTTGGCTGGCCTTTACTCCAAGCGGCGCAAGAGCCTTGACGGTGTGAGTTAATGTGCCTATGTCACCGCCTTGACCGACATCTTGCCATGTGTTGTAGTGCGTAATACTGCCGTCCGGATTGAGCTCTAGCGCAACTTTGGCTTTTTCATGCATACCGATCGTGGTAAGAAATCCACCCATTGCCAAACCGACCCCGACATGCCGCCCTTCCTTTTGCGCCGCTTGCGCCTCTGATTTGTACTGCTTGTATGCAGGCTCTATCTTGTCTAACAATTTCGGATACACTTCATAGTCATACAATGGAGCACTATTGATATTGGTATCACCCGGCTTGGCAAGATTCCGCTTGCGGAACTCAAATGGATCGATTCCGGATTTTTCTGAAAGCATATCCATGAGCGCTTCGCTCATTGTAAAAATCTCCGGAGAGCCGAAGCCGCGGTATGGCGTGATGAACGAGTGGTTTGTCGCCCCACCGCGTGCAAGGGCTTTGACTGCGGGTACATTATATCCGTGGTATGCCACTGAGACAAGATTTGCAAAGATATGTCCGGCAATACTGGTATATGCACCATGATCAAGCGCAGCATCATACTGTGCAGCGATTATCTTTCCATCTTTATCGCAGGCAAGCCGTCCGTTTGAAAATGCAGCAGAACGCTTGCCGGTCATGCGGTTAAACTCATCGTAGCTCAGCGTAAGCGTACAAGGTACACCCAAGTTCTGCACAGCCGTCGCCACAAGCCCATATGTGTTTGCGTTGACAGAATACCCAAAAGAGCCGCCGGAATGATTCATGATTATGCGGATTTTTTCTTTCGGAATACCGCAACCGGCACTCAAGCAATCTCGCGCTTCGTCTATCGCCTGCGCTTTACACAAAAGCGTTAATGTACCATCGGCTTCATAATATCCCTGCACAACGTCCGGCTCAATCGGCAAATGCGGTTCGTGCTGTGAATAAAAGCTACCCTCGGCAACAAACGCCGCATCATCAAATACCTCGTCTGTGACCTCACCTTTAAATAGCGGCTGCATCATATAGTAATTCGGCATGTGGTCATGCAACTGCACCGAATTCGGCATGACCGCTTCGGGGAATGTCATATAGGCGGGCAGTAATTCAAGATTCTGCTTTACCATTTTCGCAGCAGCACGTGCCTGTTCCTCGGTTTCTGCGGCGACCAACGCAACCGCTTCACCGCGCTGACGGATTTTCTCAGCGGCCATAATTGGCAGTTGTGCCATACCATCACCCTTGACACGCGGCGTAAAGTTCGGCACATTGATACCATTGCTGCCTTTGACATCTTTGGCCGTCATCACCTTGACCACGCCGGGCATAGCCTCTGCCTCGGATGTATCAATACTGATGATCTTTGCATGATGCGCTTCGGATATGACCGCAGCCAAGTGTAGTGTGCCTTCCGGCATCTGAAGCTTCACATCATCGCCATAATCGGCAAGACCGCAGACTTTCGCAAGCGCCGTCGGCTTCGGATGAGACGACCCATAGATATCCGTTTCACCATCAAAGTCATAAGTGATGTCTTTCATTGTCTTTTCACCGCGCATCACCGCAGCAGCGGCCATAACAGAGTCAACTAACGGCTTGTATCCCGTACAGCGACAGATGTTACGATGCTTTTGGAACCAACCACGCACTTCATCACGCGTCGGGGAAATATTTTCCATAAGCAGTCCATAAGCGGACACGATGAATCCCGGCGTACAAAATCCGCACTGCACTCCACCATAAGTAATCCAAGCCTGTTGGAGCGGATGCAAATGTTGTGGTGTTCCAATCCCTTCAATTGTCGTAATTTCAGAGTACTGCTCAACAGTCTTCATCTTCCGCACACAAGCACGAACGACCTTGCCATTGAGCAGTATAGAACATGCTCCGCATACTCCTGTGCCGCAGCCTACTTTTACACCGGTGAGCCCCATGCGGCGCAAAGCAACAGCGAGATTGTCCTTTTCAAGATCGCAAACAACCGTCCGCTCGACCCCATTGATTTTCAAAACAAGTCGTGAGATATTCATAATTTCCGTCCTTTCACAAAGCAAATTTTTTTGATGAACAGCGCTGAAAATTCAGTGTATACAGGTAGCAACTTTTGGTATAGCATTTTAGAAATACCCATCGAAAAATACGCACGGCAATCGTAATGGCCATGCGTCATATCTTTTAAAAATAATACTCAAGAACACTCAAGTCATAAACCTTCGTATTTCGTAACTTTCGTGTGCGTGATTTGTCGGAGTTCTCGGCGGCAAAACTGTGGCAAAAGCCGTGTATGGGAAACACATAAGCAATGCCGCCTTTATGAACTTCGTGGATTTCTGGAATGCTTGCAGTCTAACATAGCAAACTCAATATTGCAATAATCCTAACCATGAAATGATTTTGCAAGCAATATTCCTCCAAGGAATATGCAAGCCGCCAATATGCTTGATAAAACGGATATAATTGTGTATAATTCATATCTGTTATGCAACAAGGCAATAAGATCGGAGGTCATTTTTAAGTGGAACTGAGTCAAATAAAGTACTTTATCGCCGCTGCACAAACTCAAAATCTATCTAAAGCCTCACAAATGCTCAACATCACCCAATCAGCACTTTCAAAGAGTATCGCAAATCTTGAAGCCGAGCTTGGGGTTTTGCTTTTTGATCGCTCCGGCAAAAAAATAACGCTAAACGAAAGCGGCAAAAAATTTCTTGAATATGCAATAAACTCAGTGCGGGAATTAGATAATGCTGTATCCGCTGCACTGCACCAAGATATACGGGCTGTGCTCTATTTAGGCTTATTTCACTATAGTGAAAAATTCATGCAATGCTTAAAAGCGTTTTCCGAATTACACGCAAACATCATCATTCAATTAGACCACTTAGAGATCACATCCTTTGATGCCGCTGCAAATGAGTATGACATGCTTCTTTTTCCTCAAATTCCTATGTTTCGCAAATATAAGTCTATTGCGATATATTCCGATTCTTATTTTTTAGCGGTACACAAATCCAATCCATTGGCAAATAGTACGCATATCAAACTGAGTGATTTGTCTGCACAAAAACTTATCTTCATCAAATTCAAAGACAACCTATTTGATTTACCATACTATCTATATACCAATATGTTCGCCATCAAAAATGAAAGGATATTCACCAACAGCTATGAGATGCAAAGGTGGCTGATATCAATCAACCATTGTGTTGGTTTTGTCCCCCAAGACAGTGCGAAATCTTATGCACTAGACCCAAATATATCGCTCTTGCCTGTCTTAGATAATGAGCTAAAGCGTGAGATGATGGTCGGATTTAAGCGCAGCAAACATTTAAGCGATATCGGCAAACAATTTGCTGAGTTTGTTCGCAATTATTTTGATATATAGACCCTGAGCTGTTATCGGCCGTATTCCTTCAAGTCATATGCTCAATGAAAAATTTTCATAGTTACGTGAATTGTAAAATAAAAACCGCTATGCTACAATTTTACTCAGCGCACCTTTTTATGGGCTTATTAATACACAAGTTTTAACACCCAAGTCTGATATCTGCCAAACGAAATGTGTCGCATACAAAGGTGCAGTATTCATAAAATGAAACTAAAATTATGGGAGGTAGTTACACATGCTGAAAAGAATAATCTTAACCATAAACGGCGTTGAGCGACCAGTCCTCTGCAATCCCGAAAACGACACATTGGCCACCGTTATTCGCCGTATGGGACTCACAGGCACAAAAGTCGGATGCGGAACCGGCGTCTGCGGCGCCTGCTCCGTGTTGCTTAACAACGATGTGATCCGTGCCTGTGTCAGAAAAATGAAAACAATCCCCGAATTTAGCACAATCAGAACCATCGAGGGCATAGGCACACCGGAAAATCTACATCCACTCCAACAAGCTTGGATCACCTATGGCGGTGTACAATGTGGTTTTTGCACTCCGGGATTTATCATTTCCGCTTATGGACTGCTGATAAAAAATCCAAAGCCCACACGTGATGAGGTTCGCGATTGGTTCCAAAAGCACCGTAACATCTGCCGATGCACAGGATACAAGCCGCTTGTTGATGCGGTAATGGAAGCTGCCGCTGTCATGTGTGGCGAAAAAACAATGACAGACATCACTTATGACCCGCCAACCAACTCCGTTTTTTATGGCAAGGATTCCTATCTGCCACGTCCGTTTGCACTGGCAAAGGTCTGCGGCCTTTCCGACTTCGGAGATGATATTAAGCACCAAATGCCGGAAGGTACCGCCCATCTCGTACCGATAATCTCAGATATCACCCATGGAATAATAAAAAATATTGATCTGTCCGAAGCTGAAAAAATGCCGGGTGTATACAAAATAATGACAGCCAAAGATGTCAAAGGCACCAATTTACATCCAGTACCGCAAATCATTAAGCGCATGAAAGCCGACGGCATTTTAGAATTCCCCATAATTTGCGGCAAAAAAGTAAACAAGCGCGGAGACTGTGTCGCATTGGTTGCTGCCGACAGCGAATTGAATGCACGCGCAGCGGCCAAAAAGGTCAAAGTTGAATATGAGGTACTGCCATCATATATGTCCTTCCCCGAAGCGGTCATGCCCAATGCCATGCAGCTTCAAGAGACGCTGCCGAACTTCTACATGGAAAATCCGCTCTTTAAAGGCGAGGACACTGAAGACATTTTTGACAATGCACCGATCGTTGCCGAGGGCAGCTTCCATTCACCACGTCAAACACATCTGCCGATAGAACCGGATACTGTCCAAGGTTATTATGAGGGTGATGGCACACTGGCAATACAATGCAAAGCACAGTCCTTGCATGACTCTCTTAGTGAAATATCCGTTGCATGCGACATACCGGAGGACAAACTGCGTATCATCAACAACCCTGCGGGCGGCTCATTTGGTTATGCGATAGCCTCAAACATATATGCACTTGTCGCTACCGCAGTGCAGAATCTCGGTGTCCCTTGCACATTGACGTTAAAGTATGACGAATTCAACCACATGAGCGGTAAGCGTGCAGCATCTTACTCTAACGGACGTATCGCTTGTGACAAGGATGGCAAGATATTAGGAGTCGAGTATGATATTGCACTGGATCACGGTGCATATACCGTTGTTGCAAGCATCACTTTTGCAAACTATTTCTCAATCGGATTTCATGGATATAATATCCCCAATGTCAAAGCCTTGGCGCGCGGCGGTTCATCAAACAATGGCTTCAATGTCGCCTATCGTGGTTTTGGTGCGCCGGAGATTTACACCATGTCAGAAGCACTGATCGACATGGCGGCAGAAAAAGCAGGTATCGACCCTTGGGAGTTTCGGTATAAAAATCTTGCCAAACCCGGTGATACAACGGTCAACTCAAGACCCTATCTAAACTATGTCAGTTATAAAAAACTGATGGATATGATAAAACCCTACTATGATGAATACGTCGCAGAAGCAAAAGCAGAAAAGGCGAAAGGAAAAAATGTAGGGGTCGGCATTTCCATGGGCGGCTTTTTGGTTACCAAAGGAGTCATCGACGAATGCGCACTCGATGTTGAGCTGCTGCCGGACGGCATGGTCGCCTGCTACAGCTGTTGGCAAGATGTTGGACAAGGCGGCGACATCGGCGTTCTGGCTCATGCACTCCAGGCAATGAAACCCCTCGGCCTCACCCCCGACAAAGTAAGGCTCGTACTCAACGATACAGGACGTGCGCCCATACACGGACTCTCTGCTGCCAGTCGCTCACATTATATGGCGGGCAACGCCATGATTGATGCCGCCAACAAACTGATGGATGCGATGCGCAAACCCGATGGCACTTTCAGAACTTATGATGAAATGTCCACCGAAAATATCCCTGTACGGTATCGTGGTCACTATAATCAAATGCACCGCGAAGATCTGGATATGGGTCTTGATCCAAATACAGGAGAGGGCGCACGCAATGCCGAGTTTATGTATGCCGTTAACATCGCCAAAGTCGCAGTTGATGTGGCCACAGGCAAGACCAAAGTCCTCAGATACACCTGTGCCGCCGATGTTGGAACAATCGGAAACCGGCTCTCCGTTGATGGTCAAGCTTATGGCGGACTGTCACACAGCATCGGATTTGCCTTATCGGAAGATTACAATGCCGAGGACAAGCACGGCAACATGGTCGGTTGCGGAATCCCAACTGTTGATATGATTCCGGACGACTTCAATATCCTGTATCATGAAACACCGCGTCCATATGGACCGCACGGATCATCCGGATGCTCGGAAAACTTCCAAAGCTCCGGACATATGGCTGTGATCAATGCAATAAATAATGCTTGTGGAGTACGCATCTATGACCTGCCTGCTACACCCAACAAGGTCAAGGCCGGTTATGAAAAAAAGCAAAATGGCGAAGATCTCACGCCGCCGAAGTATTATCTCGGCACAGATTTTGAAGAAGAGCTTGAGCATATCAAGAACAATCCTGTCTAAGCCGGAGATATATATGGATCTTACACAAATGCTGAAATTGGTTTCACAAGGGTTTCAATGTGCGCAAATACTCATGATCGTCGCACTTGAATCCGAGGACGAGGAAAACAGTGGGCTGATTCGTGCGCTCGGCGGTCTGAATATGGGTCTTTCCGACACCTGCGGGCCGTGCGGCGCACTGACCGGCGGATGCTGTCTCATATCGTATTTTGCGGGAAAAGGCGATGAAATCGAAATGGAAGACCCTGCATATAAGGCCATGTTATCCGAGTTTACTACATGGTTTAAGGCAGAATATGGCAGCCAGATATGCACGAAGATCATTGAAGGCAACATGAAAAACACGACTGAACGCTGTCCCGGTATCGTACAAGCCGCTTATTTTAAAGCGATGGAAATTTTGCATACAAATGGTGTGATTTAACGTGAATGATTTTATTTACATGAACAATGCCGCCACCAGCTGGCCAAAAGCGCCCGGTGTCGCCGAAGCGGTGTCTTCGGCGCTTATGAACAGACCCGGAGCGGCCAGCAGAAGCGGCATAGAGCATTTTGATATCTTCGGTGCAGTGCGCAAGAAAATGGGCAAAATGCTTGGCATTTCAGCATATGACCATATTGCACTCGGCAACAATGCAACTTGGGCGCTAAACCTCGCTATATTCGGCTATCCTTTCAAAAAAGGCGACAATGTCATCACAACCAAAGCAGAGCATAACAGCGTACTGCGCCCGCTCTATGAATTAGAGCGGTGCGGCCTTATTGATGTCACTTATCTGGATACCGACAAAGCAGGGCGCATCCCACCAGATAAATGGACAGATACATTAACACAAGTCAAACCAAAACTGGTTATATTCACCCACGCATCCAATGTAACCGGAGCTGTAAACGATGCTAAAATACTTTCTCAGTCAGCAAAAAGCGTGGGCGCAGACGTTTTGGTAGATGTTTCACAGACCTGCGGTTGGGAAGATATAGATGCACATGCTTGGGATGCTGACATGATCGCATTCACAGGCCATAAGTATCTGTTAGGCCCGCAGGGTGTCGGAGGACTCTATGTGCGTCCCGACCTGAAGCTCAAGCCACACCTTATAGGGGGAACCGGGACACACAGCGACTTGCGCACCATGCCCGATGAAATGCCATCCCGATTAGAAGCGGGAACCGGTAATGAACCATCATTTCACGGCTTATTGGCCGCTTTGGAGTGGGCAGAACTTAACCCACTCGTCCATATAAAATACCACAAAATGCTTTCAACTCTGCGTGAAGGGTTGACTGATGCCGGAGCTGAAATTATAGTCCCCGAAGGTAGATGTACACCCACTGTCAGTTTCAATTTGCCCAACAAATCTGCCGCAGAAATCGGATATATACTTGAAGAAAGCTATGACATTATCTGCCGCACCGGCCTGCATTGTGCGCCAAAGCTATTGAATGGTCTCGGCCTAAGTGCCGGAACTGTTCGCTTTTCTTTTTCACGTTTTACAACTATGGACGAAATCAACAACGTCATAAGTGCTGTAAAGGATATCGCCAATGAAATTTGAGGTAAAAAAAGCCGAAAACTGCTTCACCAACAGTCGGAGCTATGAATATATGCTGCCGATTGACGGTCAAACATTCTGCACTATGCTGGACAACTGGGTTGTCAAAGAATACCATAAATACCGCCGTCCGATGTTTACCGCTGACAAGGATGACATCAACATCAAGGGCATCCTAAAAGCAAGCATCGTAAAAGTCAGCTTTCCTGAAAATTGTTGGGAATCTGAAAAAGCTGACTTTGAACGCTGGCTTACCTCACTCATGGTCTGATGGACTCAAATTTGCCAAGGGGAAATTCCAGATGCTATTAATATTCGATCTTGACGGAACGCTATTTCAAGCCAAGCCGGTCGTGCAGCACATAGGGGCGGATATATCCGAACTAGATGATCCAAACCGCCTATATACCGCAATACGCAAGCACGGCCGGTTATTCCCAGGTGTGCAGGAAATGCTCATGCAACTTCATGATGCGGGACATGAGCTTGTCATATGCTCAAAAAGCCCCATGAAATACATTGAGCTGGTACTTGAACATACCGGAATAGATCATTTTTTTACACAGCGTTATAGTTCGGCACACTATACATCAAAGACAAAGCTCGTGCAGGAAATGATTACACCAAGCTGCCCTGCCGTTGTCATCGGAGATACACATGGTGATATAAGCGCTGCTAAGGAAAACGGACTTCTTGCGATTGCGGCCATGTATGGATATGGCAACAAGTCAATGCTCACCCATGCAGATTATTTTGCAAGCACCCCTGAGGAAATTGCAGCATGTATCTTTGAGATAGTGCGCAGTTTTGCATGTTACAGTTTGCAAAGTTGACAGACCCTATTTGCTATGCTATCATTTCGCTAAAACAATAACACCACAAGGGAAAGCATATGACAACAGTCAGTCAACTCGCAGTACTCTTTATATTAATCGCCTTGGGTTATGCCGGAAGCGCACTCAAAGCACTCTCACCTGATTCGGCCAAAGTCATGACCAAAGTCGTCTTCACCATAACCCTACCATGCAGCATACTCAGTTCGGTCATCGGCGGCGACCTCAATATAGGCGGCGCTGACACCGCTGCATTCATGCTGATGGTCATTGTTGTATACCTCATTTATCTCGCCCTTGCCTTTCCGGCCGCTCGCCTTCTGGGTAAAGACAAAAACATCCGAGGGCTATACTCTTTTATGCTCATTTTCAGCAATGTCGCATTCATGGGATTGCCGGTCGGCTCTGCAATTTTAGGCCCTGAGTCCGTGTTTTATATTGCCCTTTTCGGCATTCCTTTTTGGATCACCAGCTTCTCATTCGGACTTATGTTAGTCGCAGGCAAAAAAGGAAAATTCAATTACAAAGAATTTATTACTCCCATTTTCATTTCCTCAATACTGCTTATTCCATTAGCACTGACCGGCTTTAGAGCACCTGATATAATTGTCAATGCCGTCAGACTTACCGGAAGTATAACGACCCCTGCCTCAATGCTCATCATAGGAATCACATTGGCGCAAGAGCCGATAAGAAAGATATTCACAAACTGGCGGCTTTACCCACTATCTGCCGTAAAGCTCCTGATCATTCCAATCGTCGTTTTTTTCGTGATGCGTCCATTTGTAGAAAGCGACATCATGTTGGGCGTTTTGGTCATTTTGTCCGCCATGCCTACAGCTACGGTTGCAGCAATGTTCGCTGTTGAATACAACAACAACGAAAGCACAGCATCAAGCGGCGTATTTTTGACAACACTCCTATCCGGAGTCACCATTCCGCTTATTGTTCACTTCTTTCTAACGTAAAAACGCTATGCTAACAAGGACGCATATATAAGCACACGTGCATTTCTATCACCATCGCCTGTACACGTAGACAAGAGCAACACCCGGCTGGTATCCGTCGGTGCAGTCTCAAAAAACGCCACTGCCGCTTCATCATTGAAATCAAGCGTATACACTGAATCCCAAGCCGTCACTCGTCGTGCCCGAAACACTTCATAAACCAAAAATGTGCCATCTGCCGTCACAATTGTGATCTCAGGGTAACTGCTCATAAATTCCGGTTCCAGATAGTTTAACAACGAGGCAAACATAGAACCATCTCTCATATTGTGCCCATACAAGATCGTAATTGGTGCATCAAAACCCTCGATTATGCGATAATCCATAAATATTGTCCCGGCAGGATTGCGCTCACCGCTAAAAGTGATTCCTAAGTAACGATTATTGTCTAACCCCTGTACGATCGGATAGTGCACCGAAGTCCCCTCTATAGAAATCCAACCCACAAAATCAGGATTGATTTCAGAAAAAAAACTCATATCTATACGTGTATCATCAGACACATGCTCAGACTCTGCCGGGGCGAGAGGTAAATCAGGCTTTTCAGGCGGCTCATATAGCGCTTGATGTCCATCTGTATACTCAGGTTCATCTTCAACAATAGTATGTTCGAAGCGAGATGCAATGGAGCGTTCAAAGCTGTTGCGCAACTCATCATATTCACTGCGCGCAAAAGCGTCATTTTGCCGCACCATCCATAGATTTATCGCCGCAAACAAAACAAGCACAAACCCTGTCAGAAACACCACAAAAGGAACCACCCGACCCCATTTCAGGGGTCGTTTTTCTTTTCTTTTAGACATATTCTTATAGGTGCTTACCCTGGTAAGCATATTTCTTTGTCAGCCAATAAAGCATTGCCCCACCCATGCCTAAGATACCGGCAATCAACAAAACAATATATAATGTCATCTGTCGATAATCCCCTGTGGCCGGGGCAATCGGCGGTTCGGTAGGTGTAGGCGGCGGTGTCGGCTCTTCGGGCTCTTCAGGATACTCCGGAGGTGTTGGGTCATCAGGGTCGTCAGGATCATCAGGCGCTCCGGGCTCTTCCGGGTCATCCGGAGGCTCAGGACGATCCGGAGGTTCCGGATGTTCCGGTGGCGGCATAGGAGGATCAGGCGGTTCTGATGTGTCCGGAGGTTCAGGCGGCGGCGGTGGAGCTATCGGTTCATAATAATTATCTACCCTTACCAAAATATCCATATCAACAGAATTGATCTCAATAAGAATCGGCAGATCATTTTGCGTACCGTCGCCCATAAGACTGTCATGCGCAGACATCACAGCCCATGCTGTGCGGTTGAAGCTAAAACCATTCACTACACGATAATTAACCTCTGTAATACGATACACTCCAAGTGCAAGGCTTCGAAGTTCAATTCCGGATATCGCTTGCGCAGCATTCAGTCTAATCTCCCAAGCACCACTCGCAAGCTGCTGCCAAGCGCCCGATTCATTAGGTGGCGTTGCACCTACCGGCCCTTGTATTACAAGCTCAAATCCCGGAGGAAACACACCGCTCGATAGTCCGTGAAATCTCTTTATTGCTTGAAGTGCAGGCAAATATTCGGGAGGTGTGCGAGAAAAATACTCATTTACAAAATCTACAGATACAAGTCCGCCTGATACAAGCGTTACAATGCCAACCCCCGGCTGCGGCAGATAGAGATATCCATCTACCACTCCTCCGCTTTTTGTGACCGTATAAGTTCCGGGAGATAGCTCAACCGGGAGCGTAAGCGCCCACCTGTTTTGCGCTTCAACCCAACTAAAATCATCCGGGAAGTTCAGTGTCGCAACACCATCACCGTCCGAGTTGATTATCGTGAAAACAATCGGCGTTGTAAAAGGCAGATTATTTGGCGGCACTTGAACCGTCGTTGCATCAAAAGTAAAAGCTTTGGTGACCATTATGCGCCCCGGCGGCTCCGGTGGTGTAGTTGGAGGCGGCACAGTCAGTCTGCCGTTATTTCCAAGCCAATACAAAGCGACGCGAGAAGCTACCGGAGTTCCATACATAAATGAACGATCCAATGACACATGGCGTGCTGTCTCGGTATTATTGACCTGCTTTAACACGGTATTTCCTGCAATACCCGGACGTCCGGGCTGATAAAATGGATTAAGCGGATGGGGCTGAAAAAATGCCAAGGTAACATTTTCTGAATTGCGCCAACGATTAGAATAGAAGTAAATCGACCCATCAGGGGCTGCATTTGCACTCATATACGCAGCGGTTACCTCTGCAAAAACACGCTCCTGATTCAAACCCACTGTATAGCTGACACGTATTGGGTCGATATTTCCCGTTACCGGCGGCGTATTTACAAAATTGCCATCAGAATCCACATCGATGATGCGCATGGGAATAAGGCTCGCCGGAATATACCAACGTATCAGTTGGTCTCCTACGCTCAAAGTGCGATTTGTAGGCACTTGAGCAATACCGGAATAGGTAAAAATTTCGGCAAATATACCATCTTGCAATGCAGTAATCACATGAAACGCCACCAACATCAAATTCTCGGCATCACCTAATGCGGGGCTGCTGATCGTGCCGGTCATTGGAAATATTTCAATAAGAGCCGCCGCATTACTCGGTGCCACTGAGCTATAATTTGCTACAAAATTTCTCCCAAAGTCCGCAAAATATCTGACGCTATTGTAATACCCGGCAGCCATGCTGGCCTGTATCAAATCTGCCACTTGTGCCGGAGTTACAGCACCCGGCGTACCATAATTCATATGTGCAAGCAAAATTGCTTCAAAAGCATCTCGCACCGCCGAATTGTTCAGGTCAATCGGGATTCCGGTGACAGGGGCATTTCCGCCGACAAATCCCGGAAATTGCAGCGCAACATCGCCCCGAAACTCCATATATTCACCAAGCACATCAGAAAAAACAAGCCAACCGCTCAACGTAGGATCACTATCTCCAACATTGGTAACACCTTGTGTACTTTGTTGCTGGATGCTGGTGGTTATCGTGAGGAATGCATTCCGTAACCCATCCAGATCCGCAGCTTCAAAATAATCGGTTGTAAAGGCCAAATTAGCAAGTGTCAAGTCAACAGTATTGGCAACATTCACCTGAGCTGTATCCCACACATATGTGCCGAAAGCCTGTCTGCGTTGTGCATTAAATGCAATGCTTGTACCGGGAGCGGCAGCAAAACTACGCAACAGATCACCCATAGTAGGATCAGAAGGATTGGCATATGGGTTATTTGTATATGGAGAAGACAAGTCCATACCTGCACGTATATCTGAGTGCACAGCATCGGCATAATTAGTCATCACGCCGGTACCCATATTAAATGAATCCATCGTTGCTCGAATCAGATTGGTAGTCGCTACTGTTGGCTGAACACCCAATCCAATGGTATAAAAGCCAACAGAAGCACCGGGCTGTCCTGCAACACCGGCGGGAGCATCTCCGGGCATAAGTCCGGAAAAATAATTTTGAAACACCTGTTGCGTCCTGTGTGCCGCAGTAAGTACGGTGAGTAGACTTACACCCATTTCACCATAGTTCCCATCACCGATAAACACCCCGGGGGCGGTCGGACTGATGATTTGATTTCCGCTTGGCCCGGGTACAACCGGATTGCCGGGGGTCGGATCAAATGCATAATTTGTCCAAGCCATCGTCGGCTCTCCGTCTGTCATCAGTATGATATTCGGCCTACGGGTCACTGTAACTTGGTCAACAACTGCGCCTGTATCATCCGTTACATCCACAATTACTGTGGTATCTGCCTGCTCTAAAATACGAGAGCCATAATATATACCCCACTGAGTGGGTGTTGATCCTTGAACGTAAATGTTTCGTGGGTCGGGGCCCACATTAATGCGTAAATATTGATTTGCTATCGGGGGTGAGGGAAGAAATGAGAAAAATGCATTGTCATCAGTAGGTGCGCTATAGCGTCCGAGCGGCAAGAATTGCTCCACTCTGGCATAACCGCCCGAGCGGCCACCATATCCCACAACGGCAATTCTATTGAGCGGATTTGCATCTTGCAGGATGCTCATTGCCTCGTTGAGTGCATCTACCAATAGTGATATTCTGGGCGCTCCGGCTCCGGGGTCAATTCCGGCCATACTGCCTGACACATCAATCACGAATACGGTATCCGCCGGTATTGCATATCCTTCTGTAATGGAAAAAGACTGACTCAAGGCTGAAAGCGTGACTGTAAAATCATCCGCTTCACCGCCCTGCGTTACACTTTTGTCAGTCCATATGCGCCCATCATGTACTCTGGGCACATCAACAAATCCCATGGTTGTTGATGTATCCGGGTCGGTAATGCGTCCGGAGATCGTCAGCGTGTCGAGTGCGCTGGCGTATAAATTATTTGGAGCGCTCACCAGTGCAAGGACTAGGATTGAGGATAGTAATGCGATGGTTAAACATATGCTCAATACGCTCCGGAAAAGGGTTCTTCTCGTGGTACTTCTGCGACACATATCAAATTCCTCCCTCGAAATTTCCCATAGTTTTACATAGTATTCCTCTTAGTAAACTATCACTTGTTAGCATTATAACTATGAGTATCTTCCTTGTCAAGGTAAGCGATGATTAATTCCGCCCGAAGTATTTGTGAGGGATTTTTTTCGACTGTTTTTTGGATTTTGAGGGCGAATACTACATGTATTTAACTGAAAAATGCGGAAAACAGGCGGGAAAATAACCACAAAGACAAGGCGTGTGAATTAATCAGCGGTTACCAAGATGTCGTCAAAAAGAATCATTTCAATAAGTCGTTACAGTGTATTCGCCTGAGAGATGCACTGTGACTGTAACTACTGATCCCCTACATAAAAAACAGCAAAAATGATTCACTTGAACTTTTTGCTGTATTGAGTTAGAATAGCGATCTATTCAGTTTTGCTATATTTTTCGAAAACAGACAATCCACATTGATACCAATCTAAGCTGCCTTTCAAGAACGGAGCACCTATTCATGAGCGAACTTTCAGGAACAAAAGAACTTATATTTGACGTATTTGTTGAACTTACCAGTACGCTTGGTTATGAAAACGTGAGTATGCGAGATATCGCAAAAAAGGTTGGTATCCAAGCCGCCTCCATATACAATCACTTCCAGACCAAAGCACATATCCTCGAATACGCATACGACTACTACACAAAACATCTGCACGATAACCGCCAACCCATCAGTCTGGTAAAAAAACTGATTGAAACAGAAGATGCACAAAGCATCGTCGAAGCAATAAACTATACATTTGAATCAGAAGATAACAAAAAATACGTGCGGATGATTCTCATCACCAAAATCGTCTACATGAGATTGTTTCAAGACGCTATTGCAAATGCAACATTTGCCGAAACCATAAAAAACAACACAGAGTACGTTATAGACATACTGACTCATGGCGTTAATATTGGGCGATTAGACCCCGGTTTTGATCGTGAAATTTTTGCGGATGTGTTAATCGGGGCAAAAGTCGTTATGGGCATCAAAGCATTTTCAGATTCAGATTATGTTGCCCACCAACTTGAAAAAGAACTGAGAATATTGGCTTTATTCACACAACTTCTTTCCTCCGCACTCAAACCAAAATATCTCTAAAACAGATGGGAAAATAACCACAAAGACAAGGCATGTGAATTAATCAGCGCTTACTTAGGCAACTCACATTTGCAACAGCCGCTTTGTTATATGCAACCCCAATCACACTACTACTTCATTCTTGAAATAAGTTTGCAAAGATTGTGGTAGGTTTTTTCGTCTGGCAAGGCAAAAAACTGCGGGAATACCACTGGTCTTTCAAGGTTTTTTAACGAAGTCAGACGGAACAAAGAT
>WQVH01000030.1 GCA_009781695.1 Oscillospiraceae bacterium
AAATATGCAAGACACGAAGACGATATCCATGAGAGCTGGGTGGAGCTCATTACACCGGAGCGCCCATGGGCTCTGCTGGAAAGACCCGATTCAAGACCCAGAGATATTTTCAGAGCTTCATAAGTGTAAAGCAAATGTGTAAGAAGTTATAAAATGAAGAACAAGCGCTCAGAGATATTGGGCGCTTGTTCTTTTAGGATTTCAAACTGTACATCTTAATAGACAACAAATGAAGACAAAATGTGACAAAATAATCATATTGCAATGCAAAACCAGAGGTTTGTGACAAAAATGTGACAAAATAGGCGTATGATGACATCATAGACAGCAAAACGTGACAAATGTAAGTGTAAAGTTTCGAATTTTTTAGAATGGTGGACACAAAGGAAGCTGCGATGGAAGAGGAAAGTAATCACATTCTATGAATTTGGAGGACAAGACCATGAACGCCAAGAAGATAGTTGTAACACTTGTTGTAGTAATGATGCTGTCATCTATAACTATACTTGCTTCGGCAACATATGATGAGCCGGATACAGATACATGGGATCTCGAAGTGTCTGAAATTCAACCTGCGGACGAACTGGTTGAAAGCACATCAAATGATTGCGAAGCAGTAGAAAATGATTCCGAAGACGAAACAGACAGCATCGCAGAAACCAGCGAGACTGTCTCTTTTATTTGTGATGTCTGCGGAACATTTGAATGCTCGGGTGAATGCGTTGTTACGGCAACATGTGAAAACTGTGAGAACGAAGATTGCACAGGTGATTGCAGCGATGAAGAAGAAGCAGACTTGTATATCGTTGAATTTCAATGGTATCAAGGCAGAAGAGCCTTTGGGCCTGAAGGCTGGACCGGACTTAACGGCGGCGGCGAATTTTTTCCAATGCAAGTCAAAAATATTCGATCCGGAGAAATGTTCCATACTTTCTGTGCCTATGGCGGATCAAAATCATTTGCAGGTGACAAAAACTACAACCCGCTTGACTGTGCAGGATATTTGATTGGCACACACGCAAACCCCGCCATCTACAACGCAATGGTAGCTTCTCTAAACTATATAGAGGATCACTTCACTGGTGGAATTCGCAACGAACTCATCAGACCTGTTACTCAGACAACCATTTGGGCGATTTTGGGATGTATTAATGAAGACTTGATTAAAAGCGACGATAATTGGCTGACACCGGCAGAGAGACAAGCCGTACTGGAAGCGCTCCAAGCCGGACGAAGCGGATACAAATCCAATGTAACAGACAGAGAAGTAGTGGTAGATTTTATGTACTTAGTTTGCGAAAAACATACGAGTTATGAATATTGCCAACCTCAAATAGTGCCTCTATTTGATTACATCTACACAAGCATTGACCCCATATGGCCAGAATTGCCGGAAGATGTCGAAGAGCCTGAAGATGTTGAAGAGCCTGAAGATGTTGAAGAGCCTGAAGATGTTGAAGAGCCTGAAGATGTTGAAGAGCCTGAAGATATTGAAGAGCCTGAAGATGTTGAAGAGCCTGAAGATATTGAAGAGCCTGAAGATGTTGAAGAGCCTGAAGATGTTGAAGAGCCTGAAGATGTTGAAGAGCCTGAAGATATTGAAGAGCCTGAAGATGTCGAAGAACCCGAAGATATTGAAGCACCGGGATATATCGAAATACCGGAAAACTTTGAAGACGAATCGCAAGAGACAGTCCGGACGCCATCCTCAGACGCTCCGCAACCCCCGGAAACAATCGCAGATCAAACAGAAATTGATCTGACAGAACCGGATGTACCACTCGCAGAGTTTCTGCCGATAAACAGTTTTGAAGTTGAAGCTGTTGCGACAGCCGATGATAGTATTGTGATCGAAATCGAAAACGAAGCATTGCCGCTCGGAGAGATGCCACAGACAGGAATCGAAGGATGTAGAGCAATATCAATATTAGGATTTTGTGGTTTCGCAGCAGCAACGGGAAGTCTGACAGTATTGATAAATCGCAAAAGACGCAGTGAATAAAATGGCGGAGACGAGGCAAAATAAAGTCACAATGAAAATTTCGTCAATAAAAAAGTAAAAGATTTTTCGCAAAAAGCTCAGAATGACAAATGCTAAACCAATATCAGCAGTTGTCATTCTGAGGGCATTTATCGCCCGAAGAATCTTTTCTTTTTTGCAAGGAGGTAAGCGAAGAACCTTTCTTACAGTAGCTTCTTTTTAAGCTCATAAAGCAAATTAAGTGCCTCAAGCGGAGTGAGTGTATTTAAGTCAACCGCACTCAGCTTTTCAACGACCTCACTACTCCCCATATCCAGCATAGATATTTGTGAAGACATTGCAAGAACAGGTTCAAACGATGACGAATTTTCATCCGACCTAAGTTGCGTCGCCGCCCCTACAGACTGATGAGGCATAGAAACTGCGTCGCTCTTATCTCCACCCTCAAGCGCTTTAAGCACAGCTTTAGCACGTATGATGATACTGTTTGGTATACCGGCAAGACCCGCAACTTCGATTCCGTAACTATCGTCTGCACCACCGGGTAAGATCTTTCGAAGAAAAATAACATCATCGCCGCGCTTCTTTGCAGATATATTAAAATTCTTGACTCCGTCAATATCGCTCTCTAATGCTGTTAGCTCGTGATAATGTGTTGCAAACATGGTCTTAGCGCCGAGCTTTTTCTTATCAGCGCAATATTCCAAAATAGCTCTGGCAACGGACATTCCATCATAAGTTGATGTGCCCCTGCCTATCTCATCGAGCACAAGCAAACTGGAACGAGTAGCAGTTTTTAAAATGTCAGCCATCTCAGTCATTTCAACCATGAATGTTGATTTGCCGGCAGACAAATCATCCGAGGCGCCGATGCGTGTATATACGCAATCAACGATACCGATATGTGCCGATTTAGCCGGAACAAATGAGCCGATTTGTGCCATAAGCACAATCAGTGCAGTTTGACGCATATAGGTCGACTTACCCGCCATATTTGGACCGGTGATGATCGCAGTACGTGATGCGCCGCTGTCTAAGTAAGTATCATTGGGAACAAAGAGTGAACCCTGCTGCATGATTTCAACGGTGGGATGACGGCCATTGCGAATGTCAAGAGTACCTGAGATATCAATTTCAGGCATACAATAATTGTTTACTGCGGCAGATTCAGCAAAAGCGCAGAAAACATCCAGCTCTGCAACCATTTTTGCAGTTTCTTGAATGCGTGCAACTTCTGATGAGAGATTAAGACGCAGTTGCTCAAATAAATTATACTCAAGTGCAGCGAGCTTGTCCTTTGCTGTTAAGAGCTCTGTTTCAAGCTCCTTAAGCTCCTGTGTAATGAATCTTTCGCAATTGGCAAGCGTCTGCTTTCTTATATAGTCGCCCGGCACATCTTCCGACTGAGCGCGAGGTATTTCGATGTAATAACCAAAGACCTTG
Organism: Oscillospiraceae bacterium; assembly: GCA_009781695.1. Classification (GTDB taxonomy): domain Bacteria; phylum Bacillota; class Clostridia; order Oscillospirales; family Oscillospiraceae; genus WRMH01. The sequence continues at coordinate 3,425 of WQVH01000030.1, forward strand.
TTATACCCTATTTTGAGTTTTTTCCCTGTCCGCTTACGCTCTTTAGCCTCAACATCTGTCAGTGCAGCATTACTGTTATTAAGTAAATCACGCAAGCGATCGATTTCAGAATCAACGCCATCTTTTATAAAGCCACCTTCACGAACTGAAAATGGTGGATCATCCTGTATGGCAAAATCAATAGACTCAGCGATATCACTGAGCAAATCCATAGAAGATATCTCGCACAGCGCATTACTTCTCATTGGCGCAAGGTCAGTTTTGATATGAGGAAGCATACATATGGATGAAGATAACGCTTTGAGATCACGGCAACCTGCGTTTCCGTAGACAATCTTGCCGATGAGACGCTCCATGTCACCGACAGTTCTCAGCTTTGACATCAGTTCGCCGCGAGCGACTATTGCAAAGAAAAGCTCTGAAACAGCATTTAACCGTCTGGTTATTGGTGCAGTTTTAAGCAGCGGACGCAATACCCATGATCGTATGAGGCGGCGTCCCATCGGAGTTTTTGTTTTATCAAGCGCCCAGAGCAAGCTGCCCTTTTTATCCCCTGCTCGGAGTGAACCCACCAACTCTAAGTTTCGGATCGTATTGATGTCGAGCGCCATAAATGAGTCACCTGCATTGTTTCTGAGTGTCTGCAAATGTGAAATATCAGTTTTTTGCGTCTCAGACAAGTAAGACAAAAGTGCGCCTACAGCACAGATTGCAGCAGCGCCAAGTTCTATGCAGATATCCTGTCCGAACTGCTCAATAACAGAGGACTTGCAATCGCCGGAAAATCTTCCCTCATCATGCAGCGTGAGACAATCAAGCCTTGAAGAAAGGTGGGCTTGAAGTTTGCTTAATGTTTCTATATAGTTGCCGCTTTCAGTATTATTGTCACTACCCAAAATGGCCTCTGCCGGAGCAAAAGCACTGAGTTCATTTTCAAGTTGCCCAATATCATCGCTATCAAATTCTGATACAGAGATATCACCGGTAGAAAGGTCGGCAAAACAAATTGCCGAGGATTTACCAACAAAGACAGCACACAAATAATTCGGTTTGCTTTCGTCCAACATCGAAGACTCCATGAGCGTTCCGGGCGTGATGACACGAACAATATCTCTGGCAACGAGCCCTTTTGCGGTTGCCGGATCTTCAATTTGCTCACAAATGGCTACCTTATACCCTTTGGCGATGAGTCTTGCAATGTAATTTTCAGCAGAATGGTACGGAACTCCGCACATAGGGATTCGCTTATCAGGATCATCATTGGACTTGTCACGTGTGGTCAAAACCAAGTCAAGCTCCTGAGACACTGTTTTTGCATCCTCACCAAACATCTCGTAAAAATCCCCAAGCCTAAAAAAGAGGATACAATCCTTATTGCGAGACTTTAAGTCAAGATACTGGCGCATCATAGGTGTCATGTTATCATTGCAAATTCCGCTAAGCCTCGCTATCTCGTTAAAGATGAATGCGCACTCACGTCATTGCTCCTCCTCTTCGCTTCTCCCATCTATGATGGGCATATGCTCACTGTACGTTGCGCGTCTGCGTCAAATCGAACGCACTGCGCTAGGCTTCAATTTGAGTGCAAGACTAATTGTACTTCGCCATTGCAGCGTCAACGCCCTGTGTTACAATCGTTTTAAGCGCATTTGCCGCTTCTGCTGCAGCTTCAAAAACAAGCGTTCCGTCTTCTCCTGAAAGCTTGGATAGTACCCAATCAGCCATCTCATAATCATCATGAGGCGGCGAGCCGACGCCGATTTTTATTCGGGGAAATGTATCCCCACCGCACTTGCGTATGATATCTTTTAAACCATTATGACCTCCGGAAGAGCCCTTGCGGCGGACACGCAGCTTACCGGGAGGCAGCGCCACATCATCAAAAACCACGATGACATTTTCAAGTGGCACTTTGTAAAAAGCCATAGCCTGCCACAGCGCGCCACCGCTTAAATTCATATAGGTCTGTGGTTTGAGCAGCAACACACTCTGACCGTCAATGGTGGCAACAGCAGTCAAGGAACTAAATTTTATACGATTTATTTTCACGCCCATGCGCTCAGCGACGACATCACCGGCTAAAAATCCGGCATTGTGCCTGGTTTGATCATATTGCTTGCCCGGATTTCCGAGAAAAATGGCAATCCAAGACACAGGGGTTGACTTTTTTTTCCAAAACATCACATAATCCTTAAAACAAATGTGCAACAGTGCGAGGTTTAGAACGCTACTCCGAGTGGGCTTATGATACCCTTATCTAAATAGTGTGGACAAAGGAACTTCCTCGAAAATACGCTTAATCGCCTCGGCAAACAAGGGCGCCGCAGTGAGATATTTGATTTTGTTGCCGCAACACGCTACGTGAGAGGGAATGGTATCTGTGAACACAACTTCGGTGATCAAACTGTTATTGATACGCTCGATGGCCTGTCCGGAAAGTATGCCATGACTGGCACAAGCATATACTTCGGTAGCTCCGCCGGTTTTTACCATAGCATTTGCAGCCTCGCAGAGACTACCGGCTGTATCTACCATATCATCAAATATAATGATTTTTTTGCCCTCAACATTACCAATGATATTCATGACCTCCGCCTGATTAGCCTTCTCGCGCCGCTTATCAACAATGGCGAGATTTAATCCCATTCTCATGGCAAAAGCGCGTGAACGCGCCACCGAACCGACATCGGGAGAGACAACAACGACATCATTGAGTTCGCTTCCGAATTTTTTGAGATAATAATCAGTAAAGAGCGGGGTGGCGTGTAAATTATCAACCGGAATATCAAAGAAACCCTGAATCTGCTCTGCATGAAGATCCATGGTGAGGACTCTGTCCGCACCTGCCGAAGTGATGAGATTTGCAACGAGTTTGGCTGAAATGGGATCGCGGGACTTTGCCTTTCTATCTTGTCTGGCATAACCAAAATACGGTGTAACCACGGTAATACGGCTTGCTGACGCACGCTTGCATGCATCGACAAGTATCAGCATTTCCATAAGATGATCATTGACCGGATTTGATGTGGACTGGATAATGAACACATCGGAGCCGCGCACAGACTCGAAAAGGGAAACCGAGATTTCACCGTCTGAAAATGTTGCCACAGTTGTGTTGCCCATACGCACGCCAATATTACGGCAAACGCTTTCGGCAAAAGATATGTTTGAATTCCCGGTGATTATTTTGATATCCCTTCCATGAGCCATTGTCCCTTACCTCCAAAAGTTGTTAATATTTATTTTATTTATACCGTGCGATATTGTGATTTGCAATTTGGTCAAGAAAAACTTATGTTGTTGCACATTTGAGATCTTCAAGCGTAATGGTGATTAAATCCTTACGTGTATGGCCTTCCAATCCTGAAACCCTGTCTGAGTGGATGGTGACAATATGCTCAAAAAAATTACGTACATGTCGGGCATTACCGAAATTCTCGTCTCTCATATTGTATAGGAGATGGAAATATTCGGTTGCGAACGTTTTGGCATCATCAGTCAAAACATACTCGCTTTTTGTACACATATTGGCAAAGATTTCATCCAGCTCATCGCCATTATAGTCTTCGAATTCAAAATAGCGATTAAACCGTGACTCCAATCCTGGATTTGATGAGATAAAACGATTCATTTCATTCGTGTAACCTGCCACGATGACAATAAGATCATCCCTGTTGTCCTCCATGAGTTTTAGGAGGGTTTCGATGGCTTCTCTGCCAAAATCATTGCCAGTGCCGATTTCAGGAGTCAGAGCATAAGCTTCATCAATAAACAAGATACCTCCGAGTGCGCTATGAACGACTTCCGTTGTCTTGATTGCGGTTTGTCCAACAAAACCGGCAACCAACCCCGAACGATCAACTTCAATAAGCTGTCCCTTCGATAAAACGCCGATGGAGCAATAAAGTTCAGACAAAATGCGTGCGACAGTCGTTTTCCCGGTACCGGGATTGCCCATAAAGACCATATGCAACGTTAGCGGTGGATTGGGCAAATCATTTTCTTCACGGAGCTTGCGGACTTTGACAAGATTGATAAGACTTTTGACACTTTGCTTGATGTTCTCAAGTCCGATGAGTGCTTCAAGTTTTTCAAGCAGCTCATCAAGTGCAGGCCGCTTCGAAGTAGATTCGGACTCAGCAGTTTCGGATGTACTGGTCTCCGGACTTACAGCAGATTGAGGCTTTTCAACATTTGGGTTTGCATTGGGATGTTCTTTTTCAGAGGTTGCTGAAGAAAGGGTCTCACTGAGCAATTCCTGCGCAGCGTTTTCAGCCTGCCTAATTGTACCAAGGAGGTCATCAAAATTAGCCAGGCTGTCAATATATGACTGTGCAGGTTTTAACCCTTGCATCAACTCTTCTTTGCGTCTGTTATTTTTACTATCCATTGATCACTTTCGAAAAGGCGCTCTATGCTTGCCGGGAGCGCTTAAAATATCGTCCTATCGTCCTCGGCGCCGCGCATTTTTTTTATCAGAGTATTGCTTGATGCCGGATATTTTATTGTCGGAATCCTGCATGAATCGCTTTAATTTGTCTTCAAAGGTAGGTGGAGATGCAGGCTCTGCGGTTCGTTGCTGTGATTTTTGTGGGACTCTGTCATGATGGGCACGTATGCGTTCTTGAGTCCTGACTTGAAGTGCCGGCGCAGCATTTGTTGCAGTAATCGTAGCCTTGATAGACAGATTCAACCGACCGAAACTGTCGATGCCTATGACCTTGACGTTCACATCCTGACCTTCCGCAAGATGAGCACTGACATCACTGACATAAGCGTTCGCAATTTCAGAAATATGCACAAGGCCAGATTTCCCCGGAGCAATTGTTACGAATGCGCCGAATTTTGTGATACCGGTAACTTTACCTGCCAGAATGGCTCCAACTTCGAAATCCATATGGAATCTGCTTCCCTCTCAGCTCAACAGCAAACAGTGATACGATAACCTTCTATATATTACTCGGAATCTAGGCTACTTCCGGCATCAAAAAGTATGATTTCCCCCGGCAAAACGAGACCCAGATTAGCACGAGCCAAATTGGCCTTAACATCAGAATCATTATGGTGCAAGATATCGTGCTCAAGCTGTGCATTTATAACTTCTTGTTCAGCCACAGCCAGCCTTACTTCATGCTGCTCATTACTGCTTGCTTCTATGTGACCGCGGAGCGTTACGAGACTTATGCCTGCATAGACCACAAGGGCAAATACTATTATTTTTGTAATTAACTTAGATCGAGGAAGCTTAGTCATTTGTTATCCTCACATTTTCAAATAATTGTACAGCTCATTGTATACCATATATTCTGATATTGGAAGACGTTTTTCATAAGTTTTTGAACTTTTTTTCAAAATATTGATATTTTTCCCGATATACCTCTGTACACCGAAACGGCAGTTTGCTATAATACCCACTGGTACACATTATGATATGCGCCGGTAGCTCAGTTGGATAGAGTGTCAGACTCCGACTCTGAAGGTCGTGCGTTCGAGTCGCATCCGGCGTGCCAAAGTCGCTGAAATCGCAAGGTTTTGGCGGCTTGTGCTATTTTGGGAATTTCCATGTTTAACACTATTTTAACACTTTGGGGAGCGGGAATTTGAAAAATACAAAAAAAGAGTGGCCATTTCTGACCACCCTCACGAGCCACCGAAAGATGGCTCTTTGCTACACAACAATCAACTCAACAATTTCTTGCAACGGAATATCGAGCCGAGCCGAAATTCTCGAAAGCTCTTCAAGCGTAAATCGTTTAGGCTCGCGCATCCGGTTGTCCCATGTTGAGTTCTTAAATCCTGCCGCATCGCACACGTCACCCACCGTGGCGTTCTTCGCTTTCATCCTGCCATAAACTCGTTCTTTAAATGCGCTTCGCGCTGCTCTTTCGGCTTCGAGCCGGTCTTGATAGTTTGTTCTTGGCATATTGCACCTCCTGTGCTGTTTCCTTGTGTTTATCTGCCGCTTTGAGTTTACCACTATGTATCATGCAGAGCAAGCAGGGATAACCCCGCTCGCTCCGTTAACAATGTTTAGAACTCGGCGTACTGCTCGCTTTCAGGCTCGTCACGCTCATTATTCCGACCATATAAGTCATAAATTATCCAATCAAGCAATCTACCCATGACGGTTGCCATATTCGGTTTAGATGCCTTAATTCTTGCCATTTCTTGCTTATGGGCGTTCTCTGCTGCTTGAATCTCTGCGAGCTTATCTAATGCTTTATGCAAGTTAACTCTATGGTCATCGAAAAATGTAGTGCTTAATGTCTTGCGCTTCAAGTAGTTTTTGTTCTTTGACTTCGTTAGCTCTGCTTCGCTTTTTTCGGTTATTTCGATTTTCCGGCTCTGCTGCGGTGTCCATTCCACTATTCCACACTGCTTGTGCTTTATGCTTTGCCCGGTATTTAGTTTTCAAGGTGTCCGGCAAGGGGTGGGTGGCTATTTAAGACTGACTACTCAACGGCTGCTTTATCCTGTTCCCACTCTTATGTGGCGTTCCTATTTCGGTTGCCCTACTTTGTCCGCTTTCCCTTGCCTTTCTGATTATTATTGTACACGAACATAGACGTTTTGTCAACGGTTGTTCGTACACAATAGTAGACAAAATTTATTGCTCACATTTGTGCATATTGTACATTTACATAGACATCGCATTGTGCTATACTGGTATCGTAAAGAGGTAGGCGCAAATATAAGCCGCCCACCGGAAAGGAAATCAATAATGCCTATAAAGTATGACAAGCTATTTGCGCTTATGGAGAAAAAAGGCATAAACAAGCACTATTTGCGAACACACAAAGACCACCGCATACATGCCGCTGTGGTTGATAAGCTAATCAAGGGCGGTACAATTGATACAACAACCATCGAGAAACTCTGCGCTCTGCTTGACTGCCAGCCGGGGGACATCATGGAGTATGTACCGGAGGAGAGCGTGTAGAATGTATAAAGCAAGAGTATGTCCGAGTTGTCACAAGATGTATCAGGCGGATTACTGTGTCAAATGTATGATGGAATTAGAATATGAGTTTGATTTCCACCCTGCAGGTAGCACTTACGGATTAGTTCAAAGAGATCCGAGCAAGGAAGATTTCAGCGATTTGCGAAGAATCCGCATCGAACACGGATGGACTCCACCCGAACCTACTGATGAGGAATTGAAAGTTGTTGCAAAGGTAGCAGAATATGGTGACACCATAGAAATTCTGCGCAAAGAATTTGAATGGTATGAGTCTATGGCCACAATCGTGACTGACGAAATGCAAGAAAATTATTTACTTATTGCCAAGCATTTACGAAAAGCTATGGATATTATTTTGGGGTACGCAACGAATGATTGAAAGCACACGAGATTTTGATAAAAGGATGCATAACATCCTTGTTCAAATAAAGGACGAGCGATTTGTCACACAGGGCGCGGATCAACACGCGATGCAGTGCTTAAAAGAGGCGTTAGATCGCAATTACATAGCAGGTGATATACAATTGGCCCCTAATGTAAAAGGTGATATCATTGGTAGAGCCTCTAATATTAGATTAACAAAAGAGGGGCTTGCTTTTCTAGAGCGCAGAAAAATCAATTTCAAAAAATATGCTTTAGATAACTTGATTGCATTTTTGGCTTTTTTAGTTGCAATAGCCGCATTAATTGTGTCAATTATCTCCATAAGCCAAACTGACCGGACTAACCTCACATATAGTAACAACTATTATGCACCGCACCTAGAACACTACGAGAGTCCACCGTGAGTCACCATGACTCAAAACCGGAACAGTTCCAACCGTTGCAACATAGGCATTATTGCAAGTCGAGCGAAACAGCAGCAGAACAGTAAAACGCCACCGAAAGGCCACCAAAAAGACAGTCTTAACCATTGCGAACTATAGCGTTTTTCGATATCTGTAAAAACAAAAAGGACACCGAAGCGACACATGGTATACCGCCGGTATCCGCTTGGTGTACCTTGTGTGTCTGTGTGGCACACAAAGCGATACGCAATGTATACATCTATTCGGAAAATGTAGACATATCTAACGGAAGTGTCAACAATTCCACGATTAATGCAAGAATCATTCTGGAACTGCTCCGGGAGCGTTTGGGGAACATTCGGTGAGCGTCCGATATCAATTGATATCAGATGATTGCAATCGTTCCTCAAAAGCCCGATAATCTACGCAATTGTCCAGAAAGCACCGCAAAACACCGATATTTTGCAGTAAATTTCAATAAAACGCGCGATAATTGTATATTTTGACAGTTTACATTTCGGCCGCTATGTGACAAAATATGATTGAAAACAGGTCATCCTGTTCTCTGCGCTTATGATAAGTTCGCAGGGCGCGAGCTTCGCGGAAAAAAGAAAGCCCAAACGGATGATCTGCTCGTAGGGCGCGAGCAGGGTAAACGAAAGAAAGCCCACACAGATTTTAAACAGCCCTGTCATGGGGCTGTTTTTATGGGGTGATTGATTGGTTAAATTTGTATTCTTAACGCAAGAGTTTTATGATGACTTCGCTAAATGCCCTGAAATTCTGCATAAAGACGACAGGCCGCACATTCAGCTACAAATCGAGATTGGAGTGCATGTGTTTTGTGTGCCGCTTCGTTCTAATATCAATCATCCACACGTATTATGGACTGACAAAGCGAATAAGTGCGGCTTGGACTTTTCAAAGACTGTAGTTATCACTGATGCGCAAAGACATATCAATAAAACACGTGAACCAATTATACGGCAGATTGAGTTTGATTCATTACGTGGCAAAGAACACATCATCAAAACTTCATTGAAAAAATATATTGCCAATTACAAAGATGCAAAAAAACGTCAGCATATCCAACGATATAGAACCCTTTTGCAATGCTCCACACTGCAATACTTCGAAGAACACATATAAGAGCGAGCCGCCGTAATGGTAGCTCGCTTTGTTATGCCCTAAAAGCCAAGAGAATGCGTTATAGCGCACTTATGACCTCATTATGACCATGCTTATGACCTCCTTGCTAAGTCGGTTCTGTAAGCGGATCTCATTTGTTCTGCGACCATCGAGCAAGCATATTGACCTACTTTTTGTGCAAGCTGTTCTTCATTCATTCCGGGAGTTGCATAAACATTTAGGTCGCCTATTGTAATTCTGGGTGCCGGCATTTGATATGCGCCACCCATAAACTCACGGCGCGTTATATCTTCTTTCAGCCGGATTATTTTGCCCCTGATTTCTGCATTAGCAGGATCTGAAACAAGTGCTGCCCTGCCCCTAGGGGTGCTTACAGTTCCACCGCCGCTTCTACCGCCTACGCCGCCTTCACGAGCACTGCGTTGTGCGGATTCCGTCATGCTTCGCATAGAGCCAATCATTGCGTTTACACGGTCAAAGTCCGCTTGGGTGACAGACCCCTCACCGACACCTGCCTTAAGTGCCAACAACCTCATGTCTGCGAGATATCTGTAAGAGTCTGCCAAGCTGTCAACAACGCCCATTTGGACGCCCATTATATTGCCTTCTTCATCAAAGACGGTAATCAAATCCAACAGTGCGTTCTTTTGCCGATAAAACGCCAGTTCCATGTGAGCCTGCGTGAGTTCGTATACAGCTTCTTCAGCATCTCGTAATGCACCGTACTCGTCAAACAGGAAGTTCAGCATTTCAGGAGCCATGCTCATTATTTCATTAAATTGACCGACAGTTACAGCATAACCTGCGTTCATCGCACTTATTGCGTCTGATAATGCAGAGTGAGAACCGCGCAAACTGTCGGCTAATGAATCAACATCTCTATAAGCTCTCGCTACATGCCTCATGCCCCTACGACTCGCATCTGCAAATGCGTTTGTAATAGCTGTGACGCGAGCCGTAGTTTCGCCAACTATCCGTATTCTATCTTCGTACCATGTGCAAGCTCTAGCTGCCTCATTTGCCGAATCCATGAGGTCATTAAACCCCCGAATCAACTCATATACTTCATCTACATATTCAGCTGTGGCTTCTCCACCTCTTTTAAGTGCGGCCAATTGTTCGACTAGCGAGGGAACAAGCTCATGGAGTCCAGCGTCCGCAATTTCCATGTACCCATTTCTAAGGTCATTTAACTTTTCCTGATGTCTGTCAATGGGTCTCATGCCTTCTTCTATGGTCCGTTCTATCCTGTGCATTGCGCGCTCTAATGAGTCGTCCTCTACAACCGTGACTCTAACGACGGCTTCTCTTTCGAACAGAGAACCAATGACCTCCTCTACAGCCATTATTTCCTTAATCTCTGCAACAAGCCTTAGTGCTCTAGCTTGCTCGTATAAGAGTTCATTCTCTCTGGCAAGCCTGTCAATAAGACCAGTACCTATATCACCAAACGCATTTAAACGCTCCATCTCGTAAACATTTGCCTGTATAGCTTCTGTTAATGATTCACTTTCACGAGTTAGGCTCTCGGAGCGTCTTAATAGCTCATCAAATGCAGGGAGGGCTTCATCCTCGACTTCGCTTGACATCAACCTGATGACACTGATGATCCCCATAACGGCAGTGGCTATCAGAGTTATTGGGCCGAGCATTGCGACCAATTTAGCTGACTTGGTTGTCGCTGCGCCTATCCCTCTGCCCAATTGGGATACGCCATTAATGGCGTTGCCTATCTCTTTCGGAATCAACCCAAAAGCACCGAGCATCCGATTTGCGCCTTGGGTCATCATCCTCATGCCTTGTGCGGCGTTACCGGACGACTTGCCAACACCCTCAATACTTTCCGCTACCTCATCAAGGGCTTCGGCTTTTTCGTGTATGATTTCGGTCATTTCAGCGATGGTTTCTTTGGTCTCAATTAAAGCCTCAGTCACTTCTTCGCTATTTTCGACCATTTGTTCAAAGGCTTCGGCAGACGACTCTTTAAGTCCGCTCATCTGCTCTGACATAAGCCCAAAGTAATCAGATATTTCATCTGCTACATTTGGAAGCTCGTTTAAAGCTTCGTCTACAGCTTTAGTGTCTGCTAAAATCTCTTTAAGGGCGGCACTCATCTGGTTATCAAGGGTAATTGTATTCTTAATTACTGACATAAAGCGTCACACCTCCGTTGGCTTTCCGGAAATTGTTCTTAGGATGTCGCCATCTGACTATTCGATTTGCAGGTAATTTTTCAACCGAATTCACAACGGGCTTCTTTTTAAACTGCCCTGCGTATTTGCCCCGATAGGTCAAGTTAGGATAACTACGTTGAACATACTTATATAGCATACTTGCCGCAACTTTCGGTGCATGATAATCCTCGGATACATACATTCCATTTATCTTTGCTGTGTTGCCGTTATATGCACGGACTTTGCAATAGCCGATTATCTTCTCACCCATATTGTCGGTTAAGACTGTAAACTGTGTGGGGTGATTGGATATGTACGATTTTGAGTATCGTGAGTTTATGGCGTAGATGCTCTTAGCATCACTGCGAGTAGCTTGCCTGATTCGCATCACTCAAACCTCCTGTTAATGTCATTTTTCTGGTACATGAGCCGCAAATTACCGATGTGCTATAAAAATCAAACCCATTACTGATCAATTTGCAAAAGTCGCCGATTTCCAAATGGAATGGCTTATCACATTGGGCGCATATCGCGCCGATTCGCTCCGTTCCGTCAAGAATAATGATACACATCAAATCACCATTAGTATTAAATTTGTGCAGCGTAAAATCTGTTGCAAGGATTCCTGTTTTTATATCTGCGCTATCATTCCTTTTCATTCTCGCTCCTTACACATAATCATCCGTATCATGTCTTTTGTTTTCTTCGTAGAACTTGTCAGGTGTAGTCGATATCAAATTAAACTGAAATAACGACACGTTATCATAACCTACCGAACGCTTCCATAAGTCTGCATTCGCATCCTCAAAGCACCCTGCGGCATTTAGCATCTCATCAGCACTCCGTGCATCCATACAGGTATAGCAGTACGGACATTTTATTGGTTCGTCCGTTCTGCGAATAGTAAAGTAATAAGCAAATGTTCCACTGCATGAAAAGCATTTTATCTCGATAGTTGTTGACATAGGTTTACCTCCATTTAAATATGATCACTTGTTTTAATTAGTTGCTGCGTTCCTGCCCATATAGCCATCGCCAGAGCCAACACAATGCCATCATTAGCACCCTCACGATGTACTTCATGCTGCATTATATCAAAATTACTCAACTCATGCGCAAGAGTTTCGGCTTCCGGCACGTCTTTCGCAAAACGCAATGTGCCTTTTTGCAGTTCAATTTGTGTGGCTGCTATTAAATCCTGTTTAGGAACACGATATATCAAATGTTCCCTCGTAACCTCATCACCGGATGCAATTAAAATACCGTTCAATCTGTGTCTAAAGCCATCATTTTGCATCATATCCCACACAGGTTGCCCGACACCTGAAAAGCCTATAATTAGCGCCCTTTCACATTCGGATAACTCCGGGCTTTCATATATCAGCTTTATTTTATCTAAGATTTCAGGATAGGTTGTTCCGGGTGCAATGCGCTCAAGATGCCTTAGATAAAACTCTTTCGGGTAGGGCTGTATATATCGCTGGCTCCAGTGGGCACCTCGCCGATCTGGATACTGCATACAGCGTTCTACAATCGCAAGTGCGCTATAATCATTCGTTTTAGCAAGGTCTAAACTAATAAAAAAGGTCTGCTTTGTTATATCCATGTCTCACATCCTTAAAAAAGTGGCTTTATATCACCGCTGAATGCTTTTTGCACAAGCTCAGGACTGAATATTGAGCCTGCTCTTTGTCCGTAATACACAAGGGCTTGAGTCATCGCATCCACTTGGTCGTCATGTGCGGCATTCGGAAAACTTGCACATTCCTCTACAAAGTCGCCTAACCACGGTGCAGAATGTGGTAAATAGACGTTTCCTGACTCTACCGCAGCGGAAACTGCTTGCGCTCTAGCTTCTTTGCCGCCCTGTGGCTCTACAGGTATAATACCGGTTATTTCGCAGCTCAAGGTGTCAATGACGGCACTACCGTTCGCCTTATCCTCAATTAGTTTGCGATATGTCTGAGGGTATAGTTTTGTCATATCTCGGATAGCTCCGACGGTTTCAGTAAATGTCATGCGTTTGCGTACTTGGTCAACAAGATATCTGTTTGCACCATCACGCGCCCAAACCTGCCCAACAACATAGTCACTTGAATTTGTTGCTTTGAACGCACAATCCCATGATTGCATCCAGTCAGTCAATGTCGGTGGTAGTTCTCTCCAATATTTCCAGTATTCTCTTTTAAACAAACCACCCTCGGACGGTGCCGGGTGCTGCTGATATAAAGCATTCCAGTCATAGCTGCCTACAGCCACTTTTATACCGGCAAGACGTTCTATTGAGTATTTGTCAGGCCATAGAGCTTCACCTTCACAACGTGGGTCTTCCGGATGTCTTACCGTTTCCGCAATTGCAGGAAAAGATATAACTGTCCATTGGTCTGCGGCAGGGTCAGACTCTGCCAACCTAAGCAATCGCCCGGCAAGGTCATCTTCATGCCATCTGGTCATTGTCAGAAGAATTGAGCCATCCTTTTCAAGTCGTGTGTACAATGTTGAGGTGTACCATTCCCACATTTTTTCCCGGATGGTGACACTTGATGCTTCCTCACGGTTTTTGAGTGGATCATCGATGATAATATAATCGCCGCCCATGCCGGTAATTCCACCTCCGACACCTGCGCTACGGTATGCGCCCCTATGTCCTACTATCTCAAAAATGTCGCTGTTACGTAGATATGAGCCGTCTGCAAGGCTGCGAATGTTTTTGCCAAAAAGCTTTGTATCCGGGAATATTTCTGCATATCGTTCAGAGTCAATAATGCGCTGTGTATCTCGGTTCATCCTCTGGGCAAGGTCGGCAGAGTAACTTGTTGCAATTATGCTTGCGTTTGGGTCAAGTCCGAATAAATATGCAGGTAATTTCCGGCTCACTAATTCAGATTTTCCATGCCGCGGCGGCAAAGACACCATCAGTCTTGGAATCTCACGCCTTGCGAAGCGGTCAAGGTAGTCACACAGCATCCTATGATGCCAGTTGACCATGTATCGTGGATCTGTCTCAACCGCAAAGTCGCATAGGCTACGTCGGGCAAGTTCATTCCGTGCCGCTTGTGCTATCATTTTGGTTTTCATCAAGCACCGCAAGCCTCCTTAGTTCGTCCGTAGTGATTTCACCCCAATCAATGGTCTGTGTTGTAACATTCGCTTCAAGTGGTTGAACAGCCTTACCTAGCGTCCTATCAAGCAGCAATTCGGCACATCGTACACGCAATTCAGGCTTTGTATCCTCACTGTTCATTGTGTTGATAAGCAATTCGACTGCCGGAATTGTTGCCGCCTTTAACATTTCCTTGACTTCTTTCGGTTGAGGTGGCCTGCCTCCGGGATTACCACTCTTACCCTTACGGAACTGTCCTTTATTGGGTTTCTTGCCTGAGATCAGGTCATTAACAGGCTGCTTCATGGGTTACTCCTTTTTTGGAACTTACTTTGGTTGTCGCAAATGGTAACTTAACACGGCGAAATCATGTAGGATATTATGCTGTGATTTCAGCTTGAATTTTTTCAATATAATTCATGTTTTTTCCTTTTAGCCCGGCAAGGGCATTAATAACTGAAATATTGCAGGGCTCTAGCTATTCGGGGGTCGTGGTCATCACGACATTTCACCACATGTTTTATTTGATTGTTAAACGCAACGCCGCTTAAATAGTTACTAACGGCGGTATCAAATCCAACATTTTTGCAAAACGGTTCAAATTCTCTGATTGTTGTGACGACATCTTCCCGAATTGCTTTATTCAATTCCCGAATTTCACATACCTTTTCGTGTAACGCGGTACATAAGTCAGCTATTTCTCTAAACCGGTACTCATTGGCTTCTGTCGCCTCGCTCACAAACTCCAATAGCGCAGGCTCAACGATGGCTGAAAGCTGCTCGTATCCCAATTTTAAGGAATTTTTATAGACTGAAAGATGCGCTAACTCGCTCTCGACTTCTGCAAGTTCTTCGTTAATTCCGGGAAGTTTTTTACTTGCAGTCTTTACCGCCTCAATTGAGTCCATCTTTTCAAACTCACTCTTTTCGGCGAGAAGGGTATCTCGCTTTTTTGTGCCTTCTGCAATTTCCACATCAGCTTCGGTAATTTTTGCCGTGATTTCTGCAAGTTCATTTTGTATTTTGTCTTTGAATTTCATTATTTTGTCCTTTCGGTTTTTAATTTTGATTATAATTTGCTTGAATATTTGCTTCACTTTTTGCTTGAGCAAATTGCAACACAATCTGTTACACAGTCAGTTATAAACGCATCTATATCCGTTACTGCACCTGCATCCGCAACATCCCACCCTGCCGGATATCCATCTGGTATGTGCATGATAGGTATACCGTCCAACTGCGCTGACACTTCGGACATCGCCTTGCGTCCGGCAGCATCATTATCTGGCCAACATGTGCAGTCACGACCTATAAGTGGAGCAAAGTCAGCATACTTGACTGCTTGTGAGCCGCCCGGCCATGCCATAGCTACCCAATTTTTGTTACCAAGTTTACGGTTCGCTGCATCAGCACATTTTTCACCTTCGACCATCAGCACTTTTGCTAGTGGTTTTTTTGCAAGTAAATCGAGTCCGTACAGTGGGCGTGGTTTTGGAAACGACTTCGCAGACCATTTTAATGCGCCATTTTCGTTGATTAGCGTCTTGTATCCGAGCTTCTTGCCGTCTTTTGTATCCGCGCGGACAGCGTAACCGATTAGCTCTCCCGATTCAGTTCTATATGCGTAATAGTGGTCAATTTTGGTCTTGATCCATTTGCTGGTCACACCACATAGCTCATTTATCGTATCAGGCACAGGCGGTGCATTGCCGGGAACAGGAATAACAAAATCTACGTTTTTTTCGGGAGCTTTTTTTGCTTCCGCTTTAGCCTTTGTCTCCTGTTGTCGGTGCTTCGCTTCGGGGCTTGCAGTTACGTCAAACAGGTTCAGCCTGTAGTGTGAATCAATCATCCTCGCTGCTTCAATCGCCGATACCCCCTGTATAGCGGCAACCATGTCAATGACATCCCCACCTACGCCACAGGCAAAGCATTTGTATCTGCCGCCTTTAAACGATAATGACGGCCTTGTATCATTGTGAACAAAGCACAGTGCCTTGTTATTACGGTCAACTACAATCCCGTACCGCTTTGCAACATCTTTGATGTCGATGCTGTTTTTGATTGCTTCAAAGTGCATGTTAATAATTCCTTCGTATAGGTATAAAATCAGTGCCAGTCTCATTGTCAGTCTCAGTATCGGCTTTTTTGGGTTAGCTTGGGTTTCCAGATAACCCACTGGGTTTTTTGGGTTAGCGTGGGTTTTTGGGGGGTCTGCCACCTTTCCCGCCGTTGCTACGATTGCGCTCACAAATGGCTTCGTACTTTTCCGTGTCCCGGTCTAGCTGCGCTCGGATAAACGAGAATGCCATTCTCGAACCGCCGTCAAGTTTTGGAAGTTCGCCAGTTCTGATGTAATCAAAGATGGCTGTAATAAGCTCTCCACGCTCCCCAGTGGTTAGCAACTCAAGGTGTTGCCAATAATCCGTGTAGAGAACAAAGCTTGATTTGCCACTCACTCATTGCACCCTCCCTCTGACTCCGACAACGGCCCAATTTGGCCTTGAACAGCTCGCAAAGCTCGCCGAACTGGCTTGAGCACTGCCAGTGTATTCAACGCTCGTGCTCTCAGGCACCGTTCATGCTCCATCATTTCTTGTCTTGCTGACTCTGGATCTAAACTTGGCAGATGATATCCCCCACTTGAACCGCTCAAAATTAATGCCCCTGCTTTGCGCTCCGTAGCTATCCCCTGCTGCAAGGTTCGTGCGTTTGGTAAACTAGTCAATTCTAATAGTTGTGGAATCATAAGTTTGTTTTCCGCCCCATACGCACCTGTGTTTATCAACACGTTTTCAATCAAATCTGGTTGCCGACTCTCCGAAAATGTGGTATGATTAGCACTGGAATTTAAACTTGTCGAGCCTGACAGATTTGATTCCTTGACCGCTTCTGATGCGCCAACATCGGTGCGGTCGTTTTCTTTATGTAACATTAACTCACCCTCGCTTCCGCTACGCCCAAATGCCCACAAAGAGCCTTCAAGAGCTTTTCCTGCGCCTCCAAGCGCGCCAAAACTACATTGCGTTCACTGGCTGTCGGTTGTGTGTCTATGCGCCGTTGCCCAGATTCAGTAGTGATATAGGCAAGCTGATTACTATTGAGCAAATGGGTAACAGTGGCATAACTAAGACCACTCGACCTACAATATTGTGTTACTGGCACAAACCTCTTTGCTGTTTCCATCATTTACCTCCTGCTTTGCAAGTTTTTTAGCCGCTTTGCGCCTCCAGTAATCAGCGGTGTGCTTTCTCACTCGATCCGGGTTTTCGGATCTCCACTTACGTTGGTACTCTCGGCGTTCTATTGCCGCCATTTCTTCAAGGTTTTGCATTTTGTGAGTTCTCCTTTTTTCTTATTGACAAATTTGGCACAATTTGCTACTGTGGTACATAATCATAATAGAGAATCGAAAGCGAAAAGTCAACAAGAATTGGCACAAAAAATATAATTGTGCCACAATGTCGGAAAAGGAGTTAAATTAATATGTCATGTTCCGCTATTGATATTGGAAAAAGGGTTGCGAAGCTAAGGGAGGGGCGTGGGCTTTCTCAAGGAGAGCTCGCGGCTGAACTGCACGTTAGCCGGGAGGTTGTGGCAAAATGGGAAAATGGAACAAGGGATTTAAAAACGCAATATACAATTAGCCTTGCGGATTATTTTGACATCACCTGCGATGAGCTACTGCGCGGCATCAAGTCCGAAAATATAAACACTCATGAAGTTACAGGACTTTCAGATGACGCCATCGACACTCTAAGAAGACTTCCATTATTGGGTGAGAGTGTAAGTGACTTTATTGTCAGTGTGAACTTTCATAAACTCCTTTTTGTTATGGCGAAATTGGAAAGAATGTTTTTTGTATATGGTGACATTTCAGCAAAATCCGAAAATGACGCAAAAGAACAAATAAAGGCTGAAAATGCGATGCTTGCAAGTGTTAACAAGATAGTGAATGATTTTGGATATTCGGAATTACTAAAAGACTTTCTATCGATACCTTCTGATATAATGTTCGGATACGAACACGCCGCCAGTGAGGTCGCGAGAGATTTAATAAAAGAGATAGCTGCAGTTCGGGTAATAAGACTTCAGGAGGCTAGCAATGCCCAAGAAGACTAATTTCACCGCCAACGGCTCAAATTATTACCGGGTGACGGCTACTGTCGGCAAGAAGTCGGACGGCTCACCAATCCGCAAGCAGTTTTATGGGGAAAGCAAAAAAGATGCCGAAAACAAACGTGACGAGCATCTTTCTGGAATAAAGCAAGGGCTTTCGTTGGATTATGACAAAGCGACTTTTGGCGATACCTTTAAGCACTGGCTTGAACGTATTCAACGCCATTCTATAGGACTGTCCAGTTACAAGAGATATGAAAGCTTATACCGCTTATACATTGCTGATTGTGAGCTTTCAGGAATGCGCTTGATAACTGTTAAGAGTGCAAATATACAAGGCTATTACAGCACCTTATTGAACAAAACTACAGTTAACAATATTTATCAAATCAACAAACTGTTGAGGAAGTTTTTCATTCATTGCGTAAAGTCAGATGTTTTGATTAAGAACCCTTTGCTTGCCGTTGAATTGCCAATAATGCCAAAACAATCAGAAGCAATCAATGCGGCATTATCAGATGCAAGTATTCAAAAACTTGTGCAAGCCTGTAGTGACGATATTGCAAACTTTCCGTTTGTCTTTGCATGTTTCACCGGGCTTAGAGCCGGGGAGGCTTACGTCAAGCAAAAACTAAAAAATAATGAAAATATTTTTTCTTACATAGATTTCAAAAACCGCACCTGTGATATTCCAAGTGCGGTTTTGTCATTAGCAAGCTGAAAAGCCTTTGGTTTTCCAACTTATTTCTATATGGTTGTTTGGGAACACATGGACTTTATCAATCAGAGCCTCTACAATTTCTCGTGGTGTGAGGGAGTCGTTCAAAACGGCTCGTGCTTGGCCGGCGGTGTTTCTCATGGCATGGTTGTCTACTTCCGCTTGCTTTATCGCAGCCACCATGTTTTTCAACTTATCAAGCTGTGCCGTGAGGTCTGATTTAACAGAGCGGTAAGTTTCACGGACGATTTCGCCTGTTATGAACTGCTCGTAAACGGCTTGCCTCTGTTCACCAATTACTTTTATCTGTTTTTCGTATTCAGAACGCTGACCACTACTGTTTGCTTTTTTCAACTCGGATAAATCACCCGAATCAAGAACAATCCCGGCTTGCACTCTAACAACCGTCATAACCGCATCTTCTACTTCGGCGGTGTAGAGTTTCATCTTATGGCAAGCCGCCGTTGGGTCGGCGTGGGTAGACATACAACGGTACATCGGCTCATAGGTCGTTGTGCCGTAAATCATTGCTTTACCGCAAGTTCCACACACGATTTTGCCTTTTAACAGATAGTTATGCGGTTGCATACGTCGCTTGCC
>WQVH01000031.1 GCA_009781695.1 Oscillospiraceae bacterium
CGAGCTACATACGTGACTGCTTGAGCTCAAATGCGGCATAGATGCGATCTTTTGTATACTTTTTATGGCTCGTTATTGATTTTTCAAGGTGCAATGCAGCTTTTTTTGATGCGAAGTTTCAGTTTTTAATTAAACCGGTGAACATAGATGCATTGCAAGACTTGATTCTGCCCATATATGAACAACATATTCCAAAGTATGTCATCATCAAATCACAGGAAGTGCTTTTAAGTGATATTCTATACTTTGAAATTTCGAGCGAAAAGCGACGGAGAGTTAATATCATACTCAAAAGTGGTGTCATTTCCTGCTCCGGCAAACTTACAGACCTGCTCAATGCGCTCCCAAGTACGCATTTTGTTCGCTGTCATCAATCATTTGCGATAAATATCAACAACACCAATAAAATCACCAAAAATATCGCAGTACTAGCAGATGGAATAGAATTAGATATCACCCGCACCTACCGTGAAGATGTCCGAAAGGCTTTTATGCGAAAGCTCCATGCAAGATCGGCAGGTGCTATCCGATGATGCTGATCAAAAATATAATGGGCGAAACGCCAAAATGGCTGGTTCTCACGACCGGAATCGCTCTCTCTGTTATCATATATACAGGCATTGTTAATCCCTTGTGGACACCGGACACTAGGCAGTTTGATCCTGTCACAAATCTTCAACTCACTGCTCCTCTATGGGGGGCGCACATGGGTTCTGATGGCATCCTCAGCAATTCATTAGGTCCTTTTATCTGTTTGTTCCTTGGGTTTGTTTGCTTGCTCTTCGGGATTACACGCAGCATCAATAAGTTGAGTGGAGAAAACAGTTACTTGTTTGCAGTTTTTTTAATATTATTCTCACTGAGCACGAGACCAATACTTAATACAGTCGCCAGTATTCTTAGTTATGCACCTATTTTTCACATCCACCGCATTTCTTTTTACGGTTATCCTCTTGCATTATTCATGTTCTTTTTTTCTATTATAAAGCCTCAGCTGCATAAATGGATCTGGCCGCTTATTTTTCTACCTGCTGCATTTAGCGCTTCGGTATTTATTGCTTTTTTGATCGTCGGACAACCGCTTCAAACGCCTAATTGGCTGTGGTCTGAGTTGAGCGCCATATGCTTTGCCCTATTTCTTATTGTGGGTATGTTTGGGGCGGCGCAAAAAAGCTCGCTTCGATTTATGCGTGCAGTCTCACTATATTGGGGGATCTGGATAATCTCTAATTTGATCATGGAGTTACTGGGTTATCGTCCGTTTGACCGGAATCGTCAGTTTGTAATTGGTGTTACCATCAGCTCAGTGATTATTGTCTGCTACCTCCTATTTTCCGGCGCAAAGGAGCTGTTTAATTTCAAGCGCGAGCATGAATTGCTTGACGAACTTATCCAGCAAAAAGATGCGCATATGAAGCAGATTGCGGAAATAAAGCACGAAATCAACACGCACATGGCTATAATGAAAATGAACGCCAACGAGGGAAGCTATACTCAACTCACAGAATATCTGGACACACTTAATTCAGATAATACTCTTGTTTTCGACTCCGGTGAAATCATACAGTGTGGAAATCCCTTGATTTCTGTTATCCTTGGCCGTTCGGCAAAGCACGCCGAGCAACTTGGTTTTGATATCAGTTTCAATCTTGCTCCGCTGCCGCTATTATCTATGCCCGACACACAGCTCGTTAGCTTGCTTACAAATTTGCTCAATAATGCATTGGAGAGCTGTGAAAAAATAGACTCTCCTGAAATGCGATGGATCGAAGTGGGCATCCAATATGTTGATTCATGTCTTGCAATAACGGTAAAAAATGCATTTGCTCATGAAGTAAAAAGTGTAGGCACTCAATATATCAGCTCAAAGGCAAATAAACTCTTCCACGGTCACGGAACTTCAATAGTGCGTAAAATCGCTGAAAAACATGGAGGTTTTGCGCTATTTGAGCCTCATGATCGTTCATTTAAGGCAGATGTCACACTGTACGTGGAAGCGGTATCTGATGTGTAGGTTCTGAATTTTTCATCGTTATAATATGCAATGTCTGCCCTTCACTTTTGAGGGGTTTTTCATTTTATACACTTAATTTTGGTATCATTTGCCTGTTTTCATGTTGAATACGCCAACCACATTGTAGATTTATCTAAATCGTGCTATTCTTTTTCCAACCTTTTTCATGGCATGTCGAGGGTGTAATATCAATTAGGGAGGATTATATTTTATGATGGGTAAAATGTTCGATAAGTTTAGAAGGTTGCAACTCAGAGGTTTTATGGCGGGGGTAATCGTGACCGTCATATTACTTTCGACCGGAACAGGGGCGCTCGCAAATACTGTAACCAGAAATATAAGTGTCATTTTCCGCGACATCCGACTTGTTGTTGATGGAAATCCTTTTACGCCTAGAGATGCGCAGGGAAATGTAGTTGAGCCGTTTATCTTCGAGGGGACTACATTCTTGCCGGTTAGGGCAGTGAGTGATGCGTTGGGTGTTCCGGTGGGGTGGGATGGTGCAACCAGCACTGTACAGTTGGGCAGACAGCTTGTCGGTTCACCGTTTTTTAGCACAATACAACACTTTCGTTATGGTGGTAGCTCACTTACCATAGGTAATGCTGTTTCTTTAGGCAACACTCATGCTAATTCGCTAATGATCCGCTGGTCATCAAGTGGTTGGCGTGAGTATAATTTGAATGCACAATGGAGCACTTTAACAGGCGATGTGCTCAGACTAGACCGTGCAAGGGCAGGTGCCGGGACTATTACATTTATTGGTGATGGCAGAGAACTTCTTGTTGTCACAACAAATGAAAATCAACAACCTCAGAATATATCCGTGGATGTTCGCGGAGTTTTGGTTTTGAGAATTGAAATCAGCGGTGACGCTTCTGCTCTGCATAATGCCATGATTGAGTAATTGCGTATATCAGAGATGTACACATTATAACTATACTACTTTATTGAGGAGGCATATTTAATGACCGGACAATCTGTGCATTCCAAATACTTTAAAAAGCTAAGAGGGGTAATGTTAATGACAAAGACAAAATCAAAATTAATAAGCTGTGTTATAATTTTAGCGATGATGATCTCTATGATAGGGGTATTGTCATTTCAGCAAACCGCTGTCGCTTCCGAGCAATCGGCACTTGCGGCGTATCGGGAGTTTTTGAATAGCACCCATAAATTTAGCCCAAGTGATTCGGGCGATCAACATATTGTATGGAGCCTTGATAATGTGCGTTATGCGCAACTTGTTGATTTTGACAATGATGGAATTCCCGAACTTGTTTTGGTGGTTAACTTTAGTCCATCTCTGCCATTAGGTCATCCTGACTTTCACTTGCATTATAGTGATGAATTCTTTATGTTTAGTAACCCAATAATGTTTGTAGTTGCTTACGTAGAGCAGGCTGAGATTATTCAAGTTGTCACGCTAAGAGGATCTCTCGGAGCACATAGTAGAATTGCCATAGCGTACAGTTCAGGCGGAAACGCCTATTTTGTCAGAGGTTTTGCTGAAACAGGAGGTGTAATAGCTCCTACTGAAAGGGATTTCCTTGCTCTGAGACACGGTGAGTGGGTGTCAGTGCTTAATCTTAGAGGTTTTGATATTATGGCTGACACTATTTACGAAGAATGGCTTGAGCATTATTTCCATTTCATAAATAACAACCAAGTTGCTGAGGCAGAATATATTGATGCACCTGCGGAATTACTTGGTATTTATAGAACCACTGTTTTTTACCAAGATATGACAAACAACGTTCAAGCGTTCCTAGCCATGCTTGATAACAGACTTGCTGCACCTACTGTCGGTGTCACGGTTGACGGCAGACCTGTTTCGTTTGTCGACCAGCCGCCTGTCATAATTGACGGTCGGACACTTGTTCCTGTTCGAGGTGTGTTTGAGGCACTGGGTTTTGAAGTGGATTGGGAGTCAAGCACTCAAAGGGCAACGCTTACGAGAGAAGGCGATACGGTTGTTATAACCGTTGGCAGTGCCGCATTTACCACAAATGGAGTCACCCACACTCTGGATGTTCCGGCACAAATAATTAATGGCAGAACTATGTTGCCGTTTCGCGCTGTTGTTGAGAGTGTGGGGTATTCTGTTGGATGGGATGCTGCTTCGCAGACTGTGGTTATTGGTGTAGGTTCATTTTAAGTGTGCGTATTTGCAGCCACATTGATGCCCTGATTCCGGAATTTTTCGAATGTCTCACCTCCGTCCAAAAGTAGGGTGTTTATAGCACATTTGGACGGAAAATCATAGCAAAATCGACATAAAACGATTTGACACGTCCAAAACATAGTCAAAAAGACTAGTGTAGTGTATCACTGATAATCAGCATATTCTTACATTCTCTTTTTCCAGCTTGCTGCGTTGAAAAAACTTGAAAGGCCAATGGCATTCCTGCGCTTTTTCGCCTTGCAAGACGAAAAAATAAAACGCAATCATATACTAATTATCAGTGATACACTACACTAGTTTTGGACGTATTTCAGATGGGCACATATGTGCATAGCTCTCGAATGAAGCGCTAAATGGTTTGGTTTATGTGCAAGAACACATCATTTTATCTTTAGAAAACGTGTGAATTATTATGAAATTATGTTAGGAAAATGTGGTTATTTCTGCTTGCCTTTTAATGTCATCAAATTTTGCTGTTAAAGTATTCTTTTGTCACTTGAAGCTGCTTGCGCAAGATGACATTCCATAAATTCTTACTGATTTCACCACTGCCTTTAGAAACTTTGGTGAATTTTGGCGTTCCGTCATCACAGTCTTTTCTGAAAAAATAATGATCTGTGTCTTTGTAAAGCTCCCAGCCGTCGCGCTCACAAAAGCGTTTTAGTTCTTTCCACGACGGCATTTAATCAAGCCTCCTATTTTTTCGTTGTCACTTAGCGCAAGCGCTTTGAACACATATGGAATATGCGCCGATCCTGCACCTTTTGACCAATATGAGAATTCTTTATAGTAGTCTTCTGAATACTCCAATATCGCCGCCGCTAACTTGGAAATCGCACTTTGCAAATCCGGCGCATTTTCTACCAAGGCAATTTCGTCAAGCGTCAGAGTTATAGAACCATCATCTTCGTCAAATACTTCGGCATTAAAAGAGTAGGCACTTAAGAGCTGCTCTAAAACTTTTATATCCGTTAGAAAGATGTAGTCCCTCGTCCTTTTAATAAATGTGGGTTTTTCCCTGATCACTGATTCGACTACCGAACTCCATTCATTTCGAGCAGTCGTAGCGTTTATTGAAAGCATAATACTCACCTCAACAAGATCATCTCACATTATGTACATTATGTCAACAAGTATCATTGTGCACATATTGTGCGCAATGTTAAGTCGCACAGGGCTGTAGTAGAATCACTACAGCCCTGTGTGGCGTGTATATCAGTAGTAAGATTGATTTATGGCTCGAATGTGTTGTTGATCAGCTCTAGCTCAACAGATTGGGTACCTAGCGTGATCTCCAGATCCATGTACTGCCAGTCTGCACCCTGTTTGACCACATCAATGAGATTGACATAATCCGTATTATTCCATATACGATTGATACGCACATACTCAATTACGTCTTCACCATCTTGATCCAGAGCAATAACCTCTAAATCTGCATAAGGCACTATTGCGTTAACACCATCGATTTGCATCCAAATGCGTATGGTTCCTGCAAGGCTCGGCACTTGCGCATCTGTACCATTATTGAAGTACTGCACTCCAAATACAGGAACAGGCGCCGCTGTGTACAGATTGTTGATCAGTCTGATTGTTACAGATTGACCGAATGCGGTCACTGTAAAGTCAATGTATTGCCATGGGGCATCCTTATCCACATCAAAGTTGACATAGTAATCTTGGAATCCATCTCCGTCAACCCATTGGCGGTTTCTCGTCACGAATTGCATGGCATCACTGCCATCAGGCAACTCTGCGATTATATTCGCTGACATTGGAATCGGAGTACCTACACCATTAACTTGCGGCCAGATACGGATTCTGCCTGCTAAGTCCGGAACTTCGGTGCATGTACCGTTGTTAAAGGCACGCAAGCCAAATTCACGAACAGTTCTGTCGGTAATGTCTGTCGGATCCATCGCCCATGCGCCTCTACCGCCGATACGGTTCATGTTGATCGCATTAGAAACGATTTCAGAGGTATTCACCACTTCATTAGTCGCACGGACTTTAAAGAAGAATTCGTAAACTCCGGCATCCCCTCTGCGGTCAACCAATGTCGGCGCAAGGTGGGTATTAGCCAGCGCTACTGTGAATTCTCTTGCATCAGGGCGAGCACCGCCATCCGGCGCAGGAACATCAGTCCATGGAGCGGTCTGACGATTGCCGCCGTGAATCCAGTTGACTTGGTATCCTGTGACCGGCATTCCACCATCACTTAACGGAGCGTCCCAACGCAAAGTTGCGTGTGTGGCTACGCCTGCGCTGTTATAAGTGTATTCTATTGTGAAGTTCTGCGGTGTGGACGGCACTGTTGCGCCTCTGGCATTGGTCGTCAACGTAGCTCCGGAAACGAGCTGTGTTGTGTTGACCAGATTTTGTCCATACAGCATGAATCCAACAGCACTTTGTATACCGCCGGGGTCACCACCTACGACAACAATATGCGTATTTGCAGCAATGCCTGGAGCGCGGGCTACCGGATTGCCTTCAGCATTGTGCGTTGCATACCATTCTTTCATGTCTGTCTTTGTTGTCATGCCTTGTTGCTCTGCAAAGTGAGAGGCCATACCCGGCGGCATAAATACAAAGTTTGTATTTCCGCTGACATTCGCACGTGATTGTGCAAGCACGTGCATCGGATGCGTTTCTTCCGCACCATAACCTTGCAATGCACCTTGGAATCCAAAGAATGTTACGGTTGTTTCATGCGCTTCAAATCCCATCATTTGTGAATGCGACACCCAACCCGGGGGAAGATCTTTGGTGTTTTCCGCAATGGTCAACAAAGTATGGTCATATAGACGACCTGTACGATTGGTAGTATCTACAAGCGGAGTAGTATTTTGTCCGATATTACGGATACTCATCCTGATTGCGCGTCCAATCGTGTTATTTGCATGATTTGCCGCACCGGTCCAACCGGTGGTCATGCTCATACCGATCTCTTCTGCCAACGGTCCGCTGATGAGTACACCCATATTGAATGGGCCGCCGCTCGACATCGGATGATACCACATCTTGTCAAATTCCCAACCACCGGCATATGCTTCCATCGCTGCAATGATCACAGGGAGATATTCCGGATTGGCTCCGGCCATTACTGCATTGATCGCAATTTTCTCAATGGTTATAATACCGCCGCGCATTTTCATCAGGCCGAGCACTTCATCACGATCACGTGCCGTACCTGTGAGCATTTCGTCTACGAGCGCCGGTGTCGGAACGACCAACGGTAGCCCATCACCGAAGCGATTGGCCATTGCATATTCGTTAAATGCACGTGCTGCGTCTTCAAATGTCCTGCCTGTAAACTCTCTGGTCGTCCAGTCGGAAGCATTAAACGTTGCTTGGGTTATTTCCGGTGGATTTCTGTCGAGCTCTGTAAGCGGTCCACTCAGCGCCCATACCAGATGGTCAAAAGGTGTAAGGGCATTGAGCCATGCTCTTTCGCCGTCTTTTCTTGAATGGTATTCAAAGTTCCTGTCTATAGGTGTGCTGACCAGCGCACGCGTTCTATAGTTGTTTACAACAACTATATTGTTTTCTGCAGTAGTCGCACCGAGCACTCTATTATCTGTCAGTGCTCTTTGGTTGTGATTACGGTCAATAACTACTCTGCGCATCTGCGTGAATCCATTGTCTTCTGCAGCATATTGCTGGGTAGCAGCATAGGGTTGGTTGGCAACAAATACGGAAACTCCGCCGCGGGCTTCAACTTCTTTTGCATGGTAGGCACCCCACCAAGTACAAACGTTTCAATCCGCAACCCCGAATATCACTGCATCTAGTGTACGCCCGGCAACAGATATGCCGTCTAATGTGACTGCATTGGCCGGTAGTGGGGCGATGCCGGCCCACTGGTCATAGTTTGCATCGGTCTTGTGATTCCATGGGCTACCGAGGTCAGCCACTCCGGTGTTGACCACCAGAACACCGGGATAATGCTCCATAAGCAGCCATCCGAGTGCTTGAACTACTTGAGAGTTAAAGGTCTTGCTGTAAGCAGAAAGGCCAATGACTCTATCGTAAAAATCTACATTGCCGTCTTCGTCTAAAAATCTATCACGTGATGTAAGCGGGATGTTTTGCTGGATGTCAATAGCTCCAAGTGGGTTTAATGCCACTACAGTCACAGTGCTCGCAACAGCTATAGGCACTGCGATCGCTGCGATAAGAACTATGGCCAACACGATTGCCAGTAACTTCTTCAATTTACTACCTCCAAATAAAATTTAAAATAATTAGGTAATGCGAAGCGTTGTTTGCGTATGGATCATGCGTGTGTACCAGTTTCCCTGTTCGTTTTACATAAATCACATCCTTTAAACTTTTAAAGCAAAAATTAAAACCGAGCTGACTCTATCACACATTGTGCGATAGAGTCAATCGGTTTGCATATTTTTATTAATTTTTATACATTTTTCACAAGTCTGTTTGTCGCTTTATTCCTGTACAAAACGACGAAACTTGTATCAAAATATAGGCCAAACGCCCTAAATTGGCAAGCCTTCGAGCGCGCAAAAATATTCCCGCTTCGATTAGGAGTTCGGCGCAATTCTCCCTGCATTGGCGATCATGAGTTTTATGCGGTTTTCTTGGTTTATTTTGGTCGCACCCGGATCATAGTCGATGGCTACAATGTTTGAATTCGGGTAGTCATCCTTGAGCCTCCGTATCATGCCTTTGCCGACAATGTGATTCGGCAGACATCCAAACGGTTGGGTGCATACAATGTTATTTGTGCCGGTGTGGATGAGTTCAAGCATTTCAGCGGTGAGCAGCCAACCTTCTCCCATTTTATTTCCATATCCGAGGTAGCCTTTTACCAGCCGTTGCAAGTCGGCAAATGTACCCATAGGACGAAACACCGGTTGTGTTTTTACGGCTTCTATCATGGTACGCTGGAGTCCTTCAATGTATTTTTGAAAAGTTTCGGCTAAGCGCTTTTTGAGCTTACTGCCGTAATAAAGATCCACATCGACAGCGCGGTTATTTATCTTGAATATCATAAAATCTGTCAGTCCCGGTACGACAGGCTCACAGCCTTCATCAAGCAAGAACTGCTCAAGTCCATTATTGCCCAGTGGTGCATATTTTACGTATATTTCACCAACGACACCTACTCTTGGTTTGTTCCGCTCGCCGATAATTTCGATTTTTGCAAAATCGGCGGTGATTTCTTTCATGATTTCCTGCATGTCTTTTTTGCGCAGACCTTTTCCATGTCCAAACATTTCGATCAGCTTGTCTGTCCATTGGGCGGTCAGATCATCGGAAGCGCCCGCCTTCGCTTCATATGGCTTGCATTGATTGGCCAGCCACACAATCAGGTCTCCATATATCATACCTGCTGCAAGTCGGCGAATAATCGGCAGCGACATCTTAAATCCCGGATTTTTGTCCAGTCCGGATAAGTTCACCGAGACCACGGGAATGTATGGCATGCCTGCTTTTTCAAGCGCTTTTCTGAGCAGGTGTATGTAATTTGACGCACGGCAACCGCCCCCGGTCTGTGATATGAGCAGGCCGATTTTGTGCTTGTCGTACTTCCCGCTGTTTACGGCTTCAAGCAGTTGTCCAATGACCAAAAGAGCCGGGTAACATGTGTCGTTATGCACGTATTTGAGTCCGGTTTCTACGATGCCTCGGTGTGTTGTTGTGAGCATCTCCATTTTATATCCGTACAATTCAAACACTTTTTTCATCATAGAAAAAGTGACCGGCAGCATTTGCGGCATGAGTAGGGTGTATTCTTTTTTCATTTCCTTGGTAAACAGGAGGCGGCTATTTTTGTCATACTTGAGATTTGCCAATATTCATATACCTCTCTTACATTAGCTCATGCATTGCATCAGTTACCTCTTGAAACTCCCTCAGTCAGCTTCGCTGACAGCTCCCTCGCGAGGGAGCCAAAGTTGAAGATAACGATGTCCCTCAGTCAGCTCCCATCTGAGAACGCGCTAGTATTCCGGTGCATTTTTATTATCCATATCCATTGCGGCGATCAGTGAACGTATCCTTATCTTTACTGCGCCGAGATTGCTGATGTCATCAATCTTAAGTTGTGTATAGAGTTTTCCGCCGGACTCCAATATGTCTCGCAGTTCATCTGTTGTAATTGCATCAGTTCCGCAGCCAAACGATACCAATTGAACAAGCTGCATGTTCGGATGCGCCAAAACTACACGCGCCGCATTGTACATTCTGGACTGGTATGTCCATTGATTGAGGACTCTGCGCGGCTCTTTTCCGAGTTTACCTGAAATGGCATCTTCGGTAATGAGTACCAATCCCATCGATGATATCAGCTCATCTATGCCATGATTTACCTCAGGGTCTGCGTGGTATGGTCTGCCTGCCACAACAATAACACGCTTACCTTGTTTATTTGCATAGTCTATATATCGCTCACCCTCTGCGACAACTTCAGCGAGAAATTCGTCATATGCTTTATACGCTTCTTTTACCGCAACTTTAGTCTCAGCTTCGTTTATACCGAATTGTTCTTTGAAGTATTGCCCGGCTTTGATTGTAAAGCCTTTTTTCTTGTGCAGACCAAAATAGGGGAATAAAAATTCGGCTTCTTTTAGGGTGGGCATGTTCGCCGCCAACAGCTCAGGGTAGTATGCAACCACCGGGCAATTGTAGTGGTTATCTCCTATACCTTCGTCAAAGTTATACGGCATACAGGGCAGAAATAACGTCGTAATGCCCATGTCCAGCAGCGACTGCACATGTCCGTGCATGAGCTTGGCCGGATAGCACACGGTATCAGATGGAATCGTGCGTTGTCCCAGTATGTACAGGGGTCTTGATGACTCTGCCGATAGTACCACTTCGAAGTTCAGCTTCGTAAAAAATGCAAACCAGAAAGGTAAGTTTTCATACATATTCAAGCCAAATGGTATTCCTATTTTGCCGCGTGCGCCTGTCCCCACACCTTTGCCTTGCATGGATCGTAGTTTGTCATATTTATATTTCATCAAGTTCGGCTCGGTCGCTTTTCCGGTACCCAGCGGTCTTGAGCAACGGTTACCGGATATGAATCGGCGTCCGCCGTCAAAGGTGTTTATGGTCATGCTACAGTTATTCGTACATGCACCGCAGGTCACCGGTTTCGCCTCGTGGGTGAAGCACTCTAAATCGGCACTTGTCAATAGTGCTGAGCTTGGGTTTTGCGCTTCGGTCTGTGTATCTCCGTCGTCCTGTGTGTCCGCTTGCACTGCGCTGCTTCCAACACTTGGACTCTGGCCTGATTGCACGCGGTCACGCACTGTGAGCGCCGCACCGTATGCCCCCATCAGTTCTGATATGGCAGGGCGTGTCACATGTGCATTAAGTTCCCGCTCAAATGCCCGCAAGACCGCATCATTTAAAAATGTGCCGCCTTGTACGACTATATGCTTACCCAGTTCGTCCGCACTCGCTGCCCGGATGACCTTGTAAATCGCGTTTTTGACTATCGAAATAGAAAGACCGGCGGAAATCGCTTCAACCGGCGCTCCGTCTTTCTGGGCTTGCTTGACACTTGAATTCATAAACACAGTACAGCGTGATCCCAAATCGGACGGCGCTTCGGCAGATAGGCCGAGCTTCGCAAAATCTGCAATGTTATTGCCCAATGCTACTGCAAATGTTTCAATAAAACTCCCGCAACCGGATGAGCATGCTTCATTGAGCATGATGCTGTCCACTGCTCCGCCGCGGATTTTAAAGCATTTTACATCTTGCCCGCCTATATCGATGATGAAGTCCACATCGGGATTAAAATGGCGTGCGGCTCTGAGATGCGCCATGGTTTCAACAAGCCCCATGTCTAGGTTAAATGCATTTTTTATGAGTTCTTCACCATAGCCTGTGACCGCAGCGCCGCGTATCGTCACACTGTCTCCAAAGCGCTTATAGATTTCCTCAAGCTGTCTGAGAATGATCGAGACGGGATTTCCTTTGTTGTTGCCGTAATAGCTATACAGTATGGCACCATCGGGAGTGATTAGTGTCAACTTGGTTGTGGTACTCCCTGCGTCCACTCCGAGATAGGCATCTCCGGAATATGACTGCGCATCAACTTCATCCGGCCTTGCTGCGGCATGACGGGCGCAAAAGTCATCATAGTCTGCTTGAGAAACAAAAAGCGACTCTAATACATTTCCGGAGCTTATGTCGTCCACTGCGCTTTCTAACTGACTTACCAATTTATCAAATGGCAGGGCATCTTTATCATCGGCGCAAAGCGCTGCGCCAATTGCCGCATATACTTGGGCATCATCAGGGAATATGGCGTGCGCCTCGTCTAGTTCCAGTGTCTCTACAAATCGCTTGCGCAGACCTTTCATAAATGTGAGCGGACCGCCCAAAAATACAAGCTTGCCGGTCAATTCTCTGCCTTGGGTCAGTCCACCGATCGTCTGATCGACAACCGCTTGCAGTATGGATGCTGCAATGTCTTCTTTTTGTCCGCCTTGATTGAGTATCGGTTGTATATCTGTTTTTGCAAAAACACCGCATCGTGAGGCAATGGGGTATATTTTTTCATGCTTGAGCGAAAGTGCATCGAGCGCAGCAACGTCCACGTCCAACAGCGTTGCCATTTGATCTATAAATGCGCCTGTTCCGCCTGCGCAGGTGCCGTTCATGCGCTCTTCCAGGCTATTGCCGAAGAAGATGATCTTCGCATCTTCGCCGCCAAGTTCTATGACTGCGTCGGCATCGGGTATGCGCTTTGCGACTACAGCGGCAGTGGCATAGACTTCTTGGATAAATGGCAGTCCGGAGGATTTTGCCACGCCGAGACCCGCCGAGCCTGTTATGGCTATGGCGGCGGTTTGATTTGTCAGTATGTCTTCGGCTTTTTTTAGCTGTTGTACTGCTTTTTCACGCACTTGTGAGAAGTGGCGTTCATATGCGCGAAAGAGCACTTGCCCGCTTTGAGATAACACCACGGTTTTTACGGTTGTGCTGCCTATGTCTATGCCTATTTTTAGAGGTGTGTTATACATGTTTTATGCTATATTAGGAACGCCAATGCATCGGTTTGTGCGTCCTGAGTTCTCCCACTTACAGATTTATATACGATAAATTACTTTGTCAACATTTGACATTATAACCGCCAGTGTATATAGTTGCAAGTGTTTCATAGATAGAAGGTTGGGAAAAATAACGATTGTAGCCACCCATTTTGCAGGGGCGATCGCTCTGCACAAGTTTAATGTCTCGATCCTTTGATGCGGTTGACATCAACACCACCGAATGAGACATTGCCTCTGAGTGTCAGGGTGGGTGCATCCGCATCCGCTGATTGTAATCGGTCATCGACCTCTGAGGCGCCAATGGCGGCACTCATTTGATCAATCACCCGCCAGTGCGACGGAACGTAGATATCAATGCCTCCAAATTTGCAGTCCACATACACAGTTGCGCCGTTGGGACTCAGCTGAACTTGATCCATATATATATCCATTCCGCCAAAGGCACATCTTAAATCCAGTGATTCTAAGCAGTCAGAATGAAGGTATCGGCTTGCCCCTCCAAATTTCACACTGATGTAGGGATTGTTTTCATCATCATTTTCGTCAATGACCATTTCTTCATCTGCGTCAAAGTCCTCATCTTTTCCAAATCCGCATTCCCCTGTCCAGTGAGATGCAGCTCTTCTTCCGGTTTTAAATCTCCTCGGAATGAGCACGTGTAATGCAATGACCAGCGGTACTGTTACCATAACCAGTGTCCAAAATGGAATAAAGGGCAATTCCAACGGTGTTTGCAGCAAGAAGTACAGTGTGGCAATCGGAAACGGCAGCGATGCCAGCGATAGGGTGCCTATGCAATAGATCAGCATAGCTACCGCTACTGCGCCTGTGATGATGCTCCATATGCCCAACTGAACAAATCCGCTGAAATGATTGATCAGTACCAGTGCAGGAACAATCAGCCAAAATGCTGCCCATCCCCAGTTTTCGGTTTTTTGTTTATATTTTCTTGCCATGATTAAACACTCCGTTCTTTCATTTTCGCTTTAAGTGCGCTGTAGTAGTGACGCGAAACGTAAATTTGTTTATGTGTCCCCGAAAAACTGATCAGGCTTGATGCTGTGAGGTTTCGGTTGATTGTGTATATTCTCAGTGTATTGACTATCGTGCCTTTTGCTGCGCGGACAAAGTTCTTTGGGAGCATATCTTCAAGCTCATATAGTCTGTGCTTGACTTTAAATGCATCACTTTTTGTGTGGGCGAATACTTGTTCTCCATCGGTTTCAAAAAAGAGTATGTCGTCGAGAGATAGGTAGTATTCTTGTGCGTCTTTATAGAAGGTTAGTTTCGGGGCAGTGAGCGTGAGGATATATTCTTGAAGTTTCTGTATGGTGTCATTCACCCGGCCACAGCGAATGACTACTTCGTCTTCGTCCGAACCATCTGTCAGTTCGATGCGAAGTTTCACAGCATACCACCTCCTGCCTTCTATTTGAGGCTATTGTAACAGCCGTTTTTGTTGTGTTCAAGGGTTTTTCGGTATCTGGCTTGATATGCTATGGTAAGCGGTAGGTTTTTCAGGTGTGACAGGTAGGGGTTAGATGAATTGTTGTATTGGAATTTCGCTATTATAATGATACAATATACAAATGAAATTCGGAGGTGAATTTGTGAAAGGGAAAAATGATTTTATTGAGTTTATGGCTGATGCGGGTGTGCTCACATTTGGTGACTTTACCACGAAGAGCGGTCGTAAGACTCCTTATTTTGTCAATACAGGAAATTATAAAACCGGAATGCATATTTCGATACTCGGTGATTATTATGCCGACTGTGTAGCTGAAAGCGGCGTTTCGTTTGATGCGTTATACGGCCCGGCTTATAAGGGCATCACTTTAGCGGCGGCTACGGCTTCATCGTTATACCGCAATCATGGGATTAATGTTCCGTATTTTTTCAATCGTAAAGAGGTCAAGGATCATGGCGAGGGTGGTGCACTCATTGGTTATAAACCTAAAGATGGCGATAAACTTGTCATTATCGAGGATGTTGTCACTGCCGGCACTGCGGTCAGAGAGAGTCTTGAGCTGCTGAAAACCGTCGCTGATGTCACCGTGACTGCTTTGTTTGTCTCTGTTGACCGGATGGAGCGCGGCATGGGCGAGCGTTCGACCTTAGATGAGTTGAGGGATGAATTCGGCATCAGTGTCTATGCGCTGATAAGCGCTCGTGATATCATCGCCTCATTTCCCAAAGGCGATGAGCGCGTCTCAAAGATGAATGCGTATCTGGCACAATATGGAGCGAAGGAATAATACTGAATATGGATTTCAAAGTAGTCAGTAGTTTTGAACCTGCCGGTGGGCAACCGGCAGCTATTGAGGCGCTGGTAAGTGGCCTGAACTTAGGCTTTGATGAGCAGACATTGCTCGGCGTTACCGGCTCCGGCAAAACCTATACGATGGCTAAAATCATTGAGACGGTTCAGCGTCCTGCGCTTGTGCTGGCGCACAATAAGGCGCTTGCGGCACAGCTTTGCGGGGAGTTTAAAGAATTCTTCCCTGATAATGCTGTAGAGTTCTTCGTTTCATATTATGATTATTATCAGCCGGAGGCGTATCTTCCGCATACGGATACTTTCATCGAGAAAGATAGCTCCATCAATGATGAGATCGAGCGTTTGCGGCATAGTGCGACTGCCTCACTTTTTGAGCGGCGTGATGTGATCGTTGTGTCTTCCGTGAGCTGCATTTACGGTCTGGGCGATCCCATAGACTATTCGAGCATGGTCATTTCACTGAGACCCGGACAGGAGCGCAGCAGAGATGAGTTGTTAAAAAAACTCGTGTCTATTCGCTATGCGCGTAATGATATCGCATTTGAGCGCAATGCCTTTCGCGTCCGTGGTGATACGGTTGAAATCTATCCTGTTTACTCACGCGAAAATGCGATCAGGGTCGAGTTCTTTGGCGATGAGGTCGAGCGGATCAGCGAGGTCAATGTCATTACCGGAGAGCCTGTCAGAACACTGGGGCATATTGCGATTTACCCTGCATCACATTATGTGACAACAGAAGAGAAGACCCAGAGAGCTATTTCGGATATCAAGTCCGAAATGAAAAAGCGTGTGGAATATTTTGAGCAAAACAATAAGCTCGTCGAAGCGCAGCGTCTACATCAAAGAACAATGTACGATATCGAAATGCTGACGGAACTTGGTTATTGCAGCGGGATCGAAAACTATTCCCGCATCATTTCAGGCCGTGATGCCGGTAGTGCACCGATGACGCTGCTGGATTATTTTCCAAAAGACTATATCATGTTTATCGATGAGAGCCATGTTACACTGCCGCAAGTCCGTGCAATGTACGCAGGCGACCGATCCCGAAAGGAAAGTTTGGTCGAATATGGCTTTAGATTGCCATCGGCATTTGATAACCGCCCGCTTAACTTTGATGAATTTAACGAGCGGCTCAATCAGGTCGTCTATGTTTCGGCAACGCCCGGTGAATATGAGCGTTCACGCTCCGGTCAAGTCGTCGAACAGGTCATTCGTCCCACCGGACTTTTAGACCCGGAGATTTCTATCCGCCCCGTGGATGGTCAAATAGATGACTTGATTGCCGAAATCAATACGCGCACAGCCAGAAATGAGCGTATTTTAGTGACTACGCTCACGAAGAAGATGGCGGAAGATCTTACCGGATATCTCACAGGTGCGGGCATTCGTGTGCGCTATTTGCACCATGATATTTCCACCACAGAGCGCATGGAGATTATCCGTGATTTGAGGCTCGGCGCGTTTGATGTCATTGTTGGCATCAATCTCTTGCGCGAGGGGCTGGACTTGCCTGAGGTCTCGCTCGTGGCCATTTTAGATGCGGACAAGGAGGGCTTTCTGAGGAGCACGACATCGCTTATCCAGACGATTGGGCGCGCGGCGAGAAATGCTTCGGGCCTTGTCATCATGTATGCGGACAAGGTGACTCCTTCTATGAACGCTGCAATCGCCGAGACTGATAGCCGCCGCGAAAAGCAAAGGGCGCACAATGAAGCGCATGGCATCGTACCCAAGACGGTAATCAAGAGTGTCAGAGAGCTGCTTGAAATTTCCAAACCTGATGGCGCACCTACGCCGGCTTCCGGCGTAAAGATGACACAGCGCGAATTGCGTGAGGAGGTCGCCCGACTCGAAAAAGAAATGGCTGCTGCTGCGAAGTTACTTGAGTTTGAGTATGCCGCTACGCTTCGAGATCGTATTATTGAACTGCAAAAGTAAAAAGTTTTTAACTCTAAAAACCACGAACACTCTGATGTTTTCAGAGTGTTCGTGAAAAGAGATGTTTCAGAAAGGACAAAAAACGGCAGGAGGTAGGTGCACCTAATTTGGGAGAGGGAGTAACCCACACTGTCGCGTCGGTGGGATAATCGGCGATCCACCTCCACCGTCTCTAGTTGCATCATACTGGCTTTTATCGGAAAATATGTTAATTTTGTTTGAACTTTTTGCAGATTTACGTTCATTTGTTAAAATTTTGTATTTATTTGGCGATCTTAGCTTGTGCGCCTTTTATTTTTCCTTGATTGGATCACCCATGCGCAAGGGCTTTATTTTTTCGCTGATTAAAGTAATGAGCGCTCTGGGCGATGCTGTCGTCTGTTCACCGCTTGCCATATCCTTGACCGTAAGTTGTCCGGATGAAATTTCATCCTCACCAAGAAATACTACGTAGGGAATCGCAAGCTTATCTGCATAGGACACTTTGACTTTGAATTTTTTGTTTTCACCATATATTTGCGTGCGCAACCCTGCTTCTCGCATGTTCGTTGCCAGCGTGACTGCGTGTGAAATTTCTTCGGTCATCGGGATAATCAAGACATCTGCCGGGGAGGTCAGCACCGCTTCATTGAGTAGTTCTTGCTCTTGCAGAATATAAAATAGGCGTGTAAGGCCTATGGCGACACCCACACCGGGCATGCTTCGGTCTGTAAAGCATCCGGCCAAATTGTCATATCTGCCTCCGGCGCATATTGCACCGACCTCAGGATGATCAGTCAAATAGGTCTCGTAGACCGTCCCGGTATAGTAGTCCAGTCCGCGTGCAATGGCCAAATCTATCTTCACATGAGTGTGCGGAACACCCAGCCCGGCGATGTGCTTGCTGATGGTGTGCAGTTCCTGCGCCCCCTCATCAAACAGCTCATTTTCCCCTTTATACTGATCAATAATGTCAAATGGGTCGCCCTCGAAAGTGACATAACCCACAATTTCTTCAACTTGCCGATCACTCAGTCCGAGATCCTTCTTAAGCATCTCAGCCATTTTTTCAGCACCGATCTTGTCTAGTTTATCAACTACCCGCATGACATCCGTGGCCTGCCCGCCTACTCCGATGACTTCGAAAAATCCGCTGAGCACTTTGCGGTTGTTGATGCGGATGATAAAGCGCTCTAGCCCCAGCGACTTGAAGCATCGGTATATCACGCTCGGAATTTCAGCCTCATTGAGTACATCCAGTCCACCATCACCGATGATGTCTATATCTGCTTGATAAAATTCGCGAAAGCGCCCGCGCTGCGCACGTTCTCCGCGGTATACTTTTCCGATCTCATAACGCCGAAACGGAAATGTCAATTTACTATAGTTTAGGGCAACATACTTTGCCAGCGATGTTGTATGTTCATAACGCAACGCAAGGTCTGTATCTCCCTTGCTGAGCGTGTATATCTGCTTTTCTGTCTCGCCGCCGCCTTTTGCCAAAAGTATTTCCGCCGCTTCCATCATAGGCAGATCCAAAGGGGTAAAGCCATATAGCGAAAATGCCTGTTGCAGCCTCTGAACCATTTTGTTGAAATACACCTGCTGCTGCGGCAGAAGCTCCATAAAGCCTGATAGTGTGCGCGGCTTGATTTTTTGCATATTAAATTCTCCTGTTAAAATGTACAAGTGATATATCATATATTTTCGGTCGCAAAGTCACATACAATGCTCCATTGCTGCTCATTGCTTATGGTTTTTGACCGTATCATAATTATCTTATGATTTCGGATTAACGATATCGCGCCAATCCAGATCGCCGCGCTTGAGTCCATGTATTAAAACCTCTGCCGTTGCGATGTTAGAGGCAAAGGGCACATTGTGCTGATCGCACAGCCGGATGATGTCCATCACACTATGGTGATATTCCTCAGGCTCCAGCGGATCATTAAAATACAGAACCAAGTCCAGTTCATTGTATGCAATTCGGGACGCTATCTGCTGATCGCCTCCCTGACTACGCGACATATATAGGGATATTGGCAGACCGGTCGCCTCGGTTACCAAACGCCCTGTTGTGTTGGTCGCACATATGTCATGCCCGGAAAGTATCCCGCAGTATGCAATACAAAATTGCACCATCAATTCTTTTCTTCTATCATGCGCTATTAATGCAATATTCATAAAAATTGTCTCCTCATTTTACCACTTTCGCAGTGGTATATCTTCACCTAAAATGCGCCTTGCAATATCGAGATAGTCATATGCGGCTGATTTTCTTTTGTACAAAGTCAGTGGAATATTTAAATGCAGTGATTGAAATACTGCTTTGTCCTCCGGAACAATGCCGATAAGCTGAACCCCAATGGTATCTATCAAATCATCTACTGTGGCTTTTATTCTTTTGAAATTCTTTTTGATGACGCGATTGACAATCATCCGAATCTCTTTGTCACCCATACTTCTGATGATGTGCGCTGTGTGCTGCGCATCTCTTATGGCCGACAGCTCTCCTGCGGTCACAATAATCACCATGTCTGCACATAAGCACGCTTGTTTAAACCCTATGCCAACACCGGATGGTGCATCAATCACACAGTAATCAAATTTTTCGCGGATTTCGTCGAACATGGCTCTTAAGGAATCCTCATCCGGGCGATATGGATCGTTATTTATTGGCGCAGCAATAAAGTACAGATTAGGGATATGCGGATTTTCAGAGCAGACCTCCATCAGCTCAAGCTTTCCGTCTATCATGTCCATGTAATCCATCACCGTAAAATCTGTCATGCATAGCGATAAATCCAGATTTCTAAGACCCGCGTCAAAATCAATGCACAGCGTCTTTTTCCCAAGCGCTGCAAGGCATGACGATATGGCGGCCGTTGATGTCGTCTTTCCTGTTCCACCTTTTCCGGAAACTACGGCTATTATTTTCCCCATACTTTCACCTGCCAGTCGGCATTTCTATCATATTATTGTACACAAAATTTCTTATAATATCAATCGTTTTTGTTTAATTAATAATTGTTTACATATGTTACAGTTCACTGGGCATCATTACCTATCCCACTTGCCGGACAGGGCATCTATCTGATCTGCAAACTTCGCCAGATCCTTGTTCGCCCCTCCGCGATTTCTCGTGATGACCTCAATCAGCCGAGTTCCTGCCATCACAAGGCGCTGATAAACTGCCGTTTCACGCGCACTTTCCTTTACTTGCTCGCCACGCTGAATCAAATCACGCCCTTCAAAGACAACTTCACCTGTCAGCAAATCGTGAACCGATGTATATTTTGGGGCAATCGCATCATATCCCTCACCAATAAGCCGTGCGGTGAACATCTTACAGATATCACGTTCTCCATGAACTACAAACACTTTTTCCGGCTTATCTTCAAAAGCGCCAATCCATTTGAGCAGACCTTCCCTATCCGCATGTGAACTGATGCTGCGGAAGTTGTGGATTTGACACTTGATTGCAATTTCTTCTCCAAATAACTTTACAGCATCAACACCTCTATCCTCTTTATCAACAAGCGTGCGCCCAAGCGTCCCAAGCGCCTGAAATCCGGTAAATACGACCGCACATTCAGCCCGCCATAAATTATGTTTCAGATGATGTCTTATCCGACCTGCATCACACATACCGCTGGATGAAATGATGACTTTTGGTGTGCGATCATCATTTAGCCGCTTAGAGTCCTCTCCGGTTTCCACGAAGCGCAGACCATCAAAAGAAAGCGGATTGACCCCTGAACGAATCAGTGCAACGGCTTCATCATCAAGATAATCCATGATATCTCCGGAATATATCTTGGTCGCAGCGGTGGCCAGCGGGCTGTCTAAATAGACCGGGAAATCCGGAACGCTTTTGACCAAGCCTTGCTTTTTTATTTCACGTATACGGTATAGGAGGTCTTGGGTTCTGCCTATGGCAAATGCAGGGCAGATGACATTACCGCCCTTCTTGAGCGTTGCATCGATTACCGTTGCAAGTTGGGCAACTTTGTCCTCGCCTTCCTCTCGGCTCTTGTCTCCATAGGTTGATTCCATGACCACAAAGTCAGCTTCCTTAAGATACTGCGGATCACGAATCATAGGGTGATCGGGTGTGCCTATATCTCCGGAAAAAACTACTTTTTTAGTATGCACACCTTCTTTTAGCCACATTTCTACATATGCTGAGCCCAGCAGATGTCCTGCATCAGTAAATTGAATGTCAATTCCTTTGATGATCTTGATCATCTCACCATACCGACATTTGACCAACAGGGGAAAGACGCGCTCTGCATCAGCCATCGTATAGAGCGGCTCTGCGGTTTCATCGCCTGCTCGCGTTTGCTTTCTGCTGCGCCAGCCCGCTTCTTGCTCTTGAATATGGGCGCTATCACGCAGCATTATTTCAAGTAGGCTGCATGTCGGTTCAGTCGCAAAGATGCTGCCTTTGAATCCCTGTTTGACGAGTAGCGGCAGTCTGCCTGAGTGGTCAATGTGGGCATGAGTTACCACAACTGCGTCTATTTCACTGGGGTGAAATGGAAAATTTTGACCGAATCCATTATCTGCACCCTGTTGTAATCCGCAATCGACCAGTATTTTCTTCCCGCTTACTTCAACACAATGGCAACTCCCGGTCACCTCACGTGCAGCGCCGTAAAACATCAATTTCATATGGGTTTCTCCTTGCTTTTACTGATTGATTGTGAATCTATGAAGTAGTTTTATACTATAACCTATCTATAGCCTAATGAGTCTTGCGTGTGTTGTCAAGTGTGTTCGGAAAAAAAGTAAAAACCTCTTGAAAATTTGCTTGATGACAGATTTCCAAGAGGGTTCGCGGTAGATGTTTACGGAAAGTGATACATCTTATCGTAAGCGGACTTTATGTTTTATTTGGAAGTTGTGATCGTTTGATGCCAAGTACACTATGCCCTCGATAAATCCGATGATTGCCGGTATAAATGTCCACGAGAGCAGTAGGTATAATACGCCAATGCCTACTTTTCCAAGATAGAACTTGTGTATGCCGAGGCCTCCCAAAAATATCCCGAGCAATCCGGCAGTGGTTTTGCATTTTATTGGCCAGCTTGCATTGTATAAGGGTGGCTGTTGCGAAATGGGGATGTGCCCAATAGGGATGTTTTGTGTTGTTTGTGTCGTATTTTGTGTTTCTATCGTCTGTGGTTGCGGGAGCACGCTGCCACAATACAGACAGTTTGAAGTGTTCGGTTCAGTAAAGGCACCACACTGTAGACAGTTGTTTGTGTTTGACATAACGTTAAACTCCTCATAAGTATATTTGCGCATCTTTGTGTCCTTACTAGTACTCCATTCTCAAAATAAGCTTACAAATTTTGCGGCATCTTTGTTCCGTCTGACTTCGTTAAAAAACCTTGAAAGACCAGTGGTATTCCCGCAGTTTTTTGCCTTGCCAGACGAAAA
>WQVH01000032.1 GCA_009781695.1 Oscillospiraceae bacterium
CTCCCTCGCGAGGGAGC
Organism: Oscillospiraceae bacterium; assembly: GCA_009781695.1. GTDB lineage: Bacteria > Bacillota > Clostridia > Oscillospirales > Oscillospiraceae > WRMH01. The sequence goes on from WQVH01000032.1 coordinate 18, forward strand.
TGTCAGCGTAGCTGACTGAGGCAATTAAATATTTTCAACTTTGGCTCCCTCCCCGAGGGAGCTGTCAGCGCAGCTGACTGAGGCAATTAAATATTTTCAACTTTGGCTCCCTCCCCGAGGGAGCTGTCAGCGCAGCTGACTGAGGGAGTCCCCTAAAGCAAACTTGGATCTATCGGAAAAATGTTGACCACTCTTCCCCATTGTAAACTCAGTCCCCAAATCTCACCAAAACTCTCGATCACTTCATCATGTAGTTCAAGAAAATCTACATGCGCACCATCATCAGTTTCAAGCGCTCCAAATTGTAACACTTCCAAGAGCATGTGCTCATACTCCACCGGTTCAAGCGCCCTTAAAAACGCCCCGGCAATAGACATCACTTCAAATAGCGTATTGATATCTGTCATCATATTCTGGGTGCGTACATATCCATACCGAAATGCACCTGTCTCAATGTCTGCAAATAATACAATATCAAACACCCCATAATCAAAAACATACAGTATCTCACCATGCTCCGAATCGTCCCATACATCAGCATACGCAACGTCAAGCTCCCAACCTTCCTCAAACTCAAGAAATCCATTGACCATATGTAAGAGTGCACTGATTTCAATCGTCCCCGGCATAGATGCTTCCGTAGGTATTGCGACTGAATCAGAACCTTTCGAGGTGTCTGTATTGTTATCGCATCCCACCATAACCATGAGCAATGCCGCTAAGGCAATTATTAATATCATTTTTTTCATGAATATTACTCCCAACATAAATAATCAAGCATTTTCGTACACATCTCACAACTGTTGACATTGTATTGATTTTGATGATCCCTGTCAACAATATTGTGGAGTCATTTTTGGGCAGCATCGCAGGGAAAAATTTTATGCTACAGCTTGTAGAGGACGCACACTGAACTTCTTCCATCAGCTATGTCATCCTGAGTGTAACAGGGTCTTGTGGCGCAGTGGATGGGTGGCAGGACGAAGATATCCATGAGCAAAACGACGCACACCCGATCATGGCATCCCCTTACAACAAATTACATGGAATGAAACAATTATGCGCATCAATCGGAATGGGTTCTTCACTCATGCAAACAATTCCCCCCGCACCAACCGCTACACTTGCCTTTTCCAAAATCGAAAACTTCTTTACCTCACGCCGATCCGGGTTTGCTGATTTTTTGATTTCCAGTGGATGAATAAAATTGCCTCTCTCAACAAACACATCAATCTCTTTCGCATTCGAATCTCTATAATACGTCATATTAACCTTTGAAGGTGAGTAAGAATAACCTTTCAACAACTCACCCACTACATAGTTCTCAAAATATTTCCCACCGGCAGCACCATGCATCAGCGTTTCATAAGTTGGCCACATAGAAAGATATGCAGCAAGACCTGTATCACAAAAATAGAGCTTAGGGGTTTTGGTCAACCGTTTGAGCGCATTATTGGCATAAGGTCGGAGCAAATAAACAATGCCCAATCCTTCTAACAAACGCAACCATATCTTGGCCGTCGGCTGTGAAATATCTGCGGCATCTGCTAAGGTTTTGTAGTTGATTTGCTCACTAAGCAAGGCCGCTGCACAAATGAGAAATTTCCCGAATCGCAGCGCATCCGTTACGCCGCCCAACTCTGCCGCATCACGCATAAGGTAGGTGTTGATATAGCCCTCATAATATTCTGTCCGTTCTTCTGCATCCGCATAGAGCACCTTGGGCATCCCACCTCGCCAAATATGCTCAAAAACTTGCCTAATATCGTTTCGAGGAACAACTTGCTGTCTGTTTTGTAAAACAGACAGCGAAAAGTCCAGCTCATCCTCAAAGCGAATTTCCAATTTTTCACTTTGTGACAGACTATATAAACTTAGAATCCCAATACGTCCGGCTAATGTCTCACGTACATTTTTCATCATTGCATATTGCTGAGAACCTGTAAGCCAAAATCTGTCGGTTTCTTCAGTTTCATCACACATCAATTTGATCTGCGGAAACAATTCCGGCGCATATTGTATTTCGTCAATGATGATGGGAGGTTTATATGTTTGAAAGAACATTACTGGGTCTTCACGCGCCAGATCACGAGCTTGCAAGTTATCTAATGTAACGTAGGTTCGATTTTGATCCTGCGCTAAATGCTTCAACATCGTTGTCTTTCCAACTTGCCTTGCACCGATGACTAGCACTGCCTTAAAAAATTTGCTCATTTTCAAAAATTTGCGTTCCAAATCACGTGAAATATAGTACATAACACCCTCCCAAAAGCACGACAAAATGAAATGAATTTTATTTTATCGTATTTTCGACCGACTGGCAAGCACTTTATTTCACATGAATATTAGATTCAGGAGCAAAATTATTCAGCCAATAATGCTCAATCATTCGAAAATCCCTATATTTTCCAGCCGCCTCAGATGACAACACAGGCGTGAGCACACCATTTTCACGAAACGCCCCGGTAGTAGCACTGACCACATCAATGACCGCCTTAAGCTCCCGAAGCGCTTGCATATAACTATCACCCTCCCACGAAAGCTGACTAAAGACCTCCCCCATCAAAAAACTCGGCGAAAAACTCCCGCCATCCCCACGAAAATCATTTCCAAGCATCTCTCTGGCCGCATAATTTGCCCAAATGATAAACGGCGTGGAATGGAAGTTTAAAAAACCCTCCTGCGTAGTTAAATCCACATTAATACCCAATTCATTGAAAACAAACCCATCATTGCCCATCCACGGCATATGATCACCTACAACGACCACAACCACCGGCTCAGGATCGTGCCTGAGCCCCCCAATAAACGAGGACAGCCGCCACGTCGTGTCAAAAATCCCATGCAGATAATTATTAAGTATGAAAAATGCCTCATCTGATAGATCGCCTTGCGCAATCAAATACGGCTCCCAAGTACCTGTGGAATCATAAGGCCCATGATTTTGCGCAGAAAGATTAAAGCTAAAATACGGAACATTTCTATCACGTGCCTCATAGAGCGCCTGAACCGTTTGGAAGAAGAACTCATCAGACTGATCACTATCCTCGAAATGCTCAAGGAAATAATAGCTTTTGAATCCCAAATGCCTATTGACCGAAGCTCTATCATAGAACCAACCCGCCACCGCCGCATAACCTTCCGTATGAAAGCCCTGCGCATTAAGATAATGCACATATGAATTCACCGATGAAGTAAAATGCTCTGAAAAAACATAGCGGAAATAATTCAAAACTCCGGGGCCAAAATTCGAAAGTCTCGTATACCCGGTGAGAAAAAGCCGCTCCGTGTCTATCGTCTTACCTATTGAAACATTATTCACACTCATCCCGCTGATCGACTCAGCTTGAAGCGCATGTAATGGACCATAGACATCTACTTTAAACTCAAGCACACCAAAGGCTGAAAGATCGGCATACGACTCTAGCATAATGCTGATGAGATTTACCCTGCGCTCTTCCGGAATCACCCCGCACTCAAACGCATCAAGCATACGCCGCGCCTCCACTGCGTCAAAACCCTCCGGCGCCACAGGAAACGCATACTTAATACTATGAATAAAAGGATACATAAATCCCCTGGATATAAAACGCTCCGCAAATGACCATGGACTTGCATCAAATCCCCCTTCGGTTTTGTCATAAAGTTCGGAATCGCTATAGACAAAAACAAATAACATCGCAACAACGACCACACTTGAAACACTTCCGACAACCCGCACAATGGGCTTTTCTTGCCTATACTTCAAAAAAAGTATGCAAAAAACAATCCCGCCGACCCATATCGCAACAGACAAAAATAACTTCCAATTCGGTGTCATTTCAAAATAATACTGGACATTAAACGCTTCCCTGATGATCGTAAGATCAGATGCAATAAACGGATCGCCCCTCACCTGAACCTTAAAAAACTGAACAGCAGAAAGCAGCAACACCACAAATGATGGAAATGTAAAAGCAATCCATGCTCGCCCGCTGATAAAGTATACTAAAAATATCAAAATAATTGGCGGTATTAAGTTAAGTATGAGCACCATAGGCGACACAAAGTAGGACCAAAACATCTGCAATCCATAAGTTGTCGCCCCTAACAGTAAAGACAAAAACCCGGTAATCACGCCCAACAGCAACAGCATAACCACATTAAATATGGGGTTTTGTTTCAAATCCGTTATTCTCATTGATTTCATATAAACAGTCTACCCCATGCCTCTATAAACGCTGCACTTGTATGCTTTTGCGCCAACTGCTCAGCCCTTACCGAAAGTGCTTCATAATCTTTTGATATATTGCCAATCTCTTGCACTGCCTGACTGACATTCCCCAATGAATATATAAATGACCTTTCATCGCTTACCAAAGACTTGTGACAATCAATATCCGATAGCAAGACCGGAACACCATTACACATCGCCTCAAGTGCTGAAAGTCCAAAACTTTCACCTTGCGATGGCGATACAAAGATCCCCGAATTATGCCGCACCGCGCTAAGCAAAACATCCACTTTCTCATAGGGAATTGGGCGAAAATATGCCACCCGATCGTCAATCTGATACTTTCGCAATGTCTCTCTCAAATCCATATAATGCGGCCTTACATCCCCTACAAGCAAAAGAAAATATTCGTCGCCCACAGTCTTTCTGAGCTGCGCAAGCACATCAAAAAGCTCCTTTGTATTTTTCATTGAATCGATCCGACCTATATAACAAATCGGCTTTTTTCCCCATATCTTGCCCTGCCCACCGATGTCATTTTCAGCCATGGTTTCAGAAAAATCATTCATGTGAAAGTTCGGCAAAACATGCAATCTATCATGAAAATCGCTTGAAACCTCACGCCTGACCACCGATTCCAAAAATATCTGACTGGGCGAGGCAATGCATTTCATCTCACCGGGCAACGATTTGAGATATGCTCGTGATTCCTTGTACGGCGAATGACATTCGATGACAACCTTAGAGCGGTCACTCACAAAATCAAAAACCTCAGGAGTATCGAATATAAATATCCGGTCATACACTTTCTCATTGATCTTCGTTACAATGTGAACCCACTGCTCAAGTCCGCAGATTTCAATGAATTTGCGAAAATATTTAAGACCGCCCGAATCATGCAGGAAGTAAACATCCTGTCTGACGTTCACTCCATGTTTTTTGAACGCACATGCCCTGTTGAGAATCACGCGCTCAACACCGCCAACGGTCGCCCATTTGTATATGTTTAGAATTTTCAAATTTATACTCCAAGCTACACGATTCTGATTGCCCACAATAGTAACATCATTTACTACTTTGCGCAAGCTTAAGCTACACGATTGAAGTTCTTTATTGACTCAGTCGGCTTCGCCGACAGCGCCCTTTCGGATAAAACTGTTTTTTTATATTTTTTCTTCTTTTTATCCTTTTGGGTGTAGCTACAACTTTCTATGAAAATATAATTAAAGTGTAACTACTTCTTGACAATCTCAGCACATTGTACCTGTTATTTCAAGAAACAACTATGAAAAGAGGAACTTTTGAAATGAAAATCAATGCGAAAACAAAACAAATTGCGGTAAGGTTTGACAGTCATTCTTATGAGCGTATCACTCGTTATGCAGAACAAGAGCATAGAGGCTTGGGTGAGTTCGTCAGACATGCTACTCTATTCTATATCGAGCACTTCGATAAGCAAAAAGACGTTGCACCTCAATCAGAGGATAGTCATACTTGAATTGAATTTCCGAGATTGTCTATAGCTATACTATAGATTGAGTTCATATACCAAGCCCCCTATAAACCTTGCGATAAGGTTTATAGGGGGCTCTTTTGCACAGCACTCGCTGAATACACTGTGAACTATAACACTGATCTGCAACCTAAAACGCCAGTTCTATTTTTCGCTTTTTCACCACGATAAGCCCATCGTCCTCCATTTTTTTCAGCTCTTTTGACAGAGCACTCCTATTGGCGAGCAAGTAATCCGCAAGCACGGTTTTAGAAAAAGGAATAGTCACCGTCTTCGCATCCCCATTACCGCTCAATGTGTACAAATATGTCATAATTTTTGCCCGCAATGTTTTTTCCCGCAAAACCGCAATTCGGTCAAATAAGTGAAAATATTTATCACCAATAATTTTAAGCACATTTTGTAAAAACATTCTATGCACAGAGCACGCTACCTCGCACATGGAATATATTCTTTTGTACTCTATAAATACAGAAGTCACATCTGATGCCGCATGAATCGTAACAGGACTTCGATGCATCCTTGTGCTGACCAACACTTCGCCGAATATACTCAGAGGCGGAAGATTGGATATCAGTGTTTGGCTTCCGCTGACATGATCCAAATATGCACTCGCAGTTCCGGCAAGCACAATCCCGAGATGCTGAACAGAGTCTTCGGTCAGAAGCAATATCTCATTTTTGGCATAATGCTTTATACGCGGCGAAAGACAATTGATCAAAGCTTCATACTCTTCGTCACTTATATCTTGAAACAGCTTCGCACTGCGCATAATCGCTCTGTGATGTAATTCCATAAAAATTATGCTCCACAAATAATTTATTTTGTTGCCTTGGCAACTAAATTCTTTTTTTGATTATAATATAATGGCCGCACGAAAACAAGAGTATTTTTGTCCAAATTTATTAAATAGGAGGAATTTTTCATGAGCAAGCATCATTTTACAGATCTACGCATTCCCATTGAAGAAAATAATCCTGCAATAGTACGCAACGACGACCTATGCATCAAATGCGGTGCCTGCCGCCGTGTCTGTGACAGCGACGTCGCCGTAGGCAGACTGTACAATTTAGAAAGTGCGGGTGACTGTCCGGTTTGCATCCACTGCGGTCAGTGCGCCAATGTATGCCCCACCGGAGCTATTACAGAACGGTATGAATACCCGGCAGTAAAAAAGGCCATTATAGACTCGGACAAAGTTGTTATCTTCAGCACATCACCGTCTGTCAGAGTAGGATTGGGAGAATCATTTAACCTTGAACCCGGTACATTTGTGGAAGGCAAAATGGTAGCGGCGCTACGATCACTTGGTGCCAATTATGTTTTGGACACCAATTTCAGCGCCGACCTGACCATTATGGAAGAGGCTACCGAACTCGTCAGCAGAGTCACAAAAAAGACAGCGCCGCTTCCTCAATTTACGAGTTGCTGCCCTGCCTGGGTAAAGTTCGTAGAAACATTTTACCCTGATTGTAGATCACATATTTCCTCTGCCAAAAGCCCCATCGGTATGCAAGGCGCTACGATAAAGACTTATTTTGCCAAACAAATGAACATTGATCCGAGCCGAATTGTACATGTCGCCGTCACCCCATGTACAGCAAAAAAGTTCGAAATCCGCAGAGAAGAAATGAACGCAGCGGCTCAAGAGCACGGCATTTCCGATATGCGTGACACAGACCACATCATCACTACAAGAGAATTAGCCAAATGGTTGGAAGAGGACAACATAGACTTCCTCAATCTGCAAGACAGTGATTATGACAAGTTTATGGGCGCAGCATCAGGCGCAGGCGTTATTTTCGGCAATACGGGCGGCGTAATGGAAGCTGCCACAAGAACCGCTTACGCACTCGTAACAGGCCAAAACCTCCCTAAAGAACACCTAAACTTACAGCCTGTCCGCAATATGGATGAAATCCGTAGCGCAACCATAGATATGGCCGGAACCTCTGTCAGAGTGGCAGTAGCGCATGGGATAGATAATGCAAAGAAAATAATCGAAGACGTCATCACCGGAAAATGCGAATATGACTTTATCGAAGTCATGACCTGCCGAGGCGGCTGTATCGGCGGCGGCGGACAGCCGAAAACCGAAATCCCCATGTCTGACAAAGTACGCAAGTCCCGAATAGACGCACTTTACAACAAAGACAGCAATATGCCGCTGCGTTGCAGCCATGACAATCCGGAAATAAAGGCTGTATATGAAGCTTATTACGGAACTCCCGGCAGCCCGCTTGCTGAACGGCTATTGCATACAGATTATGTCGATCGCAGCAATGATTTAGGCCCAAAAGGCATGGTTGACGAGTCATTTGTATCGCCGCCGAAATACCGCTGCGCACCCTGTGGATACATACACACAGGATTGCTTTCAGAGCAATTTACCTGCCCTGTATGCGGTGTGTCTAAAGACGATTTCATCGGCAGAAAATTTGGCAGCAAAAGAGGAACCATGCCCTGCACCAAAAAAATAACCGAGGATTTAATATGGGTTGGCGCAAACGACAGACGCTTAGGCATATTTGAAAGTGTCTATAATGTTCCGCATGGTGTCTCATATAACGCATATCTATTGATGGATGAAAAGACGGTACTGATGGATACTGTTGACAGGTCAGTACAAGACAAATTCCTTGAAAACGTGGATGCAACACTGGCTGGAAGAGATCTTGATTATTTTGTAGTACAGCATATGGAGCCGGATCATTCTGCCGTAACCAAACAAGTACTCCTCCAATATCCAAACGCAACACTCGTATGCAACGAAAAAACATTACAATACATCAACCAGTTCTTCGATTTTGATACAGATACACGAGTCCACCTTGTAAAAGAAGGTGATACACTCAGCACAGGAAGACACTTACTACATTTCGTCATGGCTCCGATGGTGCACTGGCCTGAGGTTATGGTTACTTACGACTCTACAGACAAAATCCTATTTTCCGCCGACGGTTTTGGGTGCTTTGGCGCTTTAAATGGTGCAATTTTCGCAGATGAAGTAGATTTTGCAAAAGATTATATGGACGAAGCCCGGCGTTATTATACCAATATTGTCGGAAAGTATGGGCCATATGTTGAAGCATTGCTTGCCAAAGCATCCACCTTGGAAATCAAAATGATATGTCCACTTCATGGTTTTGTATGGCGTAAAGATTTAGGTGATTTTATTTCTAAATACATACATTGGTGTACCTATGAGCCGGAAGAACAAGGTGTAATGATCGCCTATGCCTCTGTATATGGAAACACAGAACAAGCGGCAGAAATACTGGCCAGCCGCCTACGAGATAAGGGTATAAAAACACAGATGTTTGATGTCTCCTTTACTGCCGGATCGGAGATCGTGTCTGCATGCTTCAAGTGGAGTCACTTGGTATTTGCATCCACAACGTACAACTCAGGCATTTTTGTGACTATGGATGCACTGCTTAACGACCTCGTTGCGCACAATATTCAAAACCGCACAGTCTTCACCATCGAAAATGGCACATGGTCTCCATTTAGCGGTGAGCTGATTCTTAAGAAGTTTGAGCACTGCGAAAATATGCACTTCCCTAAAAACATGATCAGCATCACGTCTTCATTAAAGATGGAGCAGCTTGCGGAAATTGATGCCATGGTTTACGCTATTGCTGATACTCTCCCGATTTCTGCCGGTGGCACAATCAAAGAGTAAAAAAGATTAAATACGCAATTTTCACAATTTACTACCGCACAAGGAGCTGTCTCACAACTGTCTCCTGTGCGGTAGTTGTTTATAATTTGGGCTCCGGAAATGGTGAAACAAATGTGTAATGACAACTCACTTTTTTTATGCTATGCTTTTCACGTGAGTAAAATGGCGGTTGGGTTGCTCCCTCTAAAGGAGGTGACCGCTTGACGTTGCTAGAGATCATTGCACTGCTCATGCTCATCATAGCGGTTATTAATTTGGTGATTAAACTCACCAAGAATAAGAAGTAACCGCACCCTAAGTTAAGGCGCGGCGCTTCCTGCAAGCTATAAACTTGAAATAGTGGAGCGACCGCCCTCACCAAAGGAGCCGCCCAATTGCTCACATACTATCACGAACACTTCGACTCTGTCAACTGCATTTTAAGCACAAAAGGCATTATCCCCTACCACGGCAGAAACACACGTGCCGGAACACCAATGCGCAGATCATTTGCCGCCTGCGTATAGAGCGGCAAACGCGCCACGCGATACACATGAAATGATCCGTTCCAACTTGTACTCGTACCAAACGCTTCCCAAATAATGTTACCCTGCGTATCAACTTCAACAATATTGGCATTTACACTCCCGCCATATGCTGCAATATACCTGTCAAATGCACCGAGCCGATTTCCATTTTCCAGCAAAACTGCACTGCTCCAACCCTCAGAAAAATAAGTATAACCCAACTCCTTACCAAACTGCCAAATCTGCTCAATCGTCATCTCCCGCTCATTGATGCGGTAATGCACCATGCGCGAATACAGCTCCGGCATATAAATCTCACCAATCGCAACCCTGCGCAAAAGCTCATGATCATGATCGAATCTGCCATTACCATTGTCAAACAACAAAATATCTATGGTGTCCGGATTATTGTCAAGATCAGGCAAAATCTGCGGTGTATGCTGTCCATATGACCATTCAAAATCCGCACCAACGGGCGTGAGCAAATACTGATGGAACATTGGATTCCAGCCCACCGGATCGGACAAAATCCACTGAATCTCGCCATAAGGCCAAGTCAACTTTGCAACAGTGGACTGACGGCGGCCGGATATAATAATCATGCCATCTTCATAGACCGTTGCATTATGATGAAACCAGTCTACCGGATCAAATTTCGGAAACCCTTCCGTGCGTGTCCGTTGCAACACACGCCTCAAATCAAGTCTATTGACAATCTCCCCGGTGTGCACATCAATTTCATAAATAAAATCCTCAACAGTAGCCCCATGGCTGCCATTGACAATCAAATTGCCTCCATTTCTGGACGTGACATCGTGGTGCATCCCATAGGGCGAATGAAAAACACTGAGCACTTTGCCCAACATATTGACCTCCATCAAGAGCACATCGCCCTCATGATATGAACCTTTTGCAAAAATCATATGCCCATTATAATCATACATCGCAAAACCACGAAGCCAAAAATCATTATAAAACCAACGATAATCACCATGAACATCAAAGGCCGTTTTATATGCGAAAGTAAAATTAAACCCCGGCTGTATACTTTCCGGCGCAACCAAATCGGTCAGTATAATATCGCCCGCAAGTTCCGGCGGCAGCAAATCCGTTTGCAATTCAATGCGCACACTTCGTGCGACACCGGCCTGCGTCCTTCCGGTGAGCGTCACCACATTTAGCGTACCCGGATACAGCCCAAAAATGGGAATCTGATGACTGGTATTGTACCCATCAAAAGTAAAATCCACATCGGCAAGTTCCGTCCTGCCCGGAACATGAACACAGATCATCATGGGCTCCTCACTTTGAAAAAGCGCCAGCGCCGAAAGCGGTGCCGTACCATAAGGGTCAACGACCACAAGCGGATCATCAAAAGTAAAATAACCACTATTGAGCTCCCTAAGCAGCATCTCATCGACTCGCGCTTGCCTTTCCACCTTGCTGCGTATAAACGCAAACAAAGACTGCGCATCATCGATCCACATCCCCTCAAATGTCATATCATCGGCCACTGCACCCGAAACAGGCTGGTCAATCACATGTGCTCCGTCTCTCGCATCTGCAACATCTATCGCATATCCATTTTCATATGCTTCGTCACCTGCGGGGCTCGCAGAACGATTCATCCAAAGAGGCACATACACACTCGGAAGAAAAATCGCCCAGAAAACAACGGCCGCCACACACACCACAACGCCCAGCACCTTTAAGATTTTCTTCACCATTTGTTTGTTCATGCACACACATCCTACCGCTATATGTCAAGTTTTTGTTGTATTCACAGCGTCACGGCCGTGCGTTCGAGCGCACTGCGCCAAACCAATGCGTGTTCGACTCTTGCCAGCCTCAATGTCAAATCACGCAACATCAAAAAGTTATTCCCGCCGAAGCGATATGCCCGCAACTGCAAGCGATCTTCGCGCAGACCCATCTGTGTTAAAACCGGATGTCTCAGCAGGTCTCTACGCACCCGCTCAAGCACTGCCGGTGCAAGATATCTTCCGTAAAATTCTTCAAACAACGCAATCCCATCATGGTGCATTGCCGTTGCAATTTCGACACCCACAAATCGCCAATGCCAAGGCTCGAAAATATATCCGTGAATATGTGTATGCGCATACGGATACCGCAAGATAAACCCAAACTGATACGCATTTTCCATAAGCCAAGAAAATGCTTCGGTATTTTGAAACCGCGCTTGAGTCATAACCTCAAATCCTGTGCGATGCAGCACATCTACAGCCAGACCCAACTGATGCTCTGAATGCCCGGCTCTGGCAAATTGTCTATCCGCCGAGGCCAAGCCATGTCTGCGCACGCCCCTGCTGTGTCTGTCTGCCTGTGTCTGGTATGTGCGAAAAGAGGCCATCACTTGAAGCCTCAGCCCATCCGCAGTAATCGCATCTCTCATTTTCGCAAAATGCGCTGCCGCTTCCCCACGCAGTCTATGTCCGGAACCCATATAGACCAAGTCTCCGGCCATCCACCTCGGTGGGAGCGCAAAATGCTTATTGACCAAAGCGCTGTTTTCATAAGGAAATGGCACAGGCTCTATATCACTGTAAAATCCACGATCTGCATTGACATTGACATAGGCAACTATTGTGCCAAAGGGCATATCGGGATTCTTTGCTTGAAATGCATCATATCTTTGTGCGTTCTTTTCAAGAAAATGCGGGTACACACCTGTTGCTATAAGATCAGACATCATCCGATGATAGGACTCAAAAGTAAGCCCTGTGTCACTTAAGAAGCTTGATATACTTATGGGGGGCACTGCCGCCCTTACCAGCGCTTCGGCCGCAAGAGGCACACTAAAAATGCCCTGTATACAAAGACTGGCCAGTAGGAATATCAATATTCGCTTTACTCGCATCATCGGCATTTACTCCGGTTGTGTTTTTAAAAATCTTATGATTCTGCGCATCCAATTCAATCGGGTTTGGTAGGTCTCTTGTGACACTAGCGCAAGTGGGGCGATGCTTTCATATGCATGATAACCTCCGTTAAACACATGCAGTTCAGCCTGTCCGCCGGAATACCATATGAGGTTGGCATATGCTATTGCCTCATCTCGAAAGGATTCTGCTGATCCGACATCAATATATGTTGGCGGCAGTCCGGAAAGATCTGTAGCGCGAGCCGGAGATGCATATATAGGTACATCGGATCCGCCGCAAGCATCACCTAATAACGCCGTCCAACCGATTTTATTTGCATGATAATCCCAAATACCACGCCCGGTCATCTGAACTACGGATGGCGTGTTGTTGCGGTCATCAAGCATGGGACATAGCAATATTTGTGCTGCAACAGCCGGGCTGTTGCGGTCTCTGGCCAGCAAGACTGTTGCTGCCGCCAGACCGCCGCCTGCACTCACACCGATGACAATAATCTGCGCAGGGTCAATATTCAGCTCAGCGGCATTTTCAGATATCCACTTTAAGCCCGCATAGCAGTCACTCACCGAGCCCGGATATTTTGTTTCGGGAGCAAGCCTGTATTCAACGGAGATAATGGCAGCATTATGCTCTTCGCCTGCTTCAAGGACAACATGCGGAATTGACCTCCGATCACCGGAAATCATACCGCCGCCGTGTATGTAGTAAAAAGCAGGAGTCGGAGTTTGCGCATCATTGGGACGGAGCATTAATAATGTGATGTCGGGTTCATTGGGCGGACCTGACACAATGCGCTCCTCCACATTAAATACACCATTGCGATGCAGCTCTTCATCGGAGCGTCCATGCATTTTGCTGGACTGTTCACGAGCAGCTATGAACTCATCAACGCTTGTAAGTTTCGGCATTACAGGTTTCATTTGCTCCAACACCGCATTAAGCTCGGGGTCAAACGGCACTGGAGGCATCTTTGTTTGATTGTTCATTGAGTGACCTCCTTTTATTTGCACGAATTTCAAACTACGCAGGCTAGTGTAGTGCACTCTATCTGAATTATAAGGGACAAAAGGCAAAAATCAGAAAAACACAAAACCGCGAATCAGTTGCAGCACAAGCGATTCACGGCTTCACAAATTGGTCGGAGTGACAGGACTTGAACCTGCGGCCTCTTGACCCCCAGTCAAGCACGCTACCAACTGCGCCACACCCCGATATATACCAGCACTTCGTTCCCAAAACACCAGCGATAGCTATTTTAGCACAGCACTCTTGTGTTTACAAGTCCTTTTTGCGCCCTTTTTGTGTAAAATAGTCCATTGCAGCCTGACAGTCTATCTGTATTTGAGCTTTGAGCGCATCAATGTCCTCAAATTTGCGCTCAGCTCTCAGCCATGTATAAAATTCAATCCGCACCTGATGCCCATACAAATTGCCCTGATAGCTGAGGATATGCGTCTCCGCTGTGACCAGCTCGGAATCATTGACCGTCGGACGCACCCCAATGTTGGTTACACCAATATGTTCACTGCCATCTTCAAGATAGACCTTCGTCGCATAAACACCAAAAGCAGGGATAAGCACACCCTGAGCAAAGCACATATTGATCGTTGGTGTACCCAACTGCCTGCCCAAACGATAACCAAAGCGCACCACATCGGTTAAGACATGCGGATGACCTAAAAACGCATTGGCGCGTTCTATATCACCGGCTTCTATAAGCCCGCGCACATGCGTGGAACTGCTCCTTATATTATCCAGTGTGACCTCCGGAATAATATCGCAACCAATACCCAACGCACTGCATTTTTGCTTCAATAGCGCACTATTGCCCTGACCGGCCATGCCGAATCGAAAATCAAAACCTGCCACCAGATGTCGCGCCCCAAATTCATCAATCAAGTGCCGGACAAACTCGTCCCAAGGCATCTGCGCCGTAGCTTTATCAAAATGCAAAAATATAATGTCATCTATACCAAAAACTCTGTGAATGAGTCCTGCCCTATCCTCGGGCGAATTGATGAGTATAACCTCTTCAGTATTGAGCAGATTGCGCGGATGGGTGTCAAAGGTTATCACGGATGGCACAAGTCCGGTTTGCTCACTGATATCGAGCACACGCCAGATCAGTGCCGAATGCCCAATGTGCATCCCATCAAAAAAGCCCAATGCAATGACACGATTTTTGTACTTCATGATTCCACTCCAAAAAAATTCTTGATCATTTTGACATTTTCATTTTCCACATTGCCCAGCGCAAGAAACTCATCCTCGGCACCATAGAACCGATATCTGCCGTCAGGCTGCCCTGACACGGTGATCTGCGCACCATGTTTGACCTTAGCTGCTTGCGCCGCACAGAGCATTACCGCCGGATATTCCGAAAATATCGAATCCACAGCGCGCAGGTACTGTGATATGTCTCCCTGTGCCGCAGAGGCTAATATTGCTTCCAGCGTATGCGCCATTTCAATATCAAATGCACCGGCTTTTGTACGTCTCAGCGAGGACATCGTACCACCCACGCCCAATGCCGCCCCGATATCATGACAAATCGTGCGAATATATGTCCCCTTGGAGCATACGATATGTAATGTAAAATCACTTCCATTGCTGCCCATTAATTCAAGCGTGGAGATATTGATATCTCTCGCTTGACGCTCAACTTCAATACCCTTACGCGCAAGTTCATAGAGTTTTTTGCCATTTTTCTTAATGGCAGAATACATGGGCGGGATCTGCTTTTGAGGGCCGACAAAAGTCGCCAGAATTGCCTCAAGCTCAGCCGAAGACACTGAGGATGCACGTGTACCCAGTACATTCCCTGTTATATCCTGAGTATCGGTAACCATACCAAGCCTGATGTCTGCCACATATTCTTTTTCGGCATTTTCGCA
This sequence comes from Oscillospiraceae bacterium, assembly GCA_009781695.1. Lineage (GTDB taxonomy): Bacteria > Bacillota > Clostridia > Oscillospirales > Oscillospiraceae > WRMH01. The sequence continues at coordinate 15,732 of WQVH01000032.1, forward strand.
GAATTCCGACGCACGCGTAGCCCGACCGACAAAGATAGGCAACACACCGGTCGCCATGGGATCCAGTGTCCCGCCGTGGCCTATGCGTTTGGTTTTGAGTGCATTACGCAGTTTGGCAACCACATCATGTGATGTCCAGTCTTCAGGCTTATCCACAATAATGATTCCGTTTAGATCCATAACTCGTTCCTTGCATTCAGGGGATGCATTACTATTCGGAAGGCAAAAAATCTTTGATCTCGTTTAAAATAGCCGCTTTGGTTTCAGCAATAGGCTTATCCAGCGAAAATCCGGATGCCATCGCATGTCCGCCGCCGCCGAATCGCGCAGCGAGTCCATTGGCATTTACAGTGGGGGATGTCCTGACGGATACTTTGCAATCATGAGGCCCATTGAGTTCCCGAATTGTAATTCCGGCAATAACGCCCTTGACCACACCCGGCAAGGAGGTGATATCATCTATATCATCTTCATCTGCGCCCGCATGAGCCATCATCTCATTGGATATCGATGCGATGGCCACTTTGCCATCAAAATAAAATTCCAATCCGGCCACGATCATGCTTTCAATTTTAACTCTGGCTTGAGATTTCGTTCTAAAGAGCTTTCTGTTGAGCTTCACATGCGGCGCTCCGGCCTGAACAACAAGGGAGGCCACCCGAAGTGTATTCGCGGTTGTATTGGCAAATGAGAAGCACCCTGTGTCTGTCGATACTGCAACATAGATACACTCTGCACTTTTGGCGCTTACATCATCATTGAGCCGGGTTAAAATCTCATATATGATTTCACCACATGAGGCGGTAGACGCATCTAAGCAGGTATATTCAGCATACAATGTGTTCGAAGGGTGGTGATCGATGCATAGTGAAATTTGATCAAAATACATCTCGCCATTTTTAGGAAAAAGTGCAGTTGACGCCGTATCCACAATGATCACATGCGCTGCGCAATAATCCGCAGGCGAGAGATAATCGCTCATATAAGGCGCATAACGCGGAGTGATTTCGGGATTGGGCAGGATATATGCGGTTTTCCCTATTTCCCGCAGTCCTTGTGCAAGCGCACCGGCACTCCCGACGGTATCTCCGTCCGGACGCCGGTGCGTAAGTATCAGAAAGTTATCTCTTTCTTTTAGCCAATTTGCGGTTTCGTTAACATCCAACATAATGCTCATATAAGAAATATCCCTCTTCTATTAAGAAATGACTCGTTAATCGGAATCTAATCAGCAGGCGGTCAGGCTCACGCTCATCTGCCTAATCTTCCGCCGGACTTTCCTCTTCCTCCGGGATGTCCAGTGTGTCGAGTATCGAATTGATTCTGGCGCCTCTTTCGATGGATTTATCCATTTCAAATTGAAGCTCCGGGGTATATCTCAAATTCAGTGATTGCCCCAATTCGTGGCGCAGATAACCGGAAGCCGATTTGAGACCCTTTAAAAATTCCTTTTCAGACTCAATCCCAAACACGCTCAAATAAACCTTTGCATGACGCAAATCACTGGTGGTATCTACACCGGTCACACTGATCATACCTTGCCTCACACGCGGGTCTTTGATATTACGCAAGTGTGTAGATAGGACTCTTTGAATATCTTCATTGATGCGTTGTAATTTATTGGATAACATACTAGTATTAGACCTCCAAGACACGAGTACGGGTAGTGGTTACTCGGAATACGGCATATTAGCTCACAGGGATTTGTTCCATAGCGAAGCATTCAATGATGTCGCCTTCCTTGATATCGTTATATTTTTCAAGTGCGATACCGCATTCATAGTTTGTTGCAACTTCTTTGACATCATCCTTAAAGCGGCGCAATGAAGCCAGCGCACCTTCGTGAACGACTATGCCGTCTCTGACCAGACGCACTTGGCTGTTGCGGATAATCTTTCCGTTCTGGACATAACAACCGCAAATTGTTCCGACAGCTGAGGCTTTGTAAAGCTGGCGCACTTCGGCTTGACCATAGACCACTTCGTGGAATTTCGGTGCAAGCATACCCTTCATCGCCAGTTCGATTTCATTGATGCATTCGTAGATGACTCTATACATGCGCATATCAACATTGTTGCGCATGGCGCTTTCTCTGGCTGCATTATCAGGGCGTACATTAAATCCTACGATTATCGCACCACTGGTAGACGCAAGCATGATATCAGATTCACTTATGGCACCGACACCGGAATGTATGACACGGACACGCACTTCTTCATTGGTCAGCTTCTCAAGTGATGCTTTGATCGCCTCGGCACTACCTTGTACATCCGCTTTAACGATAATATTAAGATCTTTGAGCTCGCCTTGTTTGATTTTAGAAAACAGATCTTCAAGTGAAACCTTAACCACAGGAGAGGCCATGCTCTTTTTCTCTGTTTTTCTTTGGGAGGCAAGTTCTTTGGCCATGCGCTCATCTGTTACAACATTAAACAAATCGCCGGCTTCGGGCACTTCCGACATACCTGAGATTTCAACCGGCATAGATGGACCTGCGGTTTTTAGCCGCTCGCCCTGCTCGGTAAGCATGACTCTGACATGACCGACCGCCGTACCGGCAATGATTGTATCGCCAATATTGAGTGTTCCATTTTGGACCAGAACAGTCATGAGCGGACCGCGTCCTTTGTCCAAGCGTGCTTCGATAACTGTTCCGCGGGCAAGCCTGTGCGGATTGGCGCGGAGCTCTTGAATCTCTGCGGTCAAGGTGATCATTTCGAGCAGATTGTCTATGCCTTCACCGCTTTTTGCGGAGATCAGACAAACAATGGTTTCCCCGCCCCATTCTTCGGGAATCAAACCATATTCTGTAAGTTGCTGCTTGATTTTATCCGGGTTCGCTCCTGAGACATCAATCTTGTTGATCGCAACGATAATGGGTATCTCCGCCGCTTTGGCATGGTTGATTGATTCTATGGTTTGCGGCATGATGCCATCGTCTGCGGCGACAATTAAGATGGCAATATCCGTTACACTTGCACCTCTGGCACGCATCGCGGTAAAAGCTTCATGACCGGGTGTGTCCAGGAAAGTGATCGGACTGCCGTGGATTTTAGTTTGGTATGCACCGATGTGCTGGGTAATGCCCCCGGCTTCTCCTTCCGCAACGCTCTCTTTGCGGATTCTGTCCAGAAGCGAAGTCTTACCATGGTCAACATGACCCATAACTACGACTACAGGTGCACGCGGTATGAGGTCTTCGGATTTATCTTCGCTATCGTCAATCAGACGCTCTTCGATCGTTACGACGACCTCCATCTCCACTTTGCAACCGAGTTCTATGGCCACAAGTGCAGCCGTGTCATGGTCAATAATATCAGAAAGCGATGCCATAACTCCGAGTTTTATCAGTTGGCGGACTACCTCTGCACCGGTCTTTTTCATACGAGAGGCAAGTTCACCGACGCTGATTTGATCCGGAATCATTACTTTGAGCGGTGCTTTTTTGGCCACTTCCAACTGGAGCTTTTGCATTCTGTCTCGCTCTTCCTGGCGACGCTTTGCTCCATAGGCCATTGTTTGGTGCTGTCTTTGCCCTTTTTTGACAATCTTTTCTTTGCCGCGCTTCATATTTTCAGCACGCTCAGGAACAAGTGTATCGAGTCTTTCATCATATTTTTCAATATTGATGGTTGCACCGGACGTGTCTACAACACGCTTCTGCGGTGCACGATGCGGCATAAAAGGCTTGTCCGGCTTTTTGGATTGCGGCGTTAAGGGCTCTGCTCCCGATTGCACCGCAGCAACTCCTCCTTCGGAGGCAGGTGGCGCTTGCTTTTGTGCTTGCGTTTGAGCTTGAGGTTGTGCCGCTTTGGCAGCGGTTGCTTTCTTTTCCGACTCGGCAGGCGGGGACGACACTGCATAAATCTCTTCGATACTTTCAATCTGGTTTGTTGAAGTAAGGTATTCAAAGACGATATCCAGCTCACCTACAGTTAAAACCTGCATGTGATTCTTAGGTGCAGTTGCATATTTTGTTAGAATTTCCGTTATTTTCTTGGTTGGGAGCTTGAAATCTTTTGCGACCTCATGGACCCTGTATTTAAACATTGTACTCATTGCATTGTCCTCCTTTTGCCTGATGGGGTGGAACTTTTGGGTTGGTTGAGGTCTTCGCCTTTATATTTTCCGCTATCGGATTTTTCCAGAAACTCCCATAATTCTTCGTATGGCTCCGGCTGCGTCTGAGCAAGTCCCTGTAAGAACTTGACTGCAAGCCCCTTATCTAAAAAGGCAACTGTTCCGGGTGAACCGCGCCCTGTAACATTTCCGAGTTCAAACTTGGTATATGGAACAACAGTGCACATGGTGTAACCGGCCTCGGCATTGATCCGCGCATTACGTTGCGCCCGCTCCGAAGCATCGCTTGCGGATATGATCAGCTTGCTCTTGCCGCTTCGGGCTGCTGCACCTGAGGCTTCACATCCGACTGCAAGCAGACCGGCCTTTCTGGCAAGGCCAAGCAGTTGTAGGTTACGATCTTGAGCCATCCGAGTCCTCCATCTGATTTTGTAATTCGTCCAATACGCTCTGAGGGATTTCCACGCCAAAAGCTCTGCCAATGGCTCTTGATTTTAATGAGCGCTTAAGACAATCCTTGCTGGGACATACATATGCGCCTCTACCCGGTTTTTTGCCGATAAAATCAAGCGAAATTTCATCCATAGGGGATTTGACTATGCGAACGAGTTCGTTTTTTTGTTTCATTTCACGGCAACCGAGACATTGCCGTAAAGGGATTTTTTTTGCCATAGTCTGCTCCGATTATGAAGATTAGAAATCCACTCATTATTTAAATACGGATCAACTCTGTGATTCCGGTTTGATGTCGATCTTAAGCCCGGTAAGCCGAGCTGCCAGACGAACATTTTGTCCCTCTTTGCCTATGGCCAGCGAAAGCTGACTTTCGGGAACGATTACGCGGCAGGATTTGCCGTCTTCCAGCATCGTCACAGAGACGACTTCGGACGGTGCCAGCGCTGATGCAACATATTCTGTAGGATCATCACTGTATTTCACAATGTCTATCTTCTCCCCGCCCAGTTCTTCAACAATGGTGTTGACTCTGTTGCCTTTGGGCCCGACGCAAGCGCCGATAGGCTCAACATCCGGGTCATTGGACAAAACTGCTATTTTCGTACGGTTTCCGGCTTCGCGGGCGATGCTGCGGATCTCTACAATACCATCAAATATCTCCGGAACTTCCAGCTCAAAAAGACGCTTAACCAGTCCGGGATGCGTGCGCGATACCAATATCTGCGGGCCGCGGGCAGATTTTCTGACTTCGATGACATAGACTTTTATTCTCGCGCCGTCAATTAACTGTTCATGAGGGATACGTTCACCGGACGCGAGCATGGCTTCCGTATGTTCGTTCTCTCCACCTATTTGAATTGAAACGCCGCCGGTTCTGGGGTCAATTCTGGTTACAACGCCGGTAAGCACTTCATGTTCTTTGGATGTAAATTCATCGTAGACAATGTTGCGCTCAGCTTCACGGATGCCTTGTATAATCACCTGCTTTGCCGCTTGCGCTGCAATGCGTCCAAAGCGACTGGTGTCTACAGGCTCATTGATGAGGTCACCTATTGATGCGCCCGGCATGATGATTCTGGCTTCTTCAACGTTATACTGAGTGTTGGGGTTTTCTACTTCCTCAACGACCACTTTTTGCATAAACATATCGACTGTTTTTTCGACCGGGTTGAGCTCAACTCGTGCACATTCCGCACTTGCGGGATAGTCTTTTTTTAGTGCGGCGAGTAGGGCTTGTTCGATTTTTTCGAGCATATATGTCTGGGGTATGCCTTTTTCTCGTTCGATATCAGCAATTGCTGAGAAAAATTCAGCGTTCATTATATGACTCCTGCTTCCGTGGATTTCACTGTATACATTGATATGTTCCTCCGATTAAGAAATGTATTATTATATAGGTGCTGCTAAGCAATTCTCAGCCTGGCATTAGCAATTTCGGCTTTTTCAAATGTGTGCAGCTGCCCTGCTGCCTCTATTTCTATTGTTCCGCCCGGCAGATAGTGCTTGAGTTCCCCCAAAAAGACCTTTTGTCCATCTCTGGGTTTGTATAGTTTTATTTCAACCAAATGTCCTAAAAAACGCTCAAAATCCGAAGGTCTCTTGAGCTGTCTTTCTGCTCCGGCGCTGGACACTTCGAATGTATAAGTGCCGGGGATGATGTCCTCATTTTCATCAAGCATGGGATCCAGTTCGCGGCTGACGGCTTCGCAATGGTCAATGGATATACCTTCGGGGCGGTCGATATATATCCGAAGCACCCATCCGCCGACTTCTTTGATGTACTCGACATCCCAGAGTTCGCAATCGTTTTTTAAAACTATGGGTTCGGCCAGTGCGGTTATTGCATCTGTGATTTTGCTCATATTCTATACCCCTTAGTATCGTGCCTCGGAAATAACCTGCAAGGATTATTTGCTGAGATATCTTCATAAGAATATTGCAAGAAAAAGAGTGGGGGTTTCCCCACTCGTTCCGAGTTTCTTCGCAAGCTCTGTTACTTTATCATATGTGTGAAGTGATTGCAAGTCTTTTTGAGTATATTTTTCAGGTTTTTGTGTGTCGTTGCAACAGGTGAGATTTCACCATGACCACAAGCAGCCACCAGTAAGAGCAATAGAATCATACTTATCAAAACCATAAAGACATGTTTCATTTCGGCTCATCTCCATACAGTTCAGTGGGTATCTGAAAACACAGGTTGGGCCTACCGGGGCATAAACGATTGCCCCGCCGCCGAGCGGAACAGCGCACTGGCGTGCTTGTTTAGGCGCGCTTTGCGCACAGCCAAGGC
>WQVH01000033.1 GCA_009781695.1 Oscillospiraceae bacterium
AATTATCCGGAACGCAGTCTATATTATTGGGCGAGAGAATTTTCTAGTGGACTCAATAAGGGAGCAGACTACTCAACGTTGCCGCGTACAATAATCATTAGCATTTTAGGGTTTAACCAATTCCCAGACCTGAAAAAATTCCACTCGGAATATAGATGTTTAGAAACGACAACCCAAAAGCCCCTGACTGACAAAGTGGTGTTGCACTACTACGAATTGAAAAAACTGCCGCCGCTTAACAGCGCGGATAACAGCAGGGATCTATGGCTGAAATTATTCAAAGCCGAAACAGAGGAAGATCTAGCAGCAATTGAGAAAATGGGGGTACCGATTATGAGTGAAGCAATAGTAGCGTACCGTAACATAGCCGCTTCTCCTGAATTGCTTGAAGTGGAGCGAATGCGGTCTAAATCCAGTCATGATGAAGCGCAAGCATTGAAACATGCAGAGCAACGTGGGGAACAACGTGCAAATGAAAAATGGCAGGTCGTAGTTGCAGAAAGAGACGTTGTGATTGCAGACAAGGATGCGCTGATAGCGGAGCTGCAAGCAAAGTTGGGGAACAGCGAATAGTTGGGAAAGGCGAATTGAGAGTTGAGAATGAATCCCCCGACTCTGACCATAATTCTCAACGCTCCGCTCTCAATTCTCAATTCGCCGACGTGTCGGCAGAGACATGGTATCACGATGCGATGCAGTGGGCAACAAAACAAGGCCTGATAGAGGGTGTAGGTTATGGTGAACTCTAGCCCAATATCGCCATAACTCGTGAAGAAATGGCGGTTATACTTCATAATTATGTCGTCAGCCGCAATATCTCATTACCGCAGGGCGCAATACGTTTGTTTACAGACCATTCTGCGATATCAACTTGGGCATTAGAGGACGTTTTGGCCATTCGTTAGATGTCGCAAGTTCATGCATAAAAAAAGCGTCATAGGATCCACAGACTCACCCTCCTTGATTACCCGAAAATGCAAGTGCGCACCATACGGATTGCCTCCCACATAACCGATGATATCGCCTCCACTTACAGCATCACCAATAGCAAGACCTTCAACCAATCCATGTAAATTTGCATAACATGTCTGCATACCAGAGCCATGTTCAAGGGTTATGAAATATCCGTCTGATTCATCATTGCCCATATCATAAATCGTTCCGGATTCAGAGGCAACTACGAGTGACGCTATCGGCGCAGCTATATCTATGCCATCTCGATAAACAAACATCTGCTCAACAGGGTCAAACCATGTTCCAAACACTGCAACTACATGTTCATGCCCCGGCATAGGCCAAATCAAGTCGTAAGGAGCTCTAAAAAACAACTTACCATGTTTGGTACTCGCCACGAATGGTTTTGCATAATTAACTTTTATCCTTGTTTTTTCGCCTGAGCATATAGAGATCATGTCGAAAAACCTGCTTTTGACATGCACATTGATGCCAATGTCATCAAAAAAATATAATAAATTGCCCCAAGAAATGTTAGAAAATAAGTTTAGCTGAATAGACATATTTTTATCACCTTATCGAATTTTACGCATATTAAAAGTCATACTTCCTCTGCCGGAATCGAAATTTCCGAAAAAAGTCATAGATACCTCGATTCCAGCAACAACGAAACTATAGTCAGATATATTACCTGTTCTTGCCATCGCCTGCCGCTGATCTACATTACGATGAACACCCTTGAATGCCATACGAAAAGCATTCATTTCCTCTTGAGCGCCGACAAATCCATAAAACATAGGATATATAAAAACATTCATAAAATAATCTTGTAAAGTATAATCGACACCGGTAACCATAAACCCCACCTCTAACAAGTAACCATTTGATTCCGCAACTGTAAATGGCGGGGTCGGCCTCGAAGATGTGGTAATAATCGTACCGAAAGGATCCACCCATGTTCTCGCTGGTTCAGCAATAACCCCGAAAACACCGTCATATCGCATCCCGATGGACTCTGAGGTATCAAGCCCTATGCTCCTATGTCGCAAGCTACGGTTCACATTCTCAGTAAACTGCTCAATAGTAATATCCCCTCTATGTATCGGCATGGCTGCAACATAGGGTGCAAAAAGTATCGCCGCAACAGTGAACAGCAAACCAAAAATACCGATCGCTATTCTTAAAGCAGGCTTGTCAGCCTTGATGATATAATCTAGTTCAATATCCCATTCCATCACGCCTGATTCCGTGTACGTCTTATAGCTTCTAAACATTTGGTACACACTATACATCGGGATTGTCGTGTGTAAGACAATTTTCCAAATCCGTAGAAATCCTGCTGAAAGCGGGACCTTCCCACCACCAAGATCAGTCATGCGTATTCCAAAGAGTGCTTTTCCGGGAGTTGTTGCAAACAGTTTGAGCAAAAAAGGTTCAAGAAAGAACATTAAAAAAGTACTAATTATTGAGTTACCCCAAATGTTCCTAGTTACATTCCACTGAAAAACAAAGTAGGCAAAAACACACCAAAGCAACCAATAACACCCAAAGTCGATCATTCTGGCGAATAGTCTGCGCCATGGATAGTCGGCTTTGGGCAAAGGAATATCTTTAGAAATTTTAGTTACGTTGTCTAAATACACCTCATAACTTCTCAATGGGTATACCTCCAAACACATGAACCTTTTTATGTAAAACACTTACCCCCATAGTCCTGTGCTGAAGGCTGTGAGGGTAAGTCATAAGACAGATCATAAGGCAATATACACAGATAACCATCAGTGTCAACACACCCTAATGAACTTAGCAATAATTAGTCTACAACGATGATGTCTATTGCTGATTCAGCATTGGAAGAAAATTCCACAGTCGGACTAACTCTGCTGGTTGAGTCAGCTCGCAGCAATGCTTCCTCAACTGCAATTGTAGCACTCCTCAACTCTGCCCAAACAGTCTCTGCATCAGTAGCTTGTATGCGGAATGTAAACCTCCCTAAATCAAGGTCGCCTTCCTCGTTAAAACGCGTCCCAACTGCACCGCTATATGATCTCCCCCCAATCATAAGTGTTGGAAAACGAGGAAAATCTGCTGTGTACGGTGTGATCATTATTGACAACCTGTACAAACCATATTCAATATTATCCACATCCATCGAATAAATTGAGAACCACGAGTCATTGACACCTCTTTGAGAAGACCCATTCAGTGTGTTTGACATTGATGCGTTTAGAGCAACCGGCATCGACACTTGCACAATTTCGGTTGGAATATAGATGATTGCCGGCCTAATGTATATGGTATCTATTTGTTCACGTCCATCAAGCTTGAATATGTATTCACGCCAATCACCCCCATGCCAATCGCCATGTTCCCATTCTAGTACTTGCCTAAATTCACTATCTGTTGCCACAGTGATATGTCTAATTATTTCATAGGATTCCCCATAGCTTTCATAGTTGAAACGCAACGTCATTATGTTATCAACAACTGCATTTTCAAGAGATCCAGCTATACCATTAGGTGTACTCCTTATAGGTCTAGCAATTTCAGAAACGTCTGCATCACCTTCACCATCAGATTGCAATGTCAGAGCGTTATCAACATTTTCTGTGTTTTCAAGATATAGATCAACACCATTTTGTGTAGGTTGGGCGTCAATTGACGTTTCAGCCGATGATATAATTGCAAAAACACTTATCGTGAGTAACACACAAAGTATCGCTGTGACAATAATCGTTCTTTTTATTTTCATGACAATGTGCTCCTTGTTTTTCAAATTTTCAAATAACTGACCTTAATTAACTGGATATCTAGTAGTAGAAATATAAACGAACACTGTTTGGAAAAAAGAACACAGAGTACCCACCAAACAACATAACATCAAATCCAGACACCCCAAACCTCATCCCAACTACCACAAAATCGTTTTTGGGAAAAATGTGGTTGTTTGTGACATCTGTCCAAGGTACCTCTTCTCGCCAAGTGCCGCCCCACGGTGCCACTGGCGGGAAAACACCTTCAATTTCAGTCCTATTCGTCTCTCGGGCATCTTGAACAGAAAACCAAAATCGATTGATGGGTGGTACCAAGTGTGTGGCCCCTCGATTGGTAACTACCCCAACTACGCTTCGTACATTCAAAACGTTTACGTTGTTGTTATTCCAGTGTATAGCGCCTTCCACATCAAACTGTATACCCCGCATATCCACTCGACGCGGAACAAGAGGTAAGCTCCCCGGCCTCATTGGCTCCTGGCGGAAGAACATGGTATAAGTCGTCCCTGCTGAAACAATGGTAACTGTTGCATTCCGATATAAAGTTGTTTCGTTTCTCGACATATATATGGTGCGAGATGCCCCCGATTGAGCCCACGGATAGCTAAACCTTATTAGATCCGGGCGATCAGTTTGCATATGCCACCAGCCATCTTCCGGACTTGTCGTCACTGTCACCGTCTGTGCAATACCACCAGGAAACACAGTAATTGGATTGGTTGATGGAGTTACATTCCTTAATCCCGGTATGGGATCTTGAGTAATGCGTATCGTATGAGCCTGATGACCGGCAGCACTAATGATAACTACTGCAGTACGAGATACGCGAGTGTCGTTTCGCAACACATAGATATTGCGAGATGTTCCGGGGAATCCAGTAATGTCGCTAAATTGAACCCATGATGAAGATACTGGGTCAGTACTCATAGTCCAAAACCCCGTGTGATTCCACCAGCCTGGAACTGGGCGTACTGTCACAGTATGTATCCGGCCTGCCGCTGATACATCAAGCTGAGTGCTTGTCCGAGTGGTTGATGGGGTTACCAACAAGTCTCCTGCCGGAAATGCAGACATAATATCCATATCACTCAAATCCGGATCGTCTTCGGGATATCTTTCAAGGTCTCCCTCAGGAACTCTGTCAGGAATTCGTCCGGAATCATCTGGATCGATTATTTCTATTGAAATATCTCCGGAATCAGCAAAATCTCCGGGTTCTCTTGGAAAGAGCGTATCCTCAGATACTCCATCTTCATTTTCAATAAAAATTTCAAAGTATTCCGTGGATTCCGAATGGTGCACTATTTCACCATCTGTCTGTGTGGCTGCGGCCAGAGTTGTCACATTTATCATACCAAGCATGAGTGCAAGCGTCAACAAAATGCACAAGAATTTCGCCAATCTGTTTCTCTTCATAGTATACTTTTTACCCTTTCTTAATAATATTTACGCCGCATTCGTAATGCAACATGCCCACACTGGGTTTGGGGCTTGAGTACGTCAACGCTAATGATGTACCCATCTTTACCTCCTCCCTTTTTTGATGTGTCTTTGAAAATGCTGAAACCACTGATCCATTTAAACCTTGGATTTGCAGGAGATTTTTCGACCGTTGTTCGGGGTTTCGAGGGTAAGTACTGGGTGTATTTATCCGGAAAACACAGGAAACAAGTGGGAAAATAAGCGCAAAACCGAGGTTGAAATAAATCAGCGGTTAGTAGCTGTTATTGTGTGAGTTTATAATTGCGGCAAAAAATATCACACATTACGTGTATTGTTAACACTTTTTGTGTAATTGTCGGATATTTTTCCTTATTCATCGTAAAATTTTCTCCGAGGTGATATATCGTGAGCTTGGGAGAAGTGTTGCGGAGACTTTTGGAAGAACGAGATATAACACAAAGACAGTTGGCCGATCGTCTGAATATCGGCGCATCTACAATTGGTAATTATATGCAGAACATAAGAGCTCCGGATTATGAAATGCTCAAGTGTTTTGCCGATTTTTTTGATGTATCCATTGATTATTTGCTGGAATACAAAACAAATATAATCACATCTTTTCACGAAGATGAGTTGTTGCGTGTTTTTCGTGCACTCACCAAGGAGCAACAGGAATTGTTTATTGAACAAGGGAAATTGTTCGTCGCTCAAAACAACAAAAAAAAGGCCGCTCAGATTTGAGCGCCTCTGGCAACACCGTAGAATAAAGTCTGCAAAAAAGCTTCTCGTCCATATGATACGAAAGAAGCTTTTTTAATGGATTTTTTAGGCAAATAACTGATTGCCGTTATATTTAAAAAATTGTTTAGTTTTCACGGTCTACTAAAACGAAAACGCAACAACTACCCAAATAAACAACGCCAGAATACCTGTCATAAATATAGCGAAAATTATTGAATGTTTTATTGTGTACTGCATCACCTCAACATCTGTCTTGTTCTTCGCATATGGAATAAGTATCGTTGTCGCAAATATAAGCACTATAAGCAACAGCAGTATGAGCATAAATAGCACTGCATCAGCCTGATTTTGTTCAAGAGGCCACAAGAAGTTCGAGTTTGGATACAGCACCAGAATACATATGTACAAGTTCCATATCAGTATGGCAATCTTCATTATTTTCTGCGCTCGCTCAGCGGAGATTTTCCAATTGATCACTGCCGAAAATATAACCAGTGCCGACCCGGCTATTATAACGCCTGTCATGATGAGTGTCTCCTCTCGATCAAAATACGGCGCAGCGAGTCGCCGCACCCTGTAAAAAGCGATGGTTGCAAATACTCTTTTCAGCTACTTTATCTCAAAAAAATTGTTCAAATGCTGCGGGAGTCACCAGCTGTATCGGGTTATTTGGAGGCATCCCCGCCCATGAACGCATTGGCCATTGGTTTTGTCGGATCACTGCTCGTTTTGATTTCAATGGGATACAACGTGCGCCCATCCTCAATGACAAGATCAATCTCGTTTTTATCCTTGCCACGGCAGCTTAAGGTTTTCCATAGACTTTACCCCACTTATATGATAGGATTACTGCGATATATTTACGCATTGTCTACTTGGAAATTTATATATGGAGGAGAATCGCACTATGATTTTGGTCAATACAGACTTTATTACAGGTAAAAATTTAAAAACCCTTGCACTGGTCAATGGATGGGGCATGCTTACCTTTGGTGTAAATTTACAAAAAGCTGCTCAGCGTGCCAACTCGGAGCTGGAAATCCAGGCACAGCAAATGAATGCTGATGCAATCATCAACGTTCGTTACTCTTTCGGCGGCGGCGGCACCAATTGTGTTTTGGCTACGGGTACTGCGGTAAAGTTTGTTTAGCGCTATTGCGCTTTAATCCCATTAAAGTACCGGCGTAATAATTCCCCTCTCTGGAGGGGTGGTGCGTAGCGCCGGGGTGGTGAAATAAAAATCAGCGAACATTTATACTCCCTCAGTCAGCTTCGCTGACAGCTCCCTCGCGAGGGAGCTAGTGTAGAGCGCACCACTGATAATTGCTTATGCTCTTGAGGCCACAATCAACCCTATGACAAGCGCTACAACGGCCACTGCAACGTCAGTCAGCTTCGCTGACAGCTCCCTCGCGAGGGAGCTAGTGTAGAGCGCACCACTGATAATTGCTTACGCTCTTGAGGCCACAATCAACCCTATGACAAGCACAACAACGGCCACTGCAACGATTGTAAAGCCAATCAAGAATTTTTTTATACTCTGATCACTAAAGGTTCTTTCGCTTCTAACATGAGCAGCGGTAAAATGGGAATTTTGATTACTTCTCGCTTGATGTCGATAGTTTTGATTTTGAGTATGCTGCGTGTTTTGCGAATGATACCCACCTCGTGTCGGCTGTGAGGTACGCCCATGCCTGTTATTTTGTGCAGAAGTATGTTTTTCGGACTCCGGCACAAAAAATGGAACATCAGAAAATGCATTGTCTGCACCGGACGAAAATCCATCGGGCTTTGCTGCCCCACATTGCGGACAGAACCTCGAATTATCGTCAAATTCAGATTTACATGAGTTGCAGATCATTGTAAACATTCCTTTCGATTTTACCATAAGAATTGGCTAAAATAATCAATAGTTTTGACCCTGATAGATTACCATACATCATGACATAAAACAATTACTTGTGTTGTGCTGCCCAAATGTAATATCGAAATTTGAGCTAAATAACCGAAAATCGTCAAATTTCGCCCAAATCACTTGTGGCATATTGACAATTCCACCTATAGCTGATACAAATAAGTCAAGACTGCTCATAGACTATGCAAAAGCCAAAACAATAAAGGGGGTGAGGCAACCTTGCGGTTATTTGATTACACCGCCAGAAAAATCATTGTGACCGGACATTACGGCAGTGGGAAAACAGAATTCTCAATTTCCCTCGCCATAAAGCTTGCCGCACAGATTAAAGACAAACACAATGACAAGCTTGCCATTGTCGATCTTGATATAGTCAACCCATATTTTCGCTCACGGGAAAAACGTGAGCTATTAGAGCGTAAAGGTATTTGCGTTTACGGCAGCGCATATGAAACAGAAATCACAGCAGAACTTCCCGCAATCGGCGCAACCATACGCACCCCGCTCGAAGACAAAGATTGCCGCGTCATCATAGACACCGGTGGAAATGACGCCGGTGCGCTGATATTAAATCAGTTTACCAAATACTTCACAGATGATACAATCATGCTTGCCGTAATTAATGCCAACCGCCCCGACACCAGAACCAAATCCGGAGCGCTTGCGCATATACGCGCCATCGAAAACACCACCGGAATGCAGATTGATGGCATCGTCAACAATACGCATATGTTACATGAAACTACTGCCGAAATGGTGCTCATGGGGCATTTTCTTTGCGCAGAAGTTTGCGATGACATAGGAAAAATGTTATATTGTGATTGTTATCCTGAGCAAATCGTTGATCCCTGCGATTTATCTGAAATCCCACACAATCTGATGCCTTTAGGGCGATATATGCGCCCCTCTTGGCTGGATAAATGACGATATACTTAATAAACTTTTAATAGGAGTTGTAAAAATGGCAAAATTTGATGTCCGTATTTGCGGAGAAACCTGCAAAGGCTGCGAACTATGTGTATATTTCTGCCCAAAGAAAATCATCACAATCAGTGCGCACATCAACAACAAAGGATACAGCCCGGCTGAAAATCTGAGGCAAGATGAGTGCGTAGGCTGCAAAGCTTGTGCCACAGTCTGTCCTGACGGAGCAATATCCATTTACAAGGAGGACATGACGCAGTGAGTGATAAGATACTTTTAAAAGGCAACGAAGCTTTTTCCGAAGCCGCAATGCGCGGCGGTTGCCGGTACTATTTTGGTTATCCTATAACCCCACAAAACGAAATCCCTGAATATATGTCCCGTGAATTACCCAAATACGGCGGATCATTTATCCAAGCCGAAAGTGAAATTTGTGCAATAAATATGGCATACGGCGCTGCGGCGGCAGGTGGCAGAGTGTTTATAACCTCCTCATCTCCCGGCATAGCGCTGATGCAAGAAGGGCTGAGCTTTTTGGCATCTGCCGAAGTCCCTACAGTCCTGCTTGCGGTTTCCCGCTGCGGCCCCGGAATCGGAGGCATACAACCCGGTCAAGCCGACTATTTCCAAGCCACACGCGGCGGCGGCAACGGCGACTACAAGATCCCTGTGTTTGCACCATCCAGTGTACAGGAAAGTGTGGATTTGATATATGAATCCATGCAACTGTCCGATGAGTGGCGCAATCCATTTTTCATATTTACCGACGGCATCTTAGCCCAAATGATGGAGCCGGTTAAGCTGCCTGAAAAACGCCCGGATATCCAAACGAAAGACATCAGAAAACATAAACCCTGGGCGCTCACCGGCTATGGTGCTGATGATTCCAAGCGCAATACAGTCATTTCTCTACGTATGCAGCCGGATGCGCTCGAAACGCATGTACACAAACTCTTTGAAAAGTATGCACACGCCGAAAAAGAGCTTGTAAGGGTCGAATCCTTCGGTCTGGAAGATGCACAGGTGGTCATCGTTGCTTATGGTATCGTCGCACGCATCGCCAAGGAAGCTATAGAGATACTCGCCGAACAAGGGATCAAAGCAGGTCTCATCAGACCCATCTCGCTTTGGCCGTTTCCCTATAGTGAATTTAAGAAAATATCAAATAAAACCAAGGTCGTTATATCTGCCGAACTTTCTATGGGACAACTCATACAAGATGTGCAACTGGGCGTCGGAGACCGCTTACCCATCAGACTGGTTAACCGCACAGGCGGAATGATCCCCTCATCACTTGAAATTGCACAACGCACCAAAAAAATTCTGGAAGAGATTGGAGGATAAGGTGAATATGCAACCTGTTTTTGAATATACTAAGGGCATGATCCCCGGCGAGACTAACTATTGCCCCGGCTGTACACATGGTATTTCCCACAGGCTCATCATGGAAGTGCTGGAAGAGATGGGTAAACTCGGCAGCACCATAGGGGTCGGTCCCATAGGCTGTAGCGTCCTTGCCCATAAATACATGAATGTAGACATGCTCGAAGCAGCGCACGGACGTGCTCCCGCTGTCGCTTCCGGCATCAAGCGTGTGCATCCGGACAATATGGTCTTTACCTATCAGGGTGACGGCGACCTCGCATCTATCGGTACGGCTGAAATCATTCATGCCGCAGCACGCGGTGAAAAATTCACGACATTTTTTATCAACAACGCCATATATGGAATGACCGGCGGCCAGATGGCACCAACCACCATCATTGGACAAAAATCCACCACAACGCAAGATGGACGTTCCGTTGAGCAGTCGGGTTTCCCTATGCGTGTCAGTGAGCTTATTGCAACACTGGATGGCGCAGTATATGTCGAGCGTGTCGCGCTCAACGCCCCCGGAAATATCCACAAAGCAAAAAAGGCAGTTCGCCGCGCATTTGAAGTTCAGGACAAAAAGCTCGGCTTCTCTTTTATTGAATTTCTCTCTACCTGCCCCACCAACTGGGGTGTCTCTCCGGTAGATGCGATGACATTTCTCACTGAGAAAATGCTCCCCTATTTTCCATTGGGCGTACTCAGAGCACCGGAAGGAGAAGCATAATGGACACTTATAAAATGTTTTTCGCCGGTTCCGGCGGTCAAGGCATACTACTAATGGGGCAAATGGTCGGCAATGCCGCCATGCTCGAACAAAAAGAAGCGACATTCTTCCCCTCATACGGCCCGGAAATGCGCGGCGGCACAGCCAACTGTACAGTGATCGTATCCGAAAAGCCCATCAGCAGTCCACTGATACATGAATCTGACTGTGTGGTGGCGATGACGCTTCCGTCCATGCTCAAATTCGAGCCAACACTCAAACCCGGTGGTTTGCTCATGTTAAATTCAACATTGATACATAGAGAGCCCCAGCGCACGGATATAAGTGTCATGAAAATCCCTGTAACAGAGCTTGCAAACACGATGGGTAACGCACGCATTGCGAACATCATCATGCTCGGTGCATTTATACGTGCAACACACGCTGTATCGTCTGAGAGTATAGAGCAAATACTCAACGGCTTCTTCGGCGGCAAAAGCGCTGCACTGCTGGAACTCAACTTAAAAGCATATCATCATTGGCAATAGTAAGGTAACCGTGGAATTAATCATCGCTTACCAAGAAGACACTCAAAACCAAAAAGTCTGGAGGTAGTTACGCAATAATGAAATATAATTTTGAAATAAATTTGACCCAGAATCCAAAACCCAAGCCCGATCCCGATACACTAAAATTCGGCAAAACATTTACCGACCATATGTTTGTCATGGAATATACCGCAGACAAAGGCTGGCATGATGGCAAGATCGTCCCTTATGGGCCAATAACGCTTGAACCCTCATCATCGGTACTGCACTATGCCCAGACCGCATTTGAAGGAATGAAAGCATACCGCACTGCCGATGGGCGGCACTTATTATTCCGTCCTTATATGAATGCTGCTCGTGTCAACAAAACAAATGACCGCATGTGTATGCCAGAAATGGACGAGGAGCTTTTTGTAGAGGCTGTAAAAGCACTGGTTGAAGTGGATAAAGACTGGATTCCCACAAAATCCGGAACATCGCTCTATATACGCCCTTTTATGTTTGCCAACGAAACATTTATCGGCGTTGCCCCTGCTGAAATCTTTAAATTTATTATCATATGCAGCCCGGTCGGGCCATATTATGACACACCCGGCGGAGGGCTACTTGCCGCATCAATTTATGTGGAAGAAGAACTCGTCCGTGCCGTCGTTGGTGGTACCGGATTTGCCAAAGTAGGCGGAAACTACGCCGGTTCTATGAAAGCGCAGAAGAGGGCAAAGCAGCACGGCTGTGAGCAGGTTTTATGGTTAGATGCCATTGAGCATAGCTATGTTGAAGAAATCGGCACATCCAATGCTTTTTTCATGATCGGCGATGAAGTGATCACCGCACCTTTGTTGGGAACTATTCTGCCCGGTGTTACCCGTGCATCCGTTATAGAGCTGCTGCAAAAATGGGGTATCAAAATCTCTGAGCGCAGACTGAGAATCGAAGATGTTGTGCAAGCCTCTAAAGATGGTTCGCTCAAAGAAATATTCGCCACCGGAACCGCCGCTGTGATATCTCCTGTGGGCAAGTTACAGTACAGGGGCGCTCAAATAACCATCGGCGATGGCGGGATCGGTGCGCTGACACAGAAGCTCTATGACACTTTATACGGTCTGCAAACAGGGTCTGTGCCTGATGATATGGGTTGGACTATGGAATTTTAATTGTGGTTGCATAGAAATTATACGGTATGTCAAATGCGCTGTGTATAACCTACAACATGCCAAAATACCAAAATCGTTAAAATTTACATTTTTTGATTTTACATTTTGCTTTCTTATGATAAGATGTATATATATGCTGATAAGTCAGCGATACACTTGAAAGGAGTATTAAAACAATGAGTAAGACGCTAACAGGAACAAAGACAGAGCAGAACCTAATGACTGCATTTGCGGGTGAATCCCAAGCCAGAGTCAAGTATGGTTACTACGCTTCTCAAGCTGCCAAAGACGGATATGAACAAATCTCACAGATCTTTCAAGAGACCTCTGACAATGAAAAAGAACATGCAAAGTTATGGTTTAAATATCTTCATGGCGGTAGCGTGCCGGATACGATCCATAATCTGAAAGATGCCGCTGCCGGTGAACATTACGAATGGACAGAAATGTATGCAGAGTTTGCCCAAGTTGCTAAAGAAGAGGGCTTTGACGAAATCGCTAACCGCTTTAGTCAAGTCGGCGAGGTAGAAAAAGAGCATGAAGCACGTTATAACAAGCTTTCTGCCAACATCAATGACGGCATCGTCTTTGCCAGAAGCGAAACTGTATCATGGCACTGCATGAATTGCGGCAAAACATTAGTCGCCAAAAATGCGCCGGAAACATGCCCGACATGCGATCATCCCAGAGCGTATTTCCAACTCAGATCAGAAAATTACTAAACTATATCCGCTATCGGAGCGCCGGACAGTGCTTTACTGTTCGGCGCTAAAAATTTGTCCAAACCGGTTCGCCTGAGTATGTCTTCCCCGCTTCCACGCCACGCATGACACGAACAGCCCCTGCCGCCAGCGCTTCAAGTTCAAATTCTCCCGGCATGACCACAACCTCGGCAATCCAGTCAATATATTCCTTGACCATATCGGTCAGACACACATTATTGGACATACCACCGGTCAGGATGATGGCATCTACTTTACCTCTGAGCGCAACCGCCATCGCACCGGCATACTTCGCAATTTGATAATTCATTGCCCGAAATACAATTTCCGCATAATGATCACCTTCATTGGCCATCTTCATCACATCACGCACCTCAGCCGTACCCAAGTGATCCGTCAGACCGCCATCCTTATTTAGCCTGTCAATGAGTTCTTTTTTTGTATACGCACCGCTGTAGGCCAGCTCAATAACGCCAATATATGGCAGGTCACCTGCACGGTTCGGTGTCATCGGCCCTGAGCCTTTGATGATGTCATTGGAATCAATCATCCTGCCGTTGTTGTGGGCTGTCACGGAAATGCCCCCGCCCAGATGACATATAATGAGATTTAATGCATCATATTCAAGACCGCGCTCGGCACAGAAGCGAAGCGCAATTTCTTTTTGGTTGAGTGCATGTATATGACTTTGCCTATATAATCCCTTGATGCCTGTAATACGCGCTTCATCGCAGAACTCATCAATCGACGGTGGATTAACAACCACTGCGTGCTTGTTAAATTTATCCGCATATTGCTTTGCAATTTGCGGCGCCAAGTTGGCCGGATGAGCACCTGCCATACCTTTTTCCGCATGAGATACCATCAGGTCGGAAATCGTATAGACACCACCGGTCAGCGAAAGCAAGCCGCCGCCTCGCCCTGAAAAGACATCCACATCTTCCATGGCAAATCCTTTTTCAAGCATGGTCTTTTCAATCATTTCCGTTCGAAATTCCAGTTGACTTTGAATATCCGGAAAATCCGCAAGTTCGTCCGGTGTATGATGTATCGCTGCACTAAACAGCACATCATAATCATCAAAAAG
Organism: Oscillospiraceae bacterium; assembly: GCA_009781695.1. GTDB lineage: Bacteria > Bacillota > Clostridia > Oscillospirales > Oscillospiraceae > WRMH01. Next base: position 14,340 of record WQVH01000033.1, read on the forward strand.
TGCGACTTTCGTCGATGTTGAACCGGGATTTATCGCAAGCACTCTGACTTTCCTATCCATAATACCTCTTTTTCTTACCTTCCTATTATATCTATGACTCATATTAGCAAAAACCACTCCACTTGGAAAGGGTTAATTGTATATAAGTCCTTACAAATTTCATATGTTTGCATGGTGTGATATCATTTTTAAAGTTTTCATTGACTACCATGTTGTACTTAATATATACTAATTTGGTTATTCGTTCATAAATATCATGGATTGAATAAGATGATTTAAAAATGAAATGAGGTAAAGTTTTGATTAAAAAATTGGGAGCACTTTTGTTAGCAATACTGATCGTAGCCAGCCTAACCGCTTGCGGCGGCAACGACAATGCTCTGGTAGGCACTTGGAGTTTAGAAGATTCCGGATTTACTGCTGAGTGGACATTCAATTCAGATGGCACAGGCGAAGCTGTTTTCACCGGCTTTGGCATGGATTTTACAGAAACCATCACTTGGAGCGTAAGTGATCGTGATGCGCTGGAAATCACCTTTCCCGAATATAACGAAGTCGAGAATTTTACATTCTCAATAGACGCAGATGCATTGACCATGATTGACTCAATCGATGGACATGAGCGCACTTATACAAGAGTCTCATAGATAAGCTTAAACATATTTTACTTGCCAACCCGCTACAGATGTCTCTGTAATGGGTTGGTTTTTTTATAAACCTTTTGCCGTTACCGAGATTTTATGATACAATGATCGCTGCACAATCATTATACAGGATTTAAATGCATATATCATTTCGGCGCACCAAGTCTGTGCTTGTTGTGATGCAAACTTGCGCCTATGATATACTCCGTGCATCGAATTTTAAATAAATCATATGATTTTTAGGAGGTGTAGTTGTTGCTTTGGGTAAAAGAAACAATTAATGAAGTATTACAAAAGCTGGAAGTAGAACCGGCAAAAGGATTAACCGGCAGCGAAATTCAGGTGCGTCAGCAAAAGTACGGACTCAACGAGTTTGAAGAAGAAAAAAAAGAGACCCTGCTACAGAAGATCCTGCACCATCTATCCGAAATCCCAACACTTATCCTCATTGCCGCAGCACTGATCGCAGGTTATATGGCCATCTTCAATCCACCCGATACCATTGGCAGAGGTTGGCCGAAGGTCATCGTCATTTTATCAATTGTAATCATCAATGTCTGTCTCGGCATTTATCAGGAAAGCAAAGCTGAGCGGGCTTTAGAAGCGCTCAAGCGGATGAACGCTTTCAAGACAACCGTCATCCGTGACGGCATAAAACAGATTGTTGATGCCATCGAGCTTGTACCCGGTGACATTGTTGAATTATCCGCAGGCGATGTAGTAACCGCAGACTCCAGACTCCTGACATCGAGCAGTCTTCAAGTGGATGAATCGGCGCTCACAGGCGAAAGCCAACCGGTGGACAAAGACCCTGACGAGGTCATCGCTGAGGATGTACCGCTTGGCGATAGACTGAACATGGTCTATTCAGGCTGTCTGGTAACCAATGGTACTGCTACTGCCGTAGTGGTTGAGACCGCTATGGAGACAGAAATGGGCCGCATCGCCCAACTGCTCAACAACACACAGAAACTAAAGACCCCGCTCCAAAACAGACTCAAACAACTGGCCAAGCGCATTTCAGTCCTTGCTTTAATTGCAGGTGTCTTGATGATCGCTTTCGGATATATATTCCATCCCACAGATCCCATTACAGGCGGCGCTCGTGAGTTTTTAGACATCCTCATCTTGGGTGTCGCATTGGGTGTTGCCGCAGTTCCGGAGACGCTACCCATTATCGTTACCATGGTATTGTCATACGGCGTGTATAACATGGTCACAAGAAACACAATCATACGCCGCATACCCGCTGTTGAGACCATCGGCAACACATCAGTCATCTGCTCCGACAAAACCGGTACGCTCACCCAGAATAAAATGAAGATCCAACATGTCTGGCATGTCAGACATGAACCCATATCCGTCAAAGAAAAAGAAAATTTTAATGTGGATCAAAGAATGCTCGTTGAGCTTCTGGCTTCTTGCAGCAATGCCACCATAGAAGCATATGGTGACGATGATGAAGAGCATGTGGTCGGAGATCCCACCGAAATCGCCATCATTCGCTTACTCCACGATCTCAACCTTGATCGTGTCAAAGCGGAAAGAGATTTTCCCAGAGTGTTTGAATTACCCTTTGACTCAGGACGCAAGCGCATGACCACCGTCCATCGCACGGAAGATGGCTACATTGCTGTTACCAAAGGCGCATTTGACCGCCTCCCTGTTGACTGGAATCCTGAGCTGCATCAAAAAGCGCTCGAAGTACATGATGCCTACGCTGCAAAAGCGCTACGTGTCATTGCCATTTCCATTAAGAAATATGATGAAAAACCTACCGATTTCAGCATAGAGGCACTGGAAAGCGGACATGAGTTTAGAGGCATGGTCGGCATGATCGACCCACCCAGGCCGGAAAGTGCCGAAGCTGTATTTGAGGCGAGAAACGCCGGTATCAAGACCGTTATGATCACAGGCGACCATATTGTGACTGCTGCTGCGATTGCAAAAGAGATCGGCATCATGCAAGAGGGCGACAGAGCAGTCTCCGGAGCTGAGCTTGCAAAGATGAATGATCAAGAACTTCATGACAGTGTGCGGGACATCTCGGTATACGCCCGTGTCAGTCCGGAGGACAAGACACGAATTGTACAAGCATGGACCACCCACGGCGAAGTCGTCGCCATGACAGGCGATGGTGTCAACGATGCCCCGGCGCTCAAAGCAGCGGATGTCGGTGTCGCCATGGGCATCACCGGAACAGAAGTATCTAAAAGTGCGGCTGACATGATCATTACAGATGATAACTTCGCAACCATTGTCGATGCCATATCCGTCGGGCGCACTGCATATGACAACATCAGAAAGACCATCGCATTTTTGCTCAGTGTAAACTTCGCTGAGATCTTCATACTGCTTGCAGGTATGCTGCTCTTCGGCGTATCACCGCTGCTTGCATTGCAGATTTTGCTTATCAATGTCGTCTCCGATGGCATACCGGGTTTCTTCCTTGCATTTGAACCACCGGAGCAAGGCGTAATGAAGAGAATGCCCCTTAAAAAAGGTGCAGGCATATTCTCAGCCGGACTCGGCGTGAAAATCGCACGCGGCGCAGTTTGCTTTTCCATCTTAACACTGGGCGCATTCTTGCTCGGTGCTTATGTCCTCCCTGCCCCATCGGGCTTTACAGCGAGCTACAGCGGCGCACACTACAGCATCGGCATCAGCATGGCATTTGTGGTGCTGTCATGGGCATCAGTCATCAATATCTTCAATGTACGCAGCGATCTGTCTATTTTCAAGATAAGCCCCATGTCCAACAGAGGACTCTTCTTTGCAGCAATCGGCACTATTGCCTTTACATTATTTGTCGCACTCGTGCCACCGGTTGCAGAAGTATTTGATGTCATCACAGGTCTATCCGGTGCGCATTGGCTCATCATGGCAGGCTTGGCACTGTTGCAGCTCGTAGTCGGCGAAGTCCACAAGCTTATATCCAATCGCAAACCTGCGTAATTACATGAGCCGCTTAGCCGATCAATCACTCGTCTTCCCAATCCTTCGCATCGGCATTGGCATCACCGAAGATCATATAATCGATTAGGTTATGAGATGTCTTCGAGCCAGTTCCCCCTTTTGCCTTCGCGCGGGCGGCTCTATGCCCTTCGCATAGGTACTTAAAAACCCTGTAGAGTGCAAAAATACTGATGCCTGCCAGTATCAGGCTGCTGATTCCGTAATCGGCCATGCTGTCGAGCGCAACAAAGAATAACCCCATCAGTATCGCAATAACCATGATCACCCCAAAAAATCTCATTGTGCAGTCCTCCTTAGTTCGTATGGACATAAGCATACATCATGAAGTGTCCAATAAACCTCCCACTTGGTTATAACTTTTAGTCACTGCACATTAAGGTATATTGGGTTGTGGAAATAAATGCAATATGTTAGATTAGAAATACACAATCAAGAAAGGTGAGATTATCAATGAAACACAAACAATGGCTGGCGCTCATCTTCATCGCGCTGCTTTCGTTGAGTCTGATTGCATGCAACGATTCAAGCGCACCGGACACTTCCCCGGCAGAAACAACCGACACACCCTCAGAAGCTACGGAATCGGCCGATGCGTATGCATCGGGTACACATATCAGAGTCGGCGCGATCAGAGGACCTTCCGGGATGAGCATCGCACCACTCATGGAATGGAATAACGAAGGACAAACCGCCAACACCTATCACTTTACGATTGGTGGCTCGCCGGAGGATATGACCGCCGGAATAATCAGCGGAGAGCTGGATATTGCCGCTGTACCTATCAATGTCGCTTCTGTTTTGTACAACAGACTCGAAGGCGAAGTCAGGATCATTGGCATCAACACACTCGGCGTCCTGTTTATTTTAGACAGTTCTGACAGTATCCATACTGTCGAGGATTTACGCGCACAGACCATCAACATCATTGGTCAAGGCGCAACGCCACAATTTGCTCTGGAGCATATCTTGCGCCAAAACGGTCTGGAACCGGGCGTGGATGTACACATTGAATTCAACTCGGAACCTGCTGAGCTTGCCTCACTTATGGTTGCCGGAAATGTACAGATTGGCATGCTGCCTCAACCTTTTGTAACCACAGTCCTCAACCGCAGCGATGATATTCGGATTGCTTTAGATTTGACCGAAGAATGGCAAGCGGCGAATCCGGACACACAATTTGTTCAAACAGCGATTGTCGTACGCACTCATTTTCTGGAAGAACACTTTGATGCGGTCAAACTCTTCCTCGAAGACCACAGCCGATCCGTTGCATATGTCAATGCAAACCCCGAAAGATCCGCTGCGCTGATGGATTTTTATGACATCATTCCGGCTGAAATCGCAGCGCAAGCCATACCCAAGAGCAATCTGGTTCATATCGATGGGAATACGATGATTCCTTTAGTCGAGACCATATTGACCGTTTTGTACGAAGCAAACCCACAAGCGGTAGGAGGAGCGTTGCCGAGTGAAGATTTTTTCTTCTTGGGGTAATAAACCAAAGCGCATCTGCATTAAAGTCTTAGCCATAGTCTTTTGGCTTTTGGTGTGGGAGGCTGTATTTAGATATGTCGGACGGGAGATACTCATCGTATCTCCTGTTCGTGCTGCCGCCAGACTATTGGAACTTGGCGGAACTGCTGTGTTCTGGCGCGCTGTTTTGGGTACTTGTCTGCGCGTTTTAGAGGGCTTCGGACTGGCGATATTTGCCGGAAGTATTCTGGCGGTCATCACACATCGCTTTGTTTTTTTAAAGCATCTTTTCCAGCCCTTTTTAGGTATCTTGCGTGCAACACCTGTGGCCTCACTCATCATTCTTGCACTGGTCTGGATGGCCACCGGAACTATTCCCATTTTTGTGGTTTTTCTTATGGTCACGCCCATCGTATGGACCAACATATTCGCAGGGCTTGAGGTCATTGATGTCGGACTTTTAGAAATGGGCAGAATCTTTAAATTCGGGAGATGGAAGAGGCTGAGGTATATCTATATGCCTTCGCTCATGCCCTATATCGTCTCTGCACTCACCAGCGGCTTGGGCGCTGCGTGGAAGTCCGCAATCGCAGCCGAGGTCATCGCACGTCCAACCGGTGCGATGGGCGCATTTGTCCATGATGCGAGAGTCCACTTGCTGACCGCTGACCTATTTGCTTGGACCGCAGCGGTCATCATACTCAGCGTCGTTCTGGAAAAACTGATGATCAGGCTGCTTCGCTTCACAGGCAACCGGCTTGCAGGCAAAAAGAAAAAAGCAACCGGAACTTAGATCGTGTAGACAGGAGTCCAAAGCATCTGCATTTTGGTGTAATTTCGTTGCAGTACACATCCGTGTCATCCTGGGCAAAGCGAAGGATCTTCTCCGACATCTTTGCATCATTTTAAGATTCTTCAGGCAGTAAATGCCCTCAGAATGACAAAAGGAGGCAAATCTGAACTGTATCATAAGGAATGGTCGTTATCATGAGTATTATATTTAACAAAGTTTCTAAATCATTTGGTGATAAAGTTGTACTGAGCGACTTTACCTTGACACTCCCTGACAGCGGCATTGTCGCTTTTATGGGAGCTTCCGGTTATGGCAAGACCACGTTGCTGCGACTCCTATCCGGCCTGATTGAGCCGGACAGCGGGCAGATCATATCGCACTTTAAGCGCCTATCATATGTCTTTCAGGAAGATCGCCTTCTGGGCGGCGTGACCGCCTTAGGTAATATTTTGGCAGTTTTAGACACCAAGGATGAAACACTTGCCATGCAGTGGCTTGAGCGCATGAATCTGAGCGACTCTGCAGATTTGCTTCCCGGCGAACTCAGCGGCGGCATGAGACGCAGACTCGCCATAGCCAGAGCGATGGCGTTCGGCGGAGACTTCATGCTGCTTGATGAGCCTTTTGCCGGATTGGACGACATCACCCGCAGGCGCATTTATCCATATATATTCGCCTCTGACCAGCCTCGCTTAACTGTATTGGTCACGCATGACCGACAAGAAGCAGAGTATCTGGCAAATCGCTTGATTGTGATGAAAGGTGCTCCGCTCACAATCATTGAGGATTTGGAAATCGTAAAGCCACCGTCAGACGATGGGATTTCACCCTCGTCATATTAAGAATAAAGGCCGTCTCTAAAACACAGCTTTTTGCACCATTCGAATATTCATAGTGTGTAATTTAGGTATTTATATATCAACAGTCTGTTTATGGCAACAATCAAAATCGGTAGTATTATTCCCGGAGGGAAACAGACTATGAATGATATGGCTTATGTTGTCGGAGAACGTGTCAGAAATTATCGGCTCCGTGCCGGGCTGACTCAAATGAAGCTCGCCGAAAAGGCCGGAGTGCATCATACTTATATCGGACAACTGGAACGCGGTGAGAAAAATGCCACGCTGGAAACAATTGAAAAAATCGCCCGCGCTCTGAATATATCTTTTGAAACGCTGTTTGAAGCCATGCTTTCCGGCGATACTGAAAATTCCATCGCAAGGGAAATCTACGAGCTGGTCACTGCCCAACCTGAAAAAGATCAGAAGGTTTTATTAGATTTAATCAAACGAACTGTGCACTATAGGCATTTGTAAAAAATCCGACTGAATGAGCCGGGCGGAAATATTGACTACGAACGCTTCTTGGATGAAGTCTTGATTCCGATGAGGCGTAAGAAAGATGTTGTGTATCGACCATTTGATTGTCAAACGATGGACTTCGGGGAGCCGATCAGTGTCCCCTTTCTTCCGATTACAATTGTAGAAGGCTTATATGCTTGCCATCCAAAATTACGCACACGCTATAACCTCAAAGTCTTTTTGGTCGTAGATTCTAAAATACAAATGCGCAGAATCCGCTTCCGTGACGGTAATGATCGTGCCGCCGAATTTTTGGACAAATGGCTTCCGCTTGAAAACAAATATTTTAAGCAATGTCGTGTATTCCACTCTTGTGATTTGATCTGCAATAGTGCTTTTATGTAGCGGTCTGTAAAGCCTACTGATTTAGGTAGATTTTTAAATCCCAAACCTTATAAAAACATCGCCATGTATGCCGGCAGATGGATGATATTATTCTTCACCATAACATCTTTTGGTGTAGAGGATATATGCAAAAACCGGTTATTACTGAGCATAACGCTCAATAATAACCGGCTTCTCGGCAAATATAATTCTTTCGCTGTTTATCAAATCATAGCATCGTTATTGGAATAGCTTTATCATTCCCAGCAACCGTGACAAGGTTATCATACAAACAAACAACCCCGCCTTGCCCTCGTTTGACCGTTGGAATTTTGTCGAGGATAGAAAATTTCTCTACGTCAGACTTTTGCGGGTCGGCGTGCTTCTTGATTTCAATCGGATATAGTGTGCCACCTTCTTCGATCAAC
>WQVH01000034.1 GCA_009781695.1 Oscillospiraceae bacterium
GTGAATTTCAAGGCTTCGCAATGCGTCATTAACTAAAATCTCACAAACAGAAAAATGAAATATTGCGAAATACTGCGAATAAGCGAGTACGAGAGAGATATACATACTAATTTAGAAGAGGGGTCTCAAGCTGTTGCGCATATTTGAGTAGTTTTAAGTTATCCCAAGACAAAAGGCCGGTCAAATAACGCAAATGAAACCCCATGTCCGTCAAATGTGCGACAGTACCGTCTGAAAAAAACATGCAATTGCAAGTTAAAGGACTGATGCTCAATCGGTGGTCTGCGGAAAACTTCTTGTAGATGTCCTTATCGACCTTAACGCCTCTGCTGACCACCAAGCATTTCAATTCGACAGAATCTACTTGCGTTCCGGCGATGATGTATTTGTTCATGCTTTTTTACCCTCCATTAGATCAACAACATGCACCGGACGATACTGTATCGCAAGTATCATCTGTAGCACAGCCATCAAAAGCACCAAAATGCATGGTTCGGTCACCTATTACCTTAAAAGCCTTGCTATATCGGGTATTTAAAACCATAGATGCCGAGTTTCCGCAAACAAGCATGGGTTTTCCGGTGAAGAATCGGTGGTGGTCATCAAGATCAAAGAAATGCGGATGATCCGGAATGCTGCCGTCATAATAAGCCACTTGTCCATAGTCTTCACAAATATCTTCCAAGTCATCCAGTTTAAAAGCCCTAACCGTGCGGGATGAAAAAGTGACAAATCCAACTTTATCCTCAATCTCCGGGCTGTGCAGCTCAAGGTTGCGGACATCAGTATAGCGAAAATCGACCCAGCCACATGCGGCCATCAGTCTACGGAAATCTTCAACATAAAGTGCGCCGCCCAGACACTCACCGCGCAGCACCGGATCGGTTGTCAATGTCTCCGGGATGCGCCGATCTGCAAAAATATCCGAAAAGAACAATTCACCACCCGGCTTAAGCACGCGATATATTTCCCTAAATACCTGTTCTTTGTTCGGGGAGAGATTGATAACACAGTTAGAAATAACCACATCCACACTGTTGTCAGCAATGCCCAGTGACTTTAAATCTTCAATATACCCTTGAAGAAACTGTACATTCGATGTTTCAAAATGAAAACGCACACGCTGTGTCTCTTTATACTTCTTGGCGATTTCGATCTGCTGTGTGGTCATGTCCACACCGATGGCACAGCCCGATACACCAACAAGTTTAGAAGCAATATAGACATCTCTGCCGGTTCCGCAGCCCAAATCAAGCACAGTCATACCGTCTAGCATCGGAGGCAGGGGAGAGCCGCAACCGTAGAACTTTTCCAATATCTCATCGGCAATAAGCGGTAAGATATTTCTGACGGCTGCAGGTGGGGCTTCGTTGCAACTGCAAGCGCTAGATTTAAGATCATTGTTGTTTTGCAGCTGCTCACCATAATATGCTTTGACTTTTTCGATTATTTCACTCATGTTTTTTCTCCTTTGACATTCTGATTTCATTCATTTTTTCGGGTGTAAGGTCATAAAACCTTAAAGCTATGAGGTTGATGATCCAACCAAGCATCGGAAGACCTATATAACAAATCATAGCTATTATGAAAATTGCGGAAGAATAAGGCGTATCCGGAGTGGGGAAGGTCTCTCCATATCCGGCGATGATCAAAAGTCCACCGACGATTAATACATTCAGTGAGCCGAAGACTTTATCTACAAAGGTAAATAAGCCGCTGATGGTTCCGGGCACATATTTGCCGGAACGATAAACCTCATGGTCTGCGCAGTCGGCAATCATCGGAATAACAATACGGCTACCCACAGTCATAAAACCGCCTCGCACAGCGAGTCCCACAAAGAACACAATTGTGAAGGTTGTCCAAGCTGCAAAGTCAAGTGTCGTGGGATCTAAGAAGACAAATGCCAAAAAAATGACTACATTTGCAATCATAGCGCCTTTGCTTGCGAAGAGCAATGCGCTTTTTTGGCCATATTTACGTGCATACCAGATTGTCGTTAAAAGAGCGAGGCCAATACTGGGTGCAGCGACCAACATACTGCTTTGTCCAAATTGTGCGTAGTCTCCGCTGATGATTCCGAAAATCATTACCATAATTACAGCATTTGTTGCAATATGGGAAAACAATCTATCGGTTGATGCACAGACCACCAACATGAGCACATTTTTGTTATGTTTTAAAACGCCGATGCATTCTCTGAACCTGACCTTTTGTGCGGATTCCGGTGCGACACCGTAATATTTGGGTCTGTCTTTTGTGCGTATGCCTATTATTGCCAAAATAGTGCAAAAGGCAGAGGCGATAATCACGATGATAAAGAAGTGGCGGAACATATCAATATTCAAGCCGCCGTGCATCGGTTCGAGTAGGTTGCTGACGAGCATAGCGACCCCAATGGCCAAAAGGACGCTGAAAGCTGTAGAAAAAGCAGCAAAGGTGGGGCGTTGTTTGGGATCATTTGTCAGCACGGTTATTGCAGAGCGTGTAACATTCGCTTGCAAGGTTAGGCCGATGTCATAGACAATAAAGCTTGCAATAACTAATGCCAGAACAAGTGTGCCGGATGCATAGCTTGTGAAATAAAGTGCAGTAAGACTTATGGCCATAACTAAATTTCCTACAGCCATAAAGGGTCTGAATTTTCCGAATTTGCCGCTGGTTTTGTCCATGATATAGCCTATAATGGGGTCTGTGATGCCGTCAAAAATGTTGAGAGCTGCGAGTAAAAAGGATGCGAGTGCAACAGTGAGTCCTAAAACTCCTTGCAAATAAAAGGCCATAAATGTCATCATCATCCAATAAAAGTTGATGGCGACATCATTGAGTGCAAATAGGCCGATTTGCCAAGTTTTGGCACGATGAATTCCGATTATTGGTTCGCTCATGTGACGCATTCCTCCTATGCACAGTCATAAACGATGATCTATGGCGCGAAATTTACATTGAAATCTTTGCGCATTCGATTATAACGATTTTTATCCGGTCATGCAATTTTATATTTTAATGTGAATAATGAAGTGTATTAAAATTATCAATAAATCGTGACTAAGTTTTGTAAATCAGACATTTGCTATTGACGTTAGAGTGCGTATTTGGTAAAGTGGTGGGGCAAGAGGGAAGTTGAATCCCCCTCTTCTTAGAGAGAATTTATACTTGCAACACAGGAGGAATTCTAATGTACGAGAAGAAGGCAACGATCATGAAGCAAGTGGGGCTTCACGCAAGACCGGCAACATTCCTAATCCAGAAGGCAAATGAGTTTAAGAGCAGCATCTGGATAGAAAAAGAAGAGCGCAGAGTCAATGCGAAAAGTTTGTTGGGGGTTTTGTCTTTAGGCGTAGCTCAAGGTGAGACGGTCAACATTATTGCCGATGGTCAAGATGAGGTTGTGGCAGTGGATACATTGTGTGACTTGATTAATTCTGACTTTGAAGAGTAATCTGATCGAAGTGAGATATTCTGAAGTTGTGCGTCACTGATTTATAAATACAACAAACGTCCGGAGTATCGTTGTGATTCTTCCGGACGTTATTTTTTTGGTTTCCTCCCAAGGGAGCTGTCAGCGAAGCTGACGTAAGCGGGGTACACACCTACTTACGATAAAACAAAATACCCACACAAGTAGGGCCGCAGTGGTTTGATATAACACATCCGGCTTCACAACAGATGATTTCGTCAAACGGACGGATTGACTTTATTTTTTCGACAATTTTATCAATGAGCTCTTTACTCACCGTGGGCGGATAGGTCACAAAAATGCGTTTATGATCAATATCCTCACGCCCTATGAGCCGATCTCCAACATAATCAAGAATGATTTTATCAAATTTGCCTTTATACTTTTTGCCGACACTCATTTTCCCATCTTTGACCTCAATACAAGGATTGAGCTTGAGTAGATTGGCGCCAAGCGCTTGCAAACTGGAGCAGCGGCCGCCCAGATGAAGATACTTTAATGTTCCGATGACAAAGCTTGCTTCAACATTTGGAACAAGTCTTTCGAGATTGCTGACAATTTCTTCAGGTGCCATGCCTTGCTCGGCCATAATCGCCGCATCGAGTACCAAGTGTCCGCTCCCGGTGGAAAGATTGAGGGAGTCAACGACATATACATTTTCGAAGTCTTTTGCAGCAATTTGCGCACTTTGATTACAGGCTGAAAGATGATTGCTAATGCTGATGTGGACAATTGCGTCACATTCATTGAGCCAATTGCTAAAATATTCGTGGTACTCTGCGACATTGATGGCGTTTGAACGGGTCATACCTTTGCCGCTTTCGACATATTCAAAGATGTCACGTACAGTGATCTCTAGTCTGTCCTTGTATTGCTTATCATCTTTGATAATGTAAAGTGGTGTCAGTCCAATGCCATATCGCTCAACGAGATTGGCAGGTAGGTCGCAGGTGCTGTCGGCAGTTATTTTTACGCGCATAAATTTCTCCTTCCACAATGAATACCCCACCACGCAACCAAGCCAAAACGAAACTGAAATAATGCGTATGAAGCATATTATAAATATTCGAAAACATTATATAGCATTTTTATATTGTTGGCAATGTTTGGTTGCACAAAAAAACGCCGTTTTCACGGCGTTTTTAGAAAATCAAGATTTCGGGACTTACTGTGCGGCTTCCTCATAAACGGAAACACACTTGCGATCACGACCCATCGGCTCATACTTGACTCTGCCGTCTTTTAATGCAAAGAGCGTATAGTCATTGCCGCAACCGACATTTGTGCCGGGATGGATTTTTGTGCCGCGTTGTCTTACAAGAATATTTCCGGCCAGAACAAACTGTCCGTCAGCGCGCTTTGGTCCGAGACGTTTAGACTTACTGTCGCGACCATTCTTTGTTGAACCTACACCTTTTTTATGTGCCATGTTGTCACCTCACTTAAACGACGATTTTTTCGATCAGAACTTTTGTGTATGGCTGCCTGTGGCCTTGCTTTCTGCGGTAGCCCTTTTTTGGGCGCATTTTGAAGACGATGATCTTCTTGGATTTGCCGTTTTTGACTACATTTGCGCTTACTTTTGCGCCGTTGAGATAGGGTTCGCCGATTTGGGGCGCACCTTCTGCATCAAAGATAGCAAGCACTTTGTCAAATGTTACTTTGTCATTGGCGTCAACATCAAGTTTTTCAATGAAGATTTCGTCGCCCTCTTTGACCCTGTATTGTTTTCCACCTGTTTCGATAATGGCATGTGTCAATTCTTTTCACCTCAGTTATTCTAAGACTCGCTGTCGGGGGCGGATGGTTTTGACCATCACTTAACAAAACCCATTCAAAGCGGCCTTGACACTTTAACATTGCCGGATACAAAAGTCAAGGAAAAATTTGAAAACGATACAAAAAACCGTCAAGACAAGGCGCATAAATTAATCAGCGCTTACTTGGATCGTCTTGACGGTTTTACTGATTGTTTAAACGTTGCTAACCATTCACAATAGCAACCGTATCTCTTGCGATGACAAGCTCCTCATCAGTCGGAATGACAAGCACCTTGGCCTTGGAATCATCACCAGTGATATCAACAAACTTACCCAGACCCCTAAAACGGTTAGTAGGCTCATTCATGCAAATACCAATACCATTGAGATTATCAGTGATCACTCTGCGGGCATACGGTGAATTCTCACCAACACCGGCAGTGAAAATGATCGCATCAACACCGCCCATCGCCACGATATAAGAACCAATGAACTTGGCGACTTGATAACAGAAAATCTCCAAAGCAAGCTTACACAATTCATTGACCGGAGCGCTTTCGATCCTCAGACCGGTCTCAATATCATACCCGGCAGCCTTTTCAACATCTCTAAAATCGGAAGACAGACAAGACACACCAAGTACGCCGGATTGTTTGTTGAGAATTTCCATAGTTTCTTTAATGCTGATATTACCTTCCAAAGAAGAAATGATCTCAACAATCGCCGGATCAATACTGCCGCTGCGTGTGCCCATCGGGACACCCTCTAGTGGTGTAACACCCATAGTTGTATCAATGCTCTTGCCGTCTTTTATGGCTGCGATGGATGCGCCGTTGCCGAGGTGACATGAGATGATTTTCGAGCCTTCTACTTTGCCGCCCAGATAGTCAATGGCCAATTTAGAAACATATCTATGTGACGTGCCATGGAAACCATAACGGCGAATATCATGATCTTCGAAATATTTATAAGGAATCGGATAGATATGCGCATAATCAGGAATCGTCTGATGGAAAGCGGTATCAAATACAGCAATTTGTGGGATATTCGGCATGAGTTTTTGACATGCTTCAATACCCATGAGGTTTGCTGGATTGTGTAGTGGAGCGAGACGAGCGCAAGCTTCAATCGCATTGATTACCTCTTGATCAATGCGCACACTTTCAGAAAACTTGCGGCCACCATTGACCACACGGTGTCCGACAGCATTGATTTCCGAGAGGCTTTCAATAACACCATAATCAGCGCTTGTGAGCTTTTCAATGACGACATTTATCGCCTCGGCATGAGTGGGAAGCGGGATGCTTTCATCGAATACCGGCTTTTTATTTGATACCGGCTTGTGCTTTAGATGACCGTCCAGACCGATACGGTCACACATACCTTTTGCTAAAATAGCTTCTGTTTCCATGTTAAATAGTTGATACTTGAGCGATGAGCTGCCTGCATTGATCACTAATACATTCATTTACAATACCCCTTGAAAATAGTTTTATTTTAGAATACACTTATGTATGGAGTTTATTGTAATTCATATGAGCGTGTATTTCAATAAAAATGTGTGAAATATGCGCAATTTCTATTATTACTGGGTGCTGCTTACGGTGATTTGCCTGAGCCGTACAGTCGCTTTCTTCGAAGCTCACCACTCAGGCAAATCACCATGGACAGCCACATACAATCAAGGAGACACACCATGTTAGTTGCAGGCATTATTTGTGAATACAATCCATTTCATTTAGGCCATGCCGGACATATAGCAAAAACACGCAACGCACTAGGATCAGACACCGCCATAGTATGCATCATGAGCGGAAACTTTGTACAACGCGGCGAACCGGCGATCTTTAACAAACACTCCAGAGCGCAGACCGCAATCCAATGCGGCGCTGACCTCGTCATAGAACTACCAACCCCATTTGCACTATCCTCCGCAGAAAGATTTGCCTATGGAGGCGTGTCACTGCTTCACCATCTGGGCGTCTGCGACTACCTATCATTCGGCAGTGAAACAGGTGTGCTTGAGCCCATCTTAGAAGCAGCCACTGCGATCACCACAACGAAAGCCAACACGCTCATCGTAGACTGGCTGAAAAAAGGCCTGCCCTATGCCGCCGCACAACAAAAAGCGGCGGATGAAATACTAGGCGAACAATCCAATGTATTTCGATCACCGAACAACCTGCTCGGCATCGCATATCTCAAAGCCATAACCGCCTGCGGTACAGAGATTAAGCCCATCACCGTTATGCGTACCGGAGGTGCACATGACAGTGACACAGGATACTCCGCATCACGAATAAGGAAGATGATCCTTTCAGGTGACACACCTTGGGACATTATGCCGGACATCGCCGCGCACATATGCAAAAAAGAAATCGCAGAAGGACGCGGGCCCATTTCAACCAAACACTGCGAGATTGCCATGCTCGCGCGTCTGCGGATGCACACAGACTTTGCTACACTACCGGATGCCTCCGAAGGACTGGACAAACGAATCGCCCAATTTGCGAAGACAGAAGCGACCACTAAAGATATGCTCCTGAAAATAAAAACAAAACGCTACGCCATGTCCAGGCTGAGACGGATGCTCATGTGTGCCGCGCTCAACATAACCGCCGAAGATACCATTGAGCCGCCGCCATATATAAGAATATTGGCACTGAATCAAACCGGAATGACCCTTTTAAATTCAGCACGGAAGAAAGCCACACTCCCCATCATAACAAAACCGGCGTCAGCGGCTAAAATGAGCGGACGCACGGCAAAAATGTTTTATAAAGAAGCAGCGACATCTGACTTCTATGCACTTTCATATCCGAATGAAAAATGGCGAACAGGGGGCAGCGAATGGAAACAAACGCCGATAATCATCGGTAAATAGAGCGAAGGAAAATCAATCGTCACGCCGCCGTGTATTGCGGCGCTCCGGTGGACGCTTATTGTCCTGAGGTCTACGATCCTGACGCTTGGATGAGCCGAGACCGGGATATGTCCGCTCTCCCATCCGCTCATGAGTAGACGATTTGGAAGTCTGCGCAGGAGGAGTTGCCCCAGTATGAAACGCATCGGTTGCAAAATGCGCATCAGTATCACGATTGTGGCTATAATACGCACGCCGTTCCTCATATTGCGCCTCTGTAGCATGCTTACGCTCCTGAGCTAATCGATGCTTGGCCTCGGCGACTCTGTTTAAGCGCTTTTTACGTTTAATATTATATCTGATCACCAGTACAAAATAAAGCACAACCAATATACCCAATCCCCACAGGATATAACCGGCGACATCACTGGTTAAGACATCCACGACCTGCTGCCTGATAAACTCAAAACTATGCAAATCCACACCGGTATTGGCCAGTAGCGGAATCGGACCGTACACGACACCGTCCCGAATGACAGTGATCTCTCCGAGCACAGTTCCGGCCTCTATAGGTGCGACAAACGACTCGTCATCGTCAACGTAGAAGATCGTAATATGTCTGACAAACTCATCCAGAGGCAAATCACGATCCAACAACAATCTGATCTCGGACTCAGGGCGCAGATTGACGGAATCATGACCGGCACCATGAGTTATAGAAGCCCTTGCGACTAAATCTGTAGTGGCAAGGATTGTGCGCCAACCAAACTGATCATACCCCCACTCAAAGAGCCTTCTGGCCTCGGAAAGATTTCTCAGATCAACAGAGTTATCCGGCAACACAACCTCGTCAGAACCCAGAATTACAGCAACCAAATTCAGCCCATCCATTTCTGAAGCACCAACAAACGAATGTCCGCCCTCGAAGCTCACACTGGCCATACCGGCCTTATGATGCCTGAAAAAATATCTGCCATTTTGATTGAGCAGGGAATTAGAGCCCAGAAGTCTTCTGGCATCAGAACGATTGGTCTCAGGAAGAGTCATCCGAAATACACCGGCGATTTCAAGAAACAACTCACTGCCGGCAGCTGTGTTGAAAATCAAAAACTGATCATGCGCAGTGGTAACTTGCTCAGCGTCAAACATACCGTAAGCATTTACAAAATGAGTGGACTGTGCGCCCAGTTCCCTCGCACGCGCATTCATATCCACAACAAAGGCATCCACAGAACCGGAGATATGCACAGCAATCATATTACATGCTTCCGCAGCCCCGCTTATAAATGCCGCACGCATCAGATCAATGAGCGGCATGATTTCGCCGGGTCTTATATTCAGTGTGGTGTTTCGTGACGTAATACCCACCCAAGCGGCTTCAGTCATCTCGACATACTCATCGATATCTGCATGACCATTTTCGATGGCATATACCGCAAGGTGCAGTGTCATTACCCGAGCCAAGGCATCGGCATAATGTCTCTGATCTATATTGTGCGCAAATAATATTTGACCTGAATCGGCCTCAGCAAGAATAGCTGCTTTAGCAACGATGTCACGAAATGCTGTGGATGCGTTTGCAGGTAAATATGCAAAACCCAGCGTAGCGGCAATCAATATCAAAGACACGATTGTCTTTACTGTTATTTTCCTTACCATGTGTAAATCTCCGACGTTGTGATGAAAATATGACGCAAAATTTATGATATTGTGAACAATTTATTGCATTGTAACATAAAATCATCATCAGACCAATACATTTTTTGCAACCGGTATCTTTTTGCAGAGTTTTTGTGGTATTTTTTTTGCAAATGTGGTAGAATCGGAAGGGAAAAAAGCGATTTCATCACAAAATGTAGAAAAAGTACAGTCTTTTTAACCCCAAATTTATAACTATCACAGTTTTGTTCTACAATGAATAAGTCATCAAATTATCGAAATTGAGCGGCTTTTTCTTGCAAGAAGCGTCAAGCGCACTGTGAGTAAAGGCGGGGGAAATAATGAGACTGAGAAGATTAGAGCTTGTAATCATTGTAGTGACGCTTATATTTGTATGTTTTATGGGCGGGTATTTGGTTGGGCGAAGCAGCGGAACTGTGAGCATTTCACCTGCGGTGGCAGTGGACAATCGTGCATCTTTGCCGATTGTACCGCAAATAAGAGCACCTGCGGACACTCCTGCATCGCCGCCACCGCCACCGCAAGCGTTACAACCGGTGATGCCTGCGCCGTCGCCTGAAAGTACAGCGCCTCCGACTACAGTAGACCCGCAAGTGCCCCAGGCTTCCGAGCCGCCGCCGCTTCCGGCGGTGCGTGATGCTTTTGGCAGGATCAACATCAATCTCGCCTCAAGAGCAGAGCTTATGGACTTGCCGGGCATTGGGCCTTCACTCTCTGAGCGGATTGTTGAGCACAGAGCGCGTTACGGCTTTTTTAATCGGATTGAAGATATTCGCAATGTTTCCGGAATTGGTGAGACAAGATTTGAAGCCATCAGAGACAGAATTACCATTGGATAGGTTTATGTTACTTGCTTACTGTGACCGATTAACCTACTGTGCTTGTTCGAGCTGCCTATTGCCCGTTGTTAGATATTCAAAATCGTGAGGGAATTATGAAAATACTGGTTGTTGACGACGAAAAACTGCTCGTTAAAGGAATCAAATTCAATCTTGAAAATGAGGGATACCAAGTCGATGCGGCTTATGATGGCTTAGAGGCCGTCGAACTGGCGCGAAGTGGTGGATACGACCTCATCATTCTTGATGTGATGATGCCTGAACTGGATGGGCTGGGCGCATGTATGCGCATCAGAGAATTCTCTACAGTACCCATCATTATGCTGACAGCCAGAAGTGAAGATATGGACAAAGTCATTGGATTTGAGTACGGAGCGGATGATTATATCACCAAGCCCTTTAACATCCTTGAGCTTAAAGCCAGAGTACGTGCGCTGCTCAGACGTTCGGTACTGGTCAGCAATGTCTCCGGTTCTGTAATGACAGTGGGGCATATCATGATTGACACTGAAAAGCGCGTGGCCAAAAAGAATGATCAGCCGGTCGAACTTACGGTTAAGGAATTTGACGTTTTTGAGCTGCTGGCTAAAAATCCGGGCAGAGTGTATAGTAGAGAGACACTTTTGAATATTGTCTGGGGATACGAATACCAAGGTGATATCAGAACTGTGGATGTGCATATTCGCCGCCTGCGCGAAAAGCTCGAAGAAAATCCGGCTGAGCCTGAATATGTCATGACCAAATGGGGGGTAGGCTACTATATCAAAGGCTGATGTCAGGAAGCTGCGATTTTTCAGCAGAATAAGAACCAAATTTGCAATTACCTATTTTCTGGTAGTTGCAGTTGTGCTTGCGACCATGAACACCTACTTTCTGATGGTATCCAGAGACATGATATTTTCTTCAAAAGAAGTATTTGTCTTAGGACAGGCTCAATTTATCGCATCGCATCTGGAAGAGACATTTGACTTGCCCTCAATCTACATGGTCATGGCGCAGCTTGATGTCGCTGTGGTGACCTATGTCGTCATCATTGATGCTGATGGTATGGCAATATATGATCCCGATGAAAGAGCCTTAGCTCTGGATTTTCCGGCAGAACATATCGGCAGAGCGATAGAAGGATTTGACGTGTTTCACAGTAGATTTTCAGATGGTGCATTCTTCGTGAGCGCATTTACACCGGTGGTGAGCCAAGGCGTAGCCATCGGTGCGGTGTATGTCCATGATGAGGACTTTGAGCAGGGTGCAGTGCTCATAGAAATGCAAAATACACTGAGAAACATATCTATCAGCGTTGCTATTTTTTCAATAGTTGCCGTTGCACTTATCGTTTGGTCGCTGATGCGCAGGGTAAAGCTCATTGTAGAAGCCATCAAACAAGTGCGTGAAGGACAATACAGCTATCGCATCGAAATCAGCGGCAGTGATGAACTTGCGCTGCTTGGCGATGAATTTAATAGCCTTACCGATCGATTGCGCGAGACAGAAGAGGTCAGAAGAAGATTTGTTGCGGACGCTTCGCATGAGCTAAAGACACCACTGGCCTCAATCAGACTGCTCAGTGACAGCATCTTGCAAAATGAAGATATCGAAAGAGAAACGGTAAAAGAGTTTGTTGGTGATATCGGGATGGAAGCAGAGCGCTTGACACGCACAACCAGTAAACTCATGACCCTGACCAGACTGGACAGCCAGATACCTGAGGAGCTTACCAAAGTGGATATGAAAGAAGCGGTAGAGTCCACACTGCGGATGCTTCGGCCGCTGGCTGAAAGCAAAGGATTGACCCTGACCGTTGAATTAAAGGACGGCTGTTTTGTCAAAGCGACTGACGATGCACTACACACGATCATATATAATCTGATTGAAAACGCAATTAAATACAACAAGCCTGACGGAAGTGTTGCCGTCAGGCTCAGAGACTACGATGATACCGTTGAATTTACAGTTGATGATCGAGGCGTAGGTATCCCGGAGGATGACTTACCGCATATATTTGATCGATTCTACCGTGTGGACAAAGCACGCTCGCGTGAAGCGGGCGGCAGTGGACTGGGACTGGCCATTGTGCATGGCACAGTGATGGAGTTGGGTGGTGAAGTGACAGTTTCAAACCGCGTTGGTGGCGGCGTAAGGCTGCAAGTACGATTTAAGAAGTTTGTGTAATGTAATACAGTGCACTTTAAGACATACGCATTTTTGCACCAACCACATGCACCATAAGCATGTTCGTTGTGCCGGAATGACCGACCGGAACGCCGGAAGTGAGCACCACAAGATCACCCTTTTCAACATACTTTGCGGCGAGCGCAGCTTCGACTGCCGAATTAAACAGCACAGTGGTCTCCGCCTCTTTTTCTGTAAGCAACGGCACAATGCCCCAGTTGAGATTCAGTTGACGCTCAACAATGGGATTGGGCGTGCAAGCGATGATGGGACACTCAGGGCGGAACTTAGATACATTTTGCGCAGTGGTGCCGGTCATGGAGACCGTGATGATTGCGGCTGTACGTAAATTGTGCGCTGTCGTCACTGTTGCATGAGAAATCGCACTGGTAATAGAGGTCTCAACCCGATGCTCTCCTCTGAAGAACCGCTGCCGATAGTCAATATCTCTTTCAATGCGCTCTGCAATTTTGGACATGGTTATAAACGCTTTGAGCGGATACTTACCTGCGGCGGTTTCGCCTGAGAGCATGATTGCACTCGTACCATCATATATCGCATTGGCTACATCAGAGGCTTCGGCGCGGGTGGGTTTAGGATTATTCATCATGGACTCAAGCATCTGTGTGGCTGTGATGCAAGGCTTGCCCTGACTGACTGATTTTTTGATCAGCTCTTTTTGGATTATGGGCAGCTCCTCATAGTCAAGCTCAACACCCAGATCACCTCTGGCGACCATCAGCCCATCGCTTGCGGTTAAAATAGAGTCTGCATTTTTTACACCTTGGGCATTTTCGATTTTTGCGATGATCTTGATTTTATTTCCATAATCCAGCCGATAAAGCTCTTCGCGCATTTCACGGATATCTTCCGCAGAGCGCACAAAAGATGCAGCGACGAAATCAAAGTCATTTTCAATACAGAAGCGCAAATCCATGCGATCTTTGGCACTGATATATGGAAGCTTGAGGTTGATACTCGGTACATTAACACCCTTTCTGTTAGAAATAGGGCCTCCGTTAAGCACTTTGGTCTTGATTTCTTTACCAAGAACAGACTCAACAACCAACTCTATAAGTCCATCATCTAACAGTATCCGCGTGCCTTCGGTGACCTCATCGGGAAGCGACTCGTATGTGACGCTCACCCTTGAATTATCACCAACGATATCTGCTGTGGTGAGTGTAAATAAATTTCCGGATTCAAGCTCAGTTCTGCCGCCCTCGAAGCATCCGAGCCTGACCTCAGGCCCTTTGGTATCAGCCATGATGGCGATGGATTTGCCCAGTTCTTTACATAAATTGCGCAGCGCATCGAGCCGGGTTTTATGCTCTTCATGTGATCCATGTGAAAAATTAAAGCGCGCGACATTCAGCCCCGCTTCCAATATAGCACGCAAGACTTTAGGCTCATCGGTTGACGGCCCCAGTGTGGCTACGATTTTTGTTCTTCTCATATTAAACATAGTCTCCCTACAAAAAAGGATGTGAAAGATTGTTCTCGATTGATGATATCAATGAAATGCTTGATGAAATTGCGGCGGAACTACCCGAAGAGGTATTTCGTGAACTCAACGGAGGCGTGAGCCTATTGCCGGATTTACGCCGTTCAAATGCCGATCCTGGTGGTGGTCTGTATACGCTTGGAGAATACCGCCGTGACCAAATGGGCAGATACATAGTCATTTACTATGGTTCAATACAACGTGTACATGGGGGTGCTTCACGCGAGGAAATGCGTGCGCACCTCAAAGATGTCTTACATCATGAACTGACGCATCATATCGAATCGCTCGCCGGAGAACGTGATTTGGAAATTGAAGACGAAGAATTCCTCGAAGAATACTTTCAAAATAAAAAGCAATAACACAATCCCCGCATTAACATCCCTCGTCCTACGTCCTTTGTCCTTGGGCGAGCAATTTGTCCGCGCCGCAGGCCGTTTACTTAACCCTGATCTACCTGATACATATGTTCCGCAAGATCAAGCACCTTATTGGAATAACCCCACTCATTATCATACCACGCCACGACCTTAATGAAAGTATCGGTAAGTGCAATCCCGGCCTGAGCATCAAAAATACAAGTGTGCGGGTCACCATTAAAATCAGACGAAACCACTGCATCTTCAGTATACGCCATGATCCCCTTAAGCTCATTTTCAGAAGCACGCTTCATCTCAGCGCAAATATCTTCATACTTGGCCGGTGACTTTAGATTAACCGTCAGATCGACCACAGAAACGTTGATTGTAGGCACACGCATGGACATACCCGTAAGCTTACCGTTGAGTTCGGGAATAACCTTACCGACCGCAGCAGCAGCACCGGTGGAGGAAGGGATGATGTTGGCAGAAGCCGCTCTACCGCCTCTCCAGTCCTTCTTCGAAATACCATCTACCGTCTTTTGCGTTGCAGTAGTCGCATGGACAGTGGTCATGAGTCCGGTCTCAATACCCCACTTATCGTTGAGCACTTTTGCCAGTGGAGCAAGGCAATTTGTAGTACATGACGCATTGGATACAACATCTATCGACGGATCATATTTACCTTCGTTAACACCCATGACAAACATCGGGACATCGGATGATGGGGAGGTCAGTACAACTTTCTTTACACCGGTCTTCAGATGCCCCGATGCTTTAGGCATTGTTGTAAACACGCCGGTTCCGTCAATCAGATATTCAACACCGCAATCAGTCCAAGCAATAGACTCATGATCCATTTCAGAAAAAATCGTAATATGCTTGCCATCTACAATAAGACTCTTGTCGGTATACGATATGTCATGATCAAACCTGCCATGTATGGAATCATATTTAAGCATATAAGCGATATATTCAGGTTCCATAAAGTCATTGATGGCCATAACCTCAATGCCGCGCTCTATCGCTGCCCGAAACACCAATCTTCCAATTCTGCCAAACCCTGTAATTCCGATTTTTAAACTCATGAAAATTCCTCCGTTATTTTTATTTTCAGATATCGTCAGATATCAATTTATTATAATGTTTTTTTCGCAAAAAATCAAATGAAAAGATGGTTGTGTCTGTCGCACTTTTCTGATACAATATATAGTAGAATTTTTTATAGACAGGGCGATTTCATGGAAAAACGAGTAGGCATATATATACATGTTCCTTTTTGTGCCAGCAAGTGTGCATACTGCAACTTTTACTCCATTGCAGGTGGAGATAAGCTGATGCCCGCATACAATGATGCGATTTTAAAGCACATTGAAGAGTATTCGGCACAACTGGACGGATTTGTAATAGACACCGTCTATTTTGGCGGAGGAACCCCCGGCTATTTTGGCGCAAACCGCCTGATTGGCATATTCAATGAGCTGAAAAAACACGGACATGTGCTGCTAGACTCAGAGGTGACCGCAGAGATCAATCCGGGCGGCATCTCTAAAGAAGAGCTACTCAAGCTCAAAAGAGCCGGATTCAACCGACTGTCTATAGGGGTTCAGTGCGCCAATGACAGTATGCTCAAGAGTCTGGGCAGAACGCATACCTTTGCTGATGCCGAGGAAACAGTCAGTCTGGCAAGGCAAGCAGGTTTTGAAAACATCAGTGTGGACATCATCTATGGCCTGCCCTCGCAAGACAAAGAAGGATGGGCTGAGACCATTGCCAAAACAGCCGCACTCAAGGCCGAACACATTTCTTGTTATGGACTCAAGATCGAAGAGGGGACACAACTGCATATCTTTAAAGATTCCCCATTTTTACCCGATGATGATGTTCAAGCGGATATGTATCTATACGCGGTTGAGATGCTCGCCAGATTTGGATACAGACAATATGAGATTTCTAACTTCGCACGCAGAGGATTTGAATCTAAGCATAATCTCAAGTATTGGCTCGGCAAAGAATATATTGGCTTCGGCCCGGCAGCGCACTCTTATGTCGGCAAATGCAGATATAGCTTTATAGAGAACATTGAGAAATATATCGAACGTGTCTCGACCGGACAGGTCGTTGTGGAACATAGCGAAGAGATGTCCGACTTTGAAAATGCAGGTGAGTATCTGATGCTCAGGTTGAGGACAACCCATGGTATTTCAGAGGAAGAATATTATAATATCTATAGACTCAAGATGGATTATGTATTAGAACTGCTCAAGCGTTATGAGCAAAGCGGTTGGGCGCTATTCAAAGATGGGCGCTGGCGCTTTACACCCAACGGATTTTTGCTATCATCAACACTTATTGGAGAGTTGCTTGAGGCACAGAACAAGCAGCGTACCCAGATCAGTAAACCGTGGCAGACCGACTTACCTGAAGAAGAGTTACAAATGACATTATTCACGAATAAAAGACCGCTTCAATCCGGGCTTTTTGGCGGGAGAAGACTGGTAGGAAGTCAAGATTTGTTGTGATTGCATCGAAAGTGTAATTCAAAGTTGACAACTTCGTTACATTCTTTTGGTTAAATGACAATATCGTAATAAAGTTGTAATGTGTTTTTTGAAAATATGTTGTATAATAGTATCCGGACATTTGTAAAATGCAACGAACATGATGTATATTTGTAAGTAGTGTCCATCTACATGTTGTAGTGTGATTATTGGTTTTTACCATTTATATTAGGAGTTTTGATATGGGAAGCATGAGATTGGTTAGCTCAAAAGGGAAAAAAGGCTCAGCACAAAGAGCGCAACAAAATTACAGGGAGTCTGCAGCACCGGATGCACCCAAGCGCAGCAAAAAGCGAAAGAGCGGTGCAAAGACGATACTGATTATCATCCTCGTCCTTGCAATCGGTTTGACGGCAGGGGTTGTGGCGCTTGGTTTTCATATCAGAAGCATGGACACGGTCTTTCCGAATGTTTGGGCTGATGGTGTAGAGCTTTCGGGTCTTACTTTTGAAGAAGCGGTTAATGCATTGATTGCGGCAGGCTATGAGCAAAACGCAGATAATGTTTCAGCAACTATTCAGTTTCCCAATAACACCAGCTTTACAATTTCCGGCAGTGAAGTAGGCTTTTCACTGGATGCGCGTGAGGCAGCTACCGCAGCCTTTCAGTTCGGCAGAGAAGGCGCAACACTCGAAAATGAAATCACTTTTATCCGCGCCCATATGGAAGTAACCAACTTACGAGACTTGAGCATTGCGCAGTTTGATGAAGATTTTGTCCGCACAGTGGTCAGTGAGTATACCAGACAATTTAATCTGGCGATTATTGACGATGCATATGTCATTGGTGAGGAGAGCATTATTATAGAGATCGGCACCGGTATGGTACCTGCTGATGAAGAAAACGTCATGGCACTAGCTGTCAGTACGCTATTTCAAGCGCTTGAAGCGCAGACTCATTTGACCGTTGAATATATACCGGACGAAATCTACATGACAGATGATGTGGATCTGCAACTGCTCTATGATGCGATCAGCGCAGAGGCTGTATCAGCAGTCTATGACCGGGCGACATTTAGCGCAACTGAAAGTGCGCAGGGCATGACATTTGATATGGATGCCGCCACACATATGCTTGAAAACGCCAATCGCGGCGATGTCATCGTCATTCCGCTTATTGTAATAGAGCCGGAAATGACCACTGAGGAGCTTAACAGCAGATTATTTAGGGATGTACTCAGCGAGACATCAACCAATATTGCCGGAACCGCAGCGAGGCTGAACAATGTAACGATGGCAGCGGACTTTATAAACGAAACCAGACTCAACCCCGGTGATGTATTCTCATTTAACGAAACCGTCGGACGGCGCACGACCGCCCGAGGCTTCCAAATGGCCGGTGCTTTTGCCGGCGGTAGATTGGTTGATCAGCCCGGAGGCGGCATATGCCAGACATCTTCCACATTGTATTATGCGGTACTGCTCTCGAACCTCCAAGTCCTTGAGCGGCGTGAACACGGCCTGAGGGTTGCGTATATTCCACTGGGACATGATGCGGCAATCGCTTGGGGACAGATTGACCTCCGATTCAGAAATGACCGGGACTACCCTATACTGATTGAAACCATCGTAGAAGACCGTGTAATCACTGCCAGAATCACCGGTACACGTGTTGATGACTATACATTCACGACAGATTTTGTAGTCTTAGAGAGCAATTCATTCCCGACCATAAGAAGAGCCGATCCCACGATGGAACCCGGAAGAGAGCGCGTAGACCTGCCCGGATCAACAGGATTCTTGGTTGAGGTATTTGTCAGTCGGCTCGATGCAGATGGTGATGTCGTTGAGCGCTGGTCTATAGGCAGAAGCCGATACAATGTCCAAAACAGAGTGATTTACTACGGGCCGAGACCGGATGCGGAAGAGCAGCCTGAAATGCCGCAAACTCCACCGAGTGAAGGGCAGCCGCCATCCGGAGATCAGACACCGCAAGAGCCTCCGGATTCAGGAGCTGGTGAGCCAACACCGCCGACTCCACAACCGCCGGAATCACCGCCGTCAGACGATCAGCAAACAACGCATGAGCCTCCGGCTGAGGCACCTCCGATTTGGCCGGATGAGGTGGTCACAGAGCAACCGTCTGTCCCGCCTTCGGATGATACTGCCGGAAGTGACGATTAAGCGCTTGGGATATGCAATAATTTAGGCTCAATATTCAAATTGCGTGTTTGTATGTTTTGATTTATAATGAAGGGGTAATCCTAGATAAGGATTGCCCCTTTAGCAATATATATTGTGCCTCAAGGTATATGAAAGGAATGGTCATTTGTTATGCGGAAAGTTTTATACATATTATTTGCGTTGCTCATGATGCTTTTGGTTAGTGCATGTGCGCAAACAGTCCAAGAAAGCGAAACCAACCTTGGTGCGGACTCAGCGGTTATAGACACACTGGGGCGGGATTTTCCGGTATGAATACCGCCAGTTGGCGATGTATGCGCCGAAGATGACAATGAATCCGAAAATAAAAACACCGATGGGGAAGATAAGGCATATATCTATGATGAGGACGAAGATGCATTTTCTGATAGCGACAGTCATGCACGTATAAAATCAATGATTGCCGGTATGAGCTTAGAGGAAAAAGTATCACAACTTTTCATTCTAAGTCTGGGTAATGAAACAAGCGGTACTTCTATCGACTTGGCGCGTTTTATCACTGAGTCACAGGCCGGAGGGTATATTTTTTTCAGCGAAAACATCACCACCATTGAAGGCACGAGAGCCTTTGCTGATGCCATAAGCATGTTTTCGTACATACCACCGTTTATCGCTATAGATGAAGAGGGCGGAACTGTCTCCAGACTGCGCACCGCAGGTCTGCCGAGTTATACGCCGCAGCCGTCAGCTCGTGACTTGGGTCAGACAGGAGATGTAAGCAATGCTTATGATGCCGGAGCGGCGATTGGTAAGGCACTTTCCGAAATAGGAGTCAATGTCAATTTTGCCCCTGTGGCTGATGTGCGTACAAACCCAAGCAATACAGTCATTGGAAGCAGAGCCTTCGGAAGCGATCCCGAACTTGTTGCAGATATGGCCTCGGCTTTTCAAGCGGGGCTACGTAGCACCGGTGTTTTTGCATCACCCAAGCATTTTCCGGGACATGGAAATACTGCCGATGACTCGCATTTCGGGCGTGCGGTTATAGCCAGTGATGCAGAGCATCTGGAACAGGTTGAGTTTGTGCCGTTTAGAAGGCTCATTTCAGAAGGGGCTGAGTTTATAATGACCGGTCATCTGCTTGTGCCCGAAGTAGAACCCTATGGGCTTCCGGCAACTTTGTCTGAGTACTTTGTTACGCAGATACTTAGGGACGAGTTGGGTTTTGAAGGGATCATTGTAACGGATGCGATGAATATGGGGGCGATTACACACGAGTTTAGCGCCGCTCAGGCGGCGGTTTTAGCAATAAATTCCGGTGTGGATATGATACTTATGCCGCAGAATTTTAGTGATGCAGTCGATGGGATAATTGAAGCTATTGAAGATGGAGTTATCTCGATAGAGCGAATCCATGAGTCATTGTTCAGAATTTTGGGTACAAAACTCATGCTGATTTCATATTGATAAAAGCTGGTTTCTGTAATAGAATACTGTACGTTCGAAAAATCACTGCTTTTTAGTATTAATGGAGGGTTTATGGGTACTACTGACAATGCAATGCGCTATAACAAAAAATCCGTTACAGATGTAGATGTCACAGGTAAGAAAGTCTTGCTGCGTTGCGATTTTAATGTGCCGGTGGATAAAGTGTCCGGTCGAATTACCGATGAAGGGCGGATTGTTGCAGCGCTTCCAACAATAAATTATTTGCTCGATCATGGTGCTGCGGTTATTGCATGTTCGCACTTTGGTAGACCAAAAGGTGAGTTCAAGCCTGAATTTTCGCTTGCTCATGTGGCGCAATGTTTGTCAAGCCACTTAGGCAAGCCTGTGCAGATGGCCAACGATGTCATTGGCTCAGATGCTATGGCGCTTGCTAAGCATTTGCAAAGTGGAGAGATAATGCTTCTTGAAAACACACGCTTCCACAAAGAGGAAGAGCAAAATGATCCGGAATTTGCAAAGAAGCTTGCGGATATGGCAGATATATATGTCTCAGACGCATTCGGAAGCGTTCATCGTGCCCATGCATCAACCGAGGGTGTTTCTCATTATCTGCCTGCGGTGTCCGGATTCTTATTAAAAAAGGAACTGGACAATATTGGTGGTGCAATATCAAATCCCAAAAGACCTCTGGTTGCGATTCTGGGCGGCGCTAAAGTTTCTGACAAATTAGGCATTATCAATAATTTACTCAACATTGCCGACACGCTAATCATCGGCGGAGGTATGGCATATACATTCTTTAAAGCGCAGGGCGGACAAATAGGCAATTCTTTGTGTGAAGATAGTGAGTTTGAAAATGTAAAGCAAATGCTTCAGACTGCAAAAGATAAGGGCGTAAAGTTTCTGTTGCCTTTTGACTCGCTTGCCGGGGTATCATTTTCAAATGATGGTGATCCGTTACTGGTCGCTAGTGACTCTATCCCGGATGGCATGATGGCGCTGGACATTGGCCCGCAAGCAATCAAAGCGTTTTCTGATGAAATAGCAAATGCCGGAACCATTGTATGGAACGGCCCAATGGGTGTTTTTGAATTTTCTCAATATGCCGAAGGCACAAGAGCGGTAGCAAACGCTATTGCTGATTCCGGTGCGATTTCCATAATCGGTGGCGGGGATTCGGCAGCAGCGGTGCGTAAGTTCGGATTGGAAGATAAAATCACACATATTTCAACCGGTGGAGGCGCTTCTCTTGAATTCATGGAAGGTAAGATGCTTCCGGGGATCGCCTGTCTGCTTGATGCATAGACAAACGTTAGGCGAAGCCCGCATTGCATTGCATTATGCCGCAACTGATGTAGGGTACGATGTCCTCATCGTACCGTAACCTTGAAAGCATTCCTGTAACTAAGCCAAAATGAAGTTTGAGAAATAAAAAACCCCCTGTTAAGATGATTATGGGTGTAAGAAATCCAAATCAAACAAAACAGGAGGCGCGTGGGAATGAACACA
>WQVH01000035.1 GCA_009781695.1 Oscillospiraceae bacterium
GCTTATTTGAGTTTTTCCATTTAACCAATCTTTCAATTGCATATCGTCTCATGAAAACAATCATTCCTTTCACATCTTCCAAGGCACAAAACAACCATGAAAAAGGAATGATTATTTCGTGCAACTCTTGCGGTTTCCCGTAGGGAGCGCGAGTGGCACATGCCCTTGGTTTTAGTATGACCGTGTTCATACTAATAATCACCTCACATAGCATTATGCACGCGCTGCGCAAAAAGATCAAGCACTTTTTGCGCATGTTCGCAAAATAGCGAACGACTTTTTGCTCGATTTCACAAAATAACGAACGATTTTTTGTAAGCGCCCAATCACATATCCCTCTGATTAGTACTTCATTCTTGAAATAAGTTTGCAAAGATTGTGGTAGGTTTTTTCGTCTGGCAAGGCAAAAAACTGCGGGAATACCACTGGTCTTTCAAGGTTTTTAACGAAGTCAGACGGAACAAAGATGCCGCAAAATTTGTAAGCTTATTTTGAGAATGGAGTATTAGTAAGCCTAAGAACTCCGCATTTTCAAATAAATCATCAATGCCGCAGCGTCAGCGGGAGATACTCCGGATATGCGCGTTGCTTGTCCGAGATTTTGAGGGCGGATAGCGCTTAACTTTTGACGTGCTTCCAGACGCAATCCTTGAAGGTTATTATAGTCAACATCTTCGGGTATCAGATGCGCTTCCATTCTCGTCAGCTCTTCGAGTTGACGCTGTTGCCGTTTGATGTATCCGTCATATTTTATTGATATTTCGGCCTGCTCTCGCACTGCTTCGGATAGTTCGGGCGCCTGTTTGTCCAGATGGGCGATTTCATCATAGCTGAATTTCGGTCTCCTGATGAGCGAGGCCAGACTCACCCCTGATTTTGGTTCCGGCATATCATGTTTGATGAGCAGTGCTGTAAGCTCTTCCGATGGCGGTACGAATGTGGTTTCCAGCCGCTTGATCTCTTGTTCTGCTTGTTCATATTTTTTCAAAATACGTGCGTAACGCTCATCAGATACCAGTCCGACACGATGACCAAAGTGTGCGAGTCTTATGTCGGCATTGTCCTGTCGATGCAAAAGTCTGTATTCTGTGCGGGAGGTCATCATGCGATAAGGCTCATTGGTGCCTTTTGTCACGAGGTCGTCAATCAGTGTGCCTATATATCCATCACTGCGGCTGATGATCAGTGGCACCGCTCCTTTGAGCTTGAGCGCTGCATTGACTCCGGCAACATATCCTTGAACGGCGGCTTCTTCATATCCTGATGAACCGCAGAATTGACCGGCTCCATACAGACCTGAAATTTTCTTAGTTTCTAATGTCGGATAGAGTTCCAGAGGGTCAATGCAATCATATTCTATGGCATACGCCGGGCGCATAATCTCTACATTTTCAAGACCGGAAACGGTGCGAATCATTTCAATTTGCACTTCCTCCGGCATGGATGAGGAAAAGCCTTGGAGATAAATTTCTTCCGTGTCCAGTCCCATTGGTTCGACAAATATCTGGTGGCGATCTTTGTCTGCAAAACGCACGACCTTGTCTTCAAACGACGGACAGTATCTTGCGCCAATGCCGTCTATAATTCCTGAGTACATCGGGCTTCTGTGTAAGTTCTTGCGTATGATTTCATGCGTGTGTTCATTGGTATAGGTGAGCCAGCAGCTGACTTTATTCACCGGTGGTTCCGTAGTTTCAAATGATAGCGGCGGGGGTGGTTCATCACCCGGTTGGATCGTCATCTTTGAATAATCTATATGTCTTGCGTTTACACGTGCAGGTGTTCCGGTTTTAAAACGTCTTAAGGAAAGTCCCAGTGCACTTAGTTTTTCTCCCAATATGGTTGCTGCAAACATGCCATCCGGTCCGCCGTCTTGAACTGCCTCACCGACAACTGTACGACCTGCCAGATATGTGCCTGTGCAGATGATCACTGCGCTTGCTCTAAATATTGCGCCGGTTTGGGTCTGGACAAATGCCACTGCGCCATTTTCTATGCCGATGTCTGTTATTTCGGCTTGTCTGAGTGATAGATTGTCTTGAAGCTCCATGGTGTGCTTCATAATTTTTTGGTATTCACGTCTATCGGCCTGTGCGCGTAGGGAATGCACCGCAGGGCCTTTGCCCCGGTTGAGCATCCGAAATTGTATGCACGCCCGGTCAGCGCACAGCGGCATCTCCCCACCAAGCGCATCCAGCTCCCGGACGAGGTGGCCTTTGCCGGTTCCTCCAATATTGGGATTACAGGGCATGTTGCCTATGGAGTCCAGATTTATTGTGAAGCAGATGGTCTTCATGCCGAGACGTGCAGCAGCCAGCGCAGCTTCAATACCTGCGTGTCCCGCACCAATTACGGCGATGTCATATGTTCCTGCTTCAAATGTGTCCATGGGTTGTCCTTTTAATTTTCGTAATTGTCAAATTCGGGATGAATCACTGATTTCAGAAAGTGTCCGGTGTAGCTGCGTGTACACTTGACCGCACCTTCGGGCGAGCCTTCGTAGAGCACTTCTCCTCCGGCGTCTCCACCTTCCGGCCCAAGGTCTATGATGTGGTCGGCTGTTTTGATCATATCCAGATTATGTTCAATGACCACAACAGAGTTTCCGGCATCGGCTAGGCGATCCAGCACTTCGATAAGCTTGTGTACATCGGCTGTATGCAATCCGGTTGTTGGCTCGTCCAGCACGTAAAATGTGTTGCCGGTAGAGCGTTTACTCAGTTCTGTCGCAAGCTTCACACGCTGAGCTTCACCGCCTGAAAGGGTCGTAGAGGGCTGTCCAAGCTTTACATATCCCAGCCCAACATCTACAAGTGTGGTCATTTTTTGTTTTATTTTCGGAAGGTTTTCAAAAAAGTCAAGCGCTTCATCGACCGTCATTTCAAGCACTTCATGTATATTCTTGCCTTTGTACCGCACTTCAAGCGTCTCACGATTGTATCGCTTGCCCTTGCATACATCACAGGGAACGTATATGTCAGGGAGGAAGTGCATTTCTATTTTTAAAAGGCCATCGCCGGAGCAAGATTCACATCGACCGCCTTTGACATTAAATGAGAAGCGTCCGGGCTTATAACCTCGCGCTCTGGCATCTTGTGTCGAAGCAAATAAATCCCTTATCTCACCGAAGACCCCTGTGTAGGTCGCAGGGTTCGAGCGCGGTGTGCGCCCGATTGGTGATTGATCAATATCGATTACTTTATCCAGATACTCCATACCTTCTATGCGTTCGTGCTTGCCGGGTCGCGTCTTTGCGCCATTGAGTTCAGAGGCAAGCGCTTTGTACACCACTTGGTTGATGAGTGATGATTTGCCGCTTCCGGAAACGCCAGTTACGCAGGTCATCATACCCAGCGGTATGGATACGGTCAGGTCTTTTAAATTGTTTTCCGCAGCGCCTTTTATGGTCAGAAAATGCCCATTGCCTTTCCTGCGCTCCGAGGGTACCGGTATAAATTTGCGTCTGCTGAGGTACTGTCCGGTTACGGATCTGTCGCATTTTTTGATGTCTTCAACGTCACCTGAAAATACAATTTCGCCGCCATGCACACCTGCTCCCGGCCCTACATCGACAACATAATCCGCTTCCAGTATCGTTTCTTCATCATGCTCAACGACCAGCAGTGTATTACCAAGGTCACGCAGTCTCTTGAGCATGTTTAAGAGCTTCACATTGTCTCGCTGATGCAATCCAATGGATGGTTCATCCAATATATACAAGACGCCCATAAGCGACGATCCGATCTGTGTGGCGAGCCTTATTCTCTGACTCTCCCCACCTGAAAGGCTGCCGGCTTGACGGCTGAGTGTCAGATATTCGAGTCCCACACTCTGCAAAAATCCAAGCCGTTCGCGGATCTCCTTGAGTATGCGATCGGCGATCATTTCATCTTTTTCTGACAGCTCCAGTCCATCAATGAAGTCCAGCGTGCGTAAAATCGACATTTCAGTGAGGGTTGCGATATTTATTCCACCAACGGTCACTGCAAGCACTTCTTTTTTCAGTCTGCGTCCACCGCAATCAGGGCAAGGATGCTCTGCCATGTAGTTTTCAAGCTCCCAGCGCATCGACATGCTCTGCGTCTCTTTGTAGCGCCGCTCTATGTTATTGACAATCCCTTCAAAGGGCTGTGTCAGTACACCCTTTCCTCTGGGCTGATCGTAATACAGCTCTAATTTTTCACCTTTAGTGCCATAGAGAATGATATCTAAAATTTCTTCGGGGAGGTTCTTTACCGGTGTGGTCAGCTTGAATTTGTATTTTTTTGCCAGCGCTTCAAAGTACATTTTAGAAATGCCGTCGCTCTTTACATTGCCCCAACCGGAGGCTGTAATTGCACCCTCAGCAACGGAGAGTGTCGGATTGGGAATAATGAGCGCTTCATCTACCCGAAGTTGCGTACCCAAGCCTGTACATTTCGGACATGCGCCGTAGGGGTTGTTAAATGAGAATAGTCTGGGAGTCAGCTCTTCCATGGAAACGCCACAGTCTTCACAAGCGTAATTCTGAGAAAAGAGCAGTTCTCTATCTTCACCCACTATATCAATGACCACCAGCCCACCGGAAAGCGAAAGCGCTGTCTCAATGGAGTCTGTAAGCCTATGGGCAATGTCTTCTTTGATGACCAGCCGGTCAATGATTACTTCTATATTGTGCTTTTTATTTTTATCGAGCTTGATTTCCTCTAGGAGATCATAGACATTGCCGTCCACGCGAACACGAACATACCCGCTCTTTCGTGCATCTTCGAACACCTTTGAGGATTCGCCTTTTCTTGCACGGATTACAGGTGCCATCACCTGAACTCTCGTTGCTTCCGGCAGAGACATCACGCTGTCTACAATTTGATCTACGGATTGTTGCTTTATTTCTTTGCCGCATTTGTGGCAGTGGGGTACACCGACACGCGCCCAAAGCAGCCGCAGGTAGTCGTATATTTCGGTCACGGTGCCTACGGTCGAGCGTGGGTTGCGGCTCGTTGTCTTTTGGTCTATGGAGATGGCCGGTGATAGTCCTTCTATGTAGTCTACGTCGGGCTTTTCCATTTGTCCGAGAAATTGGCGTGCGTATGCCGAGAGTGATTCGACATAGCGCCGTTGTCCCTCGGCATAGATGGTGTCAAAGGCGAGTGAGGATTTGCCGCTCCCGGAGAGTCCTGTCATTACAACGAGTTTGTCGCGGGGGATTTCTATGTCGATGTTTTTCAGGTTGTTTTCACGTGCGCCTTTTATGTATATGTTGTTTCGCATTAAATTATCAGCTTTCTTTGTTATTCTATGGTACCAGTTGTCCGTAAGGTACGACCATTATGGCGCTTTCTGTGCTGAAATAGTAGTCAAATATCATACGCGCGATATCCATAACTGCCGAACCTGAACCGCCTTTTTCTATGACTATAGCTACGGCAATTTCCGGATTGTTGTGCGGCGCATAGGCTACGAATATACCATCGTTGACATCTCTGCCTGCGACTTGCGCTGTACCTGTTTTGGACCCTACCAAAATCGGATAGTTGCGGAAAACCGAACGCGCTGTGCCTTCGTTTCCTCTCGATGCTGCAAGCATGCCCTCTCTGATCAGCTCAAGATGATATGTTTCTTCGATTTGGCTGCGTACTGTCGGCTCAAATGTGTGCAGCGCTTCGGAGAAGTCATTGCTCATGACTCTTTGCAAAATAGACATTTCGAATAGTGTCCCACCATTGGCGATCGTTGCTGTGTAACTGGCGAGTTGCAGCGGTGTAAATCTATTATGCCCTTGTCCAAAACCGGTAGTGACGGAAAGCGCAGAGCTCCATGAGGGGTGGTCTACCAGCCCATGTGCATAGGCTTCTCTCAGCCATTCAGGTGTCGTCAGTCTGCCGGTACTCTCAGGCAGCTCAATCCCGGTGTTTACACCCAATCCAAATTCTCTGGATATCCCTGCCAGTATATTCCCTTGCTGATATGAACTGCCTTGCTCCGCCGGAAGGCGGTCTGCAACCCACATGAAGTAGTAGTTGCATGAAGCTTCCATAGCGCGCACCATATCTACGCCGCCATGACCCACGCCCACCAAAGAGAAAATCCAGCAGCTCGGAGTAAAGTTATGCGCCGCATATCTCATATACCGCCCTGCACAGCCTATGGTCGTATGTCTGTCTACAAGACCGTGGCGTAGTCCTGCAAATCCTGTGATCATCTTAAAGGTTGATCCCGGAATAAAGCGTCCATGTGTTGCACGATTAAACATCGGGTTTCTCGAATCCAGATTGAGCATCCCAAAGTCTTGCCCCAGTGTTCGGGGATTAAATGTCGGATATGATGCCGCCGCAAGAAGTTCTCCGGTTCTCACATTGGTCACCACCACAGCGCCGCCCGGAATGAGGATCTCTTCAATATCAATCACCTCATTGGATAGGCTCGCATCAATTTCGCGCTCACTATTGATCAGATTGATCTGCGTCCTGAGCGAATGTTCCACTACTGTCTGAAGGTCAATATCCAAGGTCAAATATACGTGATTGCCCGGTTGCGGTTCACGTACAGTGATCACATCTACAACGGTTCCATCGGCAGCCATCCTGATGCGTTGTCTGCCATCTATCCCGCGCAGAACACGTTCAAATGCATATTCTGCACCGATTTGCCCGACCAGTGCATCCATGGGATATCCATATTCCCTAAGCACTTCAAATTGCTCTGGAGACATGCGCCTGATATACCCCAACACGTGTGCAGCATAAGATGTATGATACTCTCTGATGGAGGATCTTTCGACAAAAACGCCGGCATAATCCCGCTCTGCAAGCAATGAAACAAAGTCCGTTGAAACGTCTCTGGCAAAGACATATGGATTGAGGTTGCTTATGATAAATCTCATCTCCAACTCATAGCGGATACCCATGATCAGCCTTGCGTCCAAGATGCCTATGGTGTAGTCTATATTGTAATGGTTGCGCATCCATGCCAACAAATCGGATGCTGAAATGTCAGGATCGATACGATGCTCTGCAAAAAACGCATCAAGCCATCTGCGCTCTTCTCTTCTCATGTCCGCAAAAAATGCAAATGGAGCGCCTGTGGTTATCGGCAATGTATCTGTATATTCATAACCTCGCTCTATCGTTGTGTATATCAGATCCAAAATGCTTCTGTTCATCACTCTGCTTCCCCGCGGACGCATCGTGTTAAAGTCAAGCATGACATCAAATGATGCTCTCCCGGATGCCAACAATATGCCATTTCTGTCATAGATATTGCCGCGAGCCGCCGGTAAGTTAATGGTTCGTGTAGTGGCTCTCGGAGGTGTCGTATAAGGGTCAAGTGCGCGCGCCTCATAAATCTGAATCCTGTATAGATCGACAATGTATATAGAAAACATGACTGCTGTGATTAAAAATATTATAGCGATCCGCGCAGGTTTATACATCTTTTGCATATATCGTTTACCGTCCCTTTCTTACTGTGGTCTGCCGGCCACCGACTCTCTGTATATGCGCTTTCCAATTGCATTGACAAAAAACCAAATCGGAAATGCAAATATAAGCGAATATATCGTCTGCCAAATCGCGGTGCCCAAAAGATATTGGGGCAAAACCCCTACAAAGTATATCAGCGGAAACATCTGCACTGCGGCACAGAGTACCAAAACACCTGCACAAAACAGAACATACGTCACAAATCCGCGTGTAATAAATGTGTCAGCCAATGTGCCGACAAGCAAGCCGGTAAGGGTTAGTGTGACTGTAAATACCGCTACCGGCTCATTGAGTGCAAGATCACACAATATCCCGGCAAATATGCCCACCACACCCCCGGTTACACGTCCTTCATATACCGCAACGCCTGTGCTGACCATCGGGAGTAGCATCGGCGCCAGTCCGCCAAAGCGAAGATAAGGGAAGATCATCCCTTGGAAAATAAACACCACGATCAGCAGCAACGCATGCAGCACAATTGAAACAAAAAGTGTCTTTCTCTTCATAGCATCTTATTCTTCATCGTCTACTTCAAATGCCGTTATTACAAAGACTTCGGTCAGTGCATCGAAGACGCGGGTCGGTCGGACTGTCGCAAACCGTCCGATACCTGTTGGATGCACGTGCAACTCAACGACCTCACCGATACTCAGCCGGGGCGGAAATCTTCCACCATATCCGGATGTAACGATTGCGTCACCCACTCTGACGATTTGATCGTCATCGATATGATCCAGCAACAAAAGGCCGTTGCGCATGAGATTAAAGTCTCCTCTGATCGTGGCGGTTCTGTCACCTTCACCGATAAATGCGCCCGCAGAAAATGTGGTGTCAAGCACTGTTACAACCGTTGAGGTGGTCGCTCCAACATCGGTGACTTGCCCGATGAGCACCCCATATTCTGTGATGACTGCATTTCCGGATTCGATTATCGAGTTGGCATATCCTCTGTTTATCGTAAACGATGATGACCAATTAGATCCGCTCCAGCCCCGAACTCTTGCAAATTCTGTGTCATATTCCGGGTTTCTTTCACGAAAGCCCAATTGAAGTCTCAGTAAAGCATTTTGCTCGGCCAACTCTTGCGATTCTCTAAAATCGCCGCGTAATCTGGTGTTTTCCGCTATAAGCTGCTCATATCTGGCCATCAGGTCATCGTATCTGTATACAGAGGCATAAATTCGCTCAAAAACACCGGTCACATTCGATGCGAGTGTTCTGACGGGTCTGGTGACTGCGTTGCCAAGGTTTGTCACCGGCCCCACACCATCAAAGAAGTTGACAGAGAAAAACGCCACTATAGCAAATCCCACCGCCACTGCGGCGATCATTATAGATTGTCTGCTTAATAATACTTTCATATATCTACACCCAAATTCCTTAACATAATCGTCAGGCGGCACACAGGCAGTCCCATAACATTAAAAAAGTCGCCTTCCAGTCTTTCAATGAAGACCGAACCCATGCCCTGTACACCGTATGCCCCAGCTTTGTCCATAGGTTCTCCTGTTTTGACATAGTTTGTGATTTCTTTGTCTGATAGTTCACGAAAGTAAACTGCTGTGGATTCTGCACCGGTGATTATGTCATCACCCAAAATAATTGCAAGTCCGGTATATACTGTGTGGCAACGGCCTGACAGTCTCTTAAGCATGTCCTCGGCATCTTGCGCATCGGTTGGCTTCCCAAAATGCTGCCCATCTAAATACACCTCAGTGTCCGCTGCAATAATCAAATCGTCTGGATTGCATAACTTCGAAACATTTTTTGCTTTTTGCAGTGCGGTCTTACATACCGATTGCTCCGGTGTAAGTCCGAGCGCAAATATCTCTTCGGTCTCATCCGGGATCACTGCAAAATCTTTAATCTCGATCATCTTGAGCAGTTCTTTGCGGCGCGGCGATCCTGAGGCCAGTATAATCTTAAGTTGCTTATCATTTTTAAGTTTCAAGCTATTCAACGCCTCTATAGTATAGCCCCCTCGTGTGTCCTGAGGGCTGATAATCATTTTGTCCCATATATCTTTTGGTGATTGTTGCGCATTCCAGTGCGTTCTCTGTTGTGAAACTCAGACGTTGCGCCCAGAGTCCGATCGAGTGGATCATATTGCTCTTGTCGGCCATAAATAATTTCTTTGAGTTGAGCAGTACATTTCTGCAACCATGTTCGGGTAATACAGGAAACAGTGCGCCTTGTCTATCTACCAGTCCGGTAAAACTGTCACAGGTACATACGCCTGTGCTGTTTTTGATGATGCAGTTTTCTGTGATCATCAGCGGCAATCGTCCATAGGTTATGAGTTCCGTATCGAGCGGCTTGGACATATCACGAATCTCCGCAAGGCGGAGTTCAAAAGATAATGTTGCTGACTGTAGTCCCAGATTTCTCAGGACATATAATGTCTCAGAGTTAAACACGTTGAGACCGAAGTCTCCTCTGACTGTCATGCCATGACCCTTAGCAAATTGGATGTGTCCGATATTTCCTATGAGGGCTTCCGTCACGCCCATGGGTACTATGCGTGTCAATATATCGGATATTTTCTTTCGCTCATTATCGTGGATTATTCTGGGTAAAATGACCGCAACATTTATATCTTCATTATTTATAAAGCGATCGAGAATCGGTGATTCGTATTCAAATTCCGATATCGGCACGTAGACTATCTTGGGTGCAAGCGCTTCGAGTTCTTTAGAAAGTTGCTCTGCTCTCAAAACAGAGACTGTGAGTATCGGTGTCCCTGCATATCCGACAAAATCCTCACCGGGTGTAAACTCACCTTCCGCACGTATCGGCGCGGGTTTTCGCTGTTCTAGCAGTTCAGCAAGCAGGCTTCTGCGCATCTCGTTAAATACTGAAACCGGAAGCGATAAGCCCGGTGCAACAGTGCCTTTTACACCGGCGCAGTAAAATGGTGTGCCGCCGGTTTTGTGTAGTTGTGTCTGGAGTGTCGCCAGAGAAAGTTCCTTGTGAAATGCCGGTTCCGGTACTTTGCCATAGACCACCGCAGTGTTCTTTCTGTCGTCAATGGCTGCGAGCTTCGCTCTCTTTCCTGCGCTGATCGCTCCGACGAATCGCACCGGCACTCTTTGGAATTCTCCGTTTAAGTAGCTCTTGCGTGCGGTTGCAAACATGACTGTGTCCGATTTTTTTTCTTCCTCACGTATGCCAAACATCTCAGATCCGAGTTTGTCTGTATAATATCCATCTGTGAATCCCTGTCGTGAAAACGCCTTTTGCAGGGCGGTCAGATCTTCAGGAGAAGGGCGCTTGCCTGTGTGTACCGCTCTGGCGTAAATGCCGGTCACAATCGCCGAATATTCCGGTCTTTTCATGCGTCCTTCTATTTTTACACTGGCGACGCCGATTGATGCCAGTTCGTCCATATATGATACCAGACTGTTGTCTTTCAGGCTAAGCGGATGAAGCGCTGCATGGCCGACTGCATTGTATCCCAGACGGCAAGGTTGGGCACAAACGCCGCGGTTTCCGCTGCGCCGTCCTATGATTGCACTCATGTAGCACTGACCAGAATAACACACACATAGTGCGCCGTGTACGAAGACTTCTATTTCAATCGGGGCATTTTTGCAAATGTATGCCAGTTTTTTCCGCGAGAGTTCTCTGGCAACGACAACACGCTTGAGTCCCATCGCAGCAGCCATTTTCGCCCCTTCGAGGTTGTGTATGGTCATTTGCGTGCTTGCGTGAAGCGGAACTTCCGGAACGGCTTGTTTTAACGCACTCATGACGCCCAAGTCTTGAATGATGATCGCATCAATGCCAAGTCTGCATGCGATTTTAGCACGTTCGGCTATGGGCGCAAGTTCATGGTCGGATGCAAGCGTATTTAATGTTAAGTATGTTTTTACACCGCGAATACGACAGTATTCAAGCGCCCGCGCAAATTCTTCCGTAGAGAAATTCTTTGCGTTTTTCCGAGCGTTAAATTCACCGAATCCTAAATATATAGCGTCTGCGCCGTTTTGTACAGCAGCCGTTACACCTTCAGGAGAACCCGCAGGCTATAGTATTTCCAGCACTGAACTCACCCACAAAATAAAAATAGAAACTAAGTGATAACAAATAGTAACATATTATATCACAGTTTGTATCCAAATGCCATAGTTAATGGTAAACATTTTTTTAATATTCGGCAAAATGGTTTAGTCAATAGTAATGTCATTGCTATCGATACAAAAAACAGTCAAGGCGAAAAATCACTTTGGCTGCTTTTTTGTTTTTGCATTTACGTGTGGCAACGGCGCACAAAGCCGTGCGGTCATCACAATCGCATGGCTATTGCAGCATTTTTGCAAGATATTCTCTACTATGTCGAAAGCACCTGAATCTTCCCATCCCTAACCGCAATGCCCACCTGCTTTATATTCGCCGCATAGCTGAAAATCATCTCGGTGGCAATTGCATCTTCTATCTCTTTCTGAATCACTCTGCGTAAATTGCGCGCACCATAAGCTTGCGAATAGGACTTATCCGTCAGATAATCCAGAAGACTATCGTCATACTGTAGGGTGATCGGCTTTTCTGCCATGGCATGTTTCAGCTCTTCGAGCATCAGCTTCGCAATCGCTTTAAAGTTCTCTTCGGTCAAGTGGTTAAAGTACACAATCGCATCCACGCGATTGATAAATTCCGGACGCAAGAAATCCTTGAGTGCTTTTTCAGCTTTTTCCTTGCCTTGCTCATCTCTGGAGCGATTAAACCCAACCGCACCATCTTTTTTATCGCTGCCTGCATTGGTCGTCATGATCACGACCGTATTTTCAAAATTGATCATGCGCCCTTGCGCATCGCTGATCCGGCCGTCATCAAGGATTTGCAGCAAAATATTCATGACATCCGGATGTGCCTTTTCTATCTCATCGAAGAGCACCACACTATATGGCTTGCGGCGCACTTTTTCTGTAAGCTGTCCGGCTTCATCATAACCGACATAACCCGGAGGTGAGCCGATAATACGCGATACTGCATGTTTTTCCATAAACTCGGACATGTCCAGCCTGATCAAAGACTCTGGAGAGTCGAACAAGTCAGCTGCCAGACGCTTGACCAGCTCCGTCTTGCCCACACCGGTTGATCCGATGAAAATAAATGAAACAGGCTTGCGCTTCGGCGAAATGCCCACACGATTGCGTCGGATTGCCGCACATACAACATCCACAGCTTCATCCTGTCCGATGATATGTTCCTTAAGACGCACATCAAGCTCTGATAGACGCTTAAATTCATCCTCACGGATACTGGACGCAGGAATTTTTGTCCATAGCTCAATGACACGCGCAAGATTATCTAATGTCAGCGCGGGAGCGCCTTCCAGTTCAAGTCCATCGAGTTCG
The DNA here is from genome assembly GCA_009781695.1 of Oscillospiraceae bacterium. Classification (GTDB taxonomy): domain Bacteria; phylum Bacillota; class Clostridia; order Oscillospirales; family Oscillospiraceae; genus WRMH01. Next base: position 12,818 of record WQVH01000035.1, read on the forward strand.
CCGGTCAGCCTCAAGTCCAAACTCCGAATCTCGGCCAGTCGCGCATAATCACTTCCGTTTGGCGCAGCCAAAATCATCTCACGTTCCTTGGATAGATCGGCTTTTTCTTTATTGATTGCATCTTTTCTGGCAATGACCTCACTTTTGAGGTTCATATCGGAACAGGCCTCGTCAATCAGGTCAATGGCCTTATCAGGCAAGAATCGATCCGAGATATAACGTTCAGACAATATCACTGCCTGCCTTGCCATGTCATCAGGAATAGACACACCATGAAAGTCCTCATAATAATGCTTAATGCCCATAATGATATCGATGGAATCATCGATCGAAGGCTCAGCCACTATGACGGGCTGAAATCTGCGCTCAAGTGCGGCATCCTTTTCAATATGCTTTCGGTACTCCGTAAAAGTGGTCGCACCAATCACCTGTATCTCGCCGCGCGAGAGGGCAGGTTTTAGTATATTTGCAGCGTTCATAGACCCCTCGGCATCACCGGCACCGACGAGACTATGCACCTCATCTATAACCAATATGACATTGCCTTGGGCTTTGATTTCCTCGACAAGACCTTTCATACGACTCTCAAACTGACCGCGAAACTGCGTCCCGGCAACCAGTGCCGTCAAGTCAAGCAAATATACTTCTTTGTCACGTAACTTAAAGGGCACATCACCATTAAAAATCCGCTGTGCGAGTCCCTCGGCAATGGCGGTCTTGCCCACGCCGGGTTCGCCGATGAGACAGGGGTTATTCTTCTGTCTTCTGTTTAATATCTGTACTACACGTTCGGTCTCAATTTCACGGCCGATCATCTTGTCTAGTTTTCCGTCTGCGGCTCTGCGTGTCAAAGATATGCAATAATTTTCAAGATACTTGCGTTTTTTTCCACCTTGTGATGCTTGTCCGGGTTGCCCTGCATCTTTACCCTCACGAAGCGGTCTAGGAAAATCTCTTGTCGGAAAATCTTCAGGCCCGCCAAAAAGTCTGTTTAAAAACGGAAAAGTGGCGGTCTTGCCGTCATCTGTGCTGTTTTCTTGTTCTGCAAGACCTTCCATCCCGCCCATTGCATCCATCATCTCATCCGTCAGGCTTTCGAGGTCTTCGTCAGACAGACCCATGCGTTTTATGATATCTTCAACAGGCTTTATGTTCAGTTCACGAGCACATTTGATACAAATACCCTCATTAGTTGTTACACCATTTTCAATTCTTGTTATAAAAATCACGGCAGGATTTTTTTTACACCTTGCACAAATTGTTGATTGCATTTACTCACTAATCTCCTTTGGATTGCCCGCACGTTCCATGCTTTTCATAATTTTAACATATTTTATCAAATAGCTTACAAGCGCTAAGAATGTAAGACCTATGGCTACTGAAATCAGTAAGATCGATATCCAATTGGAAATGCTTCTATACAGCATCAGCGTCACGCAGACGAGAAAGAATACCACTGTTGCAGTCTTGCCAATTAAGTTCGATGGCGGAATATCCGCATGCGCTTTCTTATGCAGCACCAAGCCGCCGACACCCATGAGCAGTTCTTTTACGCCGACCAGAAGCACTGCCCATAAAGGGATCAGCCCATCAATCGTTATACAGACCATAACGGCTATCGTCATCAGCTTGTCGCCCAGGGGATCAAGTACCTTACCTACATTTGAAGAAACCTGAAACTTTCGTGCGAAAAAGCCATCAAGAAAGTCACTGAATGCAGCAATGGCATAAATAAGCACCGCATACAGATTGTTATTGGTGTCGTCAGAAAAATATACCAATATAAACACCGGCACGAGACAAATCCGAAATACAGATATTATATTCGGAACAAACTTCACCCTGCAATTCCTCCAAAATAAATTTAAAAAATATAACTATATAAATAGTATCATATCATTTCGCATTGCAGACACTATTAAATGCCCAATATACCTGCGATAAAGTTGTTTTGCACCAAGTAATTTAGCACAACGGTGTCTTCAAGCAGCTCAATGGCCAACAGGCCAAAATAGCGGGCAACCACCGCAAGTGTTAACACAATAATAAGCCCCTTAACAAATCCGAAAGCAGTGCCTGTAATTGCATCGACAAGCCGCAATCCCGGAAGTGAAAATACAAAGCCTATCAGGTTTCCTATCACCGCAAAAACAATCGTAATGAGCACAAAGGCTATCGCAAAAACGGCTATATACGCAAGCGATGAAGATAATGTATCTGCAATGGAGGTAGAAAGCGATCGTTCTGAATCTCCCACTATAGCTCTTTCGGTAACGCTGATGGCTGCCGGAATCGGCAGTCCAATTTCGCGCAACGCCGTATATGATGCTCTAAAGTCTTCTGAGTCATCTTCATGGTCAATATCTTCAAATGGAACGTTGTCCGAGTCTATGTCCGCAAGTGCCGTATCAATAACACCGCCCACAAATGGGATAAGCATTCCTTCAAACTCCTCTGAATAGGCATTTGCGATGATATTTGCTGCCAAAATTGCAACAACAAGCGCAACAACGCCAAACACGCCGCGAATAAGTCCGTTTTTGTAACCGCGCCACGTACAGTACACAACAACGCCGATAATCGCAAGGTCAATCAAAATAGATGTCAATTCGTAGTGCACCCCCCTATACCAAAGCAAAAACAAATCCCGGCAGCACTCAATTTGTGCGCAATTTGTGAAATGCTGTCCTCATAAGTCTTATTCCTTAAAAACCGCCATAGCCATATGCTCTCCGGTTGCCAGTGCGACACCGCCGCCCAACGAATGCACTCTGCTGATCCCGGCGGCTGATGAGTCTCCTTCTATCTTACTAAAGGCGTTTAGATTACGATCAAAAAACATGACTCCATCACTAAACAGTACGGCAAGATACCCGCCCTCATAGGACATTGATATGATTTCGCGATCTGTATCATACTCGGTCAGAACCCTGCCTCTATCATCAATTTTTACAATGCGCCCGGAGTGGCCTACTCCATAGTCCAGCAAGTGCAATATGGTCACATTGTCATGGAGTATAAAGCCGCCGAGACGTCTGTCAGCAAACTCAAACAGTGTCCGACTCTCCCCATTTCTGTCGATAATCATCAGCGCATCTCTGGAAACAGCCAGAAGGTTGCCATTTGACAAAAATCGCATATCCAAGATCAGTCCGCCGGGGAGCACAAACACACTGTCGTACTCGCTTCGGTTCATCCCTTGGTACAGCGTTATTCTGCTGCCGATATCAGTCAGATTCAGCACCGCAAGATTTCTGTTATCCGGCGATATGACGGAAGCAAAAGCATATCCGCTGCCCAGCTCTACCCGAAACACGGCGTTGCCGCGATCATTATAAACCATGACCATGCTGCGCAGTCCGCCGCCCTCTTGGGTGTTAACGCTAAACCATCCGCCTCTATTGATCGAAGCGGAAATAATTGCGCCGCTTGCCTCAAGCGAAGACAGCACCTCATTTGAGTCAAAAACGCGAACCGCAGTCCCGCCAATATCAAATGCTATGGCGCGGGAATTATTCGCACTTACAGCAGGGCGATGCATCCAAAATGAATCTCTGAGGACTTCGTTTCCATCGTAGTCCAGCACTTGAATGCCCAATGCACCGGCCGCAGCGATAGAATTATGTAAATTTACAAATACTCTGTCCCGCCCAACGTCAAAGAGTAACTCATCCGCCACCTCAATGGGTGTCGGGCGTGTAAAGATATTGGTAAACCAAGCAAAACTCACACCGCGTCCGGAAATCAGTGCCATAGAGATGTAAGTCAGAATAATCAATGACACAACCGAAAAGATGAGACCGATAAGCCTGTGCCATTTTTTCTTTGATTTTTTTTCGCCGAACATCAACTACTACTCTCCGTTTCAATGCGATTTAGAATTATATCATTCTTTGTGCAAAAAAGAAATAAAAAATTAAACAAACATTTCTGAGACCTTACCTTCGTACCAAATTCTCGTCAGATATAGACCGCCCGGCGGCAGCGTTGGGCCAGTGAGTCTGCGATCCTTCTGTGTCAAAAGCTCAGGGAGATCATCAGGCGCAATTTTGCCCTCTGAGACATAAATTAGCGTTCCAGCCATCGCTCTGGCCATGTTGTATAAAAAGCCATTTGCACAAACTTTAAGCTCAGTCAATGACCCTTTTTCTTCGACTTCATACCAATGAACCGTCCTTACGGTGGTCTTTGTTACAGAGCCTACTGAGCGGACTGCTGCAAAATCATGGGTACCGACAAAGTGGTTCGCTGCACGCTTCATCGACTCGATATCCAGTCTGCCGGGATAAAAAAAAGCTCTATCGCAGTAAAAGGGATTGCGTATCCGGGAGTTATATATTCGGTAGGTGTATTCTTTTTTTATGGACGAAAGGTTGGCATCAAACTCGGGCGGAACATCCATCGCTTTTTGTAAAGCAATATCAGGTGGGAGCAGCGCATTAATCGCAAGGGGCAATCTGTCCGCCGGAATACGCGATGAAATCTTAAAATTTGCGCAATAGTTCTCAGCATGGACTCCGGCATCCGTGCGCCCACAGCCGTTTATTTTGACCGTGTGTCCGCACAGTTTAGAAAGCGCATCTTCGAGCGTACCGGCTATGGTTGTTTCCGTCTTCTGAACCTGCCAGCCGTGATATTTCGACCCATCATACATTATTTTAGCAGCGATATTTCTCATAAAAATGATCATTCCTTTCGCATTGCGTCAGGCACAAAACAACCATGAAAAAGGAATGATCATTCCGTGCATCATTCGCGGTTCCCATTAGGGGAGCGAATCGCACATGCCCTTGGTTTAGTTTGAATGCTTTCAAACTATCCCCTATCAGCGCAGATACACAATCACCACAATTAAACCCGCACCCAGCAGCAACGCAACAAAATCTCTGCCCTGCGCCTTTAAAACTTTCATCCTCGTCCTGCCCTCTCCACCATGATAACAGCGGCTCTCCATCGCAGTGGCCAGCTCGTCGGCACGCCTAAAGGCACTGATAAAAAGCGGAATAATCAGCGGAATAATGGCTTTGGCTCGCTTGATTAAACTGCCGGACTCAAAATCTGCGCCCCGCGCCCTTTGCGCACTGATGATCTTATCCGTTTCTTCTATCAGCGTCGGGATAAATCTCAGCGCAATGCTCATCATCATCGCCAGTTCATGGATCGGCAGCTTAATCTTCTTGAGCGGATTGAGCATCTGCTCAAGACCATCTGTGAGTGCAATCGGAGAAGTCGTATAAGTCAAAAGAAATGTTCCTACAATGAGCATGATCAGCCGGGATGCCATAAATCCCGCATTATACAGCCCTTCGCGTGTAATGACTATAAATCGGTATTCAAGCAAAACCGTCTCGCCATGGACGAAGAAAATATTTAAAACAACCGTGATCAAAATAATGATAAAAATAGGCTTGAGTCCTCTAAAGACTGCCTTTGGCCCGATCTTCGAAAGCGTCAAGCAAGTCAGCACAACAACGAACATCAGTGCGTACGCCACAACACCTTGTGCTAAAAAAAGTGCGGTGATATACGCCAGCGTGAGTAGCAGCTTTATTCTGGGATCCAGTCTGTGAACAATGGTAGTTCCGGGAAAAAACTGACCCAATGTGATGTCTTTAAGCATGGTCATCACCCCCCGGATTGCTGCGAACACTTTCGCCTTTGCCTTTGGATTGTTTTAGCTCTTTGAGGGCATTGCAAAGCATATTGGTGGTGTAAATATCCTCCGGTAGCTTTAAGCCCAGCGCCCTTAGCCGAGCGGCTACCAGTGTCACCTTGGGTGCGCTGAGTCCCAATGCACTGAGCGCTTCGTCTTGCGAAAAGATCTGTGCCGGAGTGCCTTGCATTTCAAGCTTTCCATGCGCCAAAATGACGATGCGATCCACTGCACGTGCCAGTTGCTCCATATCATGAGTGACCATAATGACGGTCGCACCGTGCGCATTCTTATAGTTCATGACATTGCGCAGAATCTCCTCACGCCCCCTCGGATCAAGTCCCGCTGTAGGCTCATCTAAAATCAGCACTTCCGGGCGCATGGCGATGACACCGGCAATCGCTGCACGCCGCTTCTCCCCGCCGGACAGTTCAAACGGTGATTTTTTGAGCAACTGATCACCAAGCCCGGCAAACCCCGCCGCCTCAAGAACACGTTCCTCAACATCCGAAGCTGAAAGACCCATATTTTTAGGCCCAAAAGCAATATCCTCAAAAACAGTGGACTCAAAAAGCTGATACTCAGGATATTGAAAGACAAGTCCAACTTTAAAACGCGTATCACGTGTAAAGCTTTTGCTTTCATGGATATCTTTGCCCTCATATAAGACCCGCCCGGAAGTGGGCTTTATCAGACCGTTTAAATGAGAAATAAACGTCGATTTACCTGAGCCGGTAGCGCCAATAATGCCCAAGTATTCGCCTTTTTCCACTTCAAAGTCAATATCATAAATCGCGACATGTTCAAAAGGTGTGCCAGAACTATATACATGTGTCAGCGATTCGGTCTTAAGCATATGCAAATCAGTTTCTTCCTTTTACTTTTTGTACTTATCGGAATTGATGTGGGTATTTATCTATTTGAATTCATTGTAAATCGCTTGTGCGCATTCATCAACCGTCAACGCATCGAGCGGCAAGTCAAATCCATCATTCCTGAGCTCATGAATCAGTGCAGTGGTCTCAGGCACGTCCAATCCGGCCTGCCGCAAGATCGTCTCATTTACAAAGACCTCACGCGGTGTACCGTCCATGATGATTGCGCCATCAGACATGACAACAATTCGATCAGCGAAGATGGCTTCGTCCATATGGTGGGTGATCAACACGACTGTAACCCCCAAGTCATCACGAAGGTTGCGTATCACTTCTACTACACTTTCTCTCCCTCTTGGATCGAGCATCGCCGTAGGTTCATCAAAAACAACACACTCAGGCTCCATCGCCAAAACTCCGGCAATCGCAACTCTTTGTTTCTGTCCGCCGGAAAGCAGATGCGGCGCATGTTCACGAAACGCATACATGCCTACGACTTTGAGCGCTTCATCAACGCGCCTGCGAATTTCATCGGAAGGATAACCGAGATTCTCCGGCGCAAAGGCCACGTCTTCTTCAACTACAGTGGCGACGATTTGGTTATCGGGGTTTTGAAAAACCATGCCCACTCTGCGGCGGATTTCCAAAATAAGGTCTTCGTCTGAGGTATCACGTCCGCAAACAAAAACCTTGCCGCCCAGAGGCAGTAGTATGGAGTTAAAATGCTTAGCCGGTGTGGATTTGCCGGAACCATTATGCCCTAAAATGGCGACGAATGTACCTTTTTCGACCTCTAAATCAAGCCCCTGCAAAACTACCTTGGGTTCACTGTCGTCAGCGCCAAAATAAGAAAATTCTAATTTTTCAGTCTTAATAATACTATTCATTGATCCACCTGCATGTCGCCCCGCAGGGCAAAGCCAAGCCGCTTGCAGTTACCGGCAAGCCCAGCTCCCGGCTTTCGCTTTTGCCGCCGAGCAAAGATTGTGTGATGTAAGATATTGTAGATGGGGATAACCCTGTCGTGTATGAGTTCACTATCAAAAATAATGGATCATCGCTTAAAACTCCGGTGCAGAGCTTTACAAACGCAAATAGGTTATCTTCAAGTTTCCAAATTTCGCCGGAGGGGCCTCTGCCATATGATGGAGGGTCCATTATGATCGCATCATAGCGCCGTCCGCGCTTAATTTCCCGCTCGACAAATTTAGCACAGTCGTCCACAATCCAGCGAATCGGTCTGTCTTCAAGTGCGGACGCGCTTGCATTTTCTCGCGCTCTTGCGACCATGCCTTTTGCTGCGTCAACATGACAGACATCAGCGCCTGCCGCTGCTGCCGCTATAGTTGCAGCACCTGTGTACGCAAAGAGGTTCAGTACGCTGATTTTTCGGTTGGCATAGCGAATTTTGTCTGAAATATATGCCCAGTTGACTGCTTGTTCGGGAAAAAGTCCGGTGTGCTTAAAGTTCATCAGGCTGACATTAAATGTCAAGTCATCGATTCCGATCTGCCATCGGTTCGGTATGTTGCCTTTGTCCCATTTTCCGCCGCCTGATTGTGAGCGCAGATATCGGGCGTCCGGGTTCTTCCATCGCGGATGTATTTTCGGCGTGTGCCAAATCACCTGCGGATCAGGTCTTACCAGCACAAAAGATCCCCAGCGCTCTAGCCTTTCGCCGTCAGAGCAGTCGAGAAGTTCATAGTCAGACCATTTGTCAGAAAGCCACATAAGGTACTCCGTTCTCGGAATGAATGTCTAAGTTATGTACTATGTCATACACAGCGCATAATTATATCAAAAGGGTTAGGGCAAGTCAAATTATGCCAACCGGCAAAATGCAACTATTTTAACCGGCAGTTTGCAACAATTTCCAAATCCAACAAGGGGTGATTGCACATAATTTCCAAACCATTTCCAAGTCCAAAAGGGCCGATTGCACATAATTCCGGATTTAAAAAATATTTTCATGCACATGTGCCCAACAGGCAGCCAACATATTATGTGACTGCCTGTTTGGGTTCTGTTTTAACCTTATGCTCAGACGAATGTGCGCAACCTATCTAATATGAATGATGCACCCATTTGGGCAGTATCCTTCTTCGTCTAATTCAAATTGAAAACATACAGAACAAATCAGCCCATGATTTATTGCGCCATCTTGTCTGACTGTCACCATTTCTCTCAACACTCCCGCTGTGACTGTCACTGTAGCTGTTCGATCCTCACCATGATTTGTATCGGCTATGAGCCTGAATCCGTTATTCAACCTTACTACACTTAGCCATGATTGATCGCTCACCACATTCCAAGAAGGTTGATTCGTAGTTACTGTAACCTCAACAGATGTTGTTAGCCAACCTGTATTCCATGCATTTCGGGCA
>WQVH01000036.1 GCA_009781695.1 Oscillospiraceae bacterium
ATGGGGTCACTGGTTCAAGCCCAGTTGTTCCCACCAGGCCCAGTAGTTCAGTTGGTTAGAACGCCAGCCTGTCACGCTGGAGGCCGACGGTTCGAGTCCGTTCTGGGTCGCCATCGGGCACCGAAAGGTGCCCGAACACATGCCTCTGTAGCTCAGTCGGTAGAGCAGTGGACTGAAAATCCACGTGTCGTTGGTTCGATTCCGACCGGAGGCACCATTTAAGCGCAGTGCGATATTATTGCACTTCGTGCGGGCGTAGCTCATCTGGTAGAGCGCCACCTTGCCAAGGTGGAGGTAGAGGGTTCGAGCCCCTTCGCCCGCTCCATGTTTTCCGACGCAAATCCGCTTTGCCGGGGTTTTCGTCGGTTTTGTAAAAAGTGCTGCTTCTATATGGCGACATGGCCAAGTGGTAAGGCAAGGCTCTGCAAAAGCCTGACTCCCCGGTTCAAATCCGGGTGTCGCCTCCAAAAATAAGCGGGCGGTTTGTGATTGAGACACAGACCGTCCGCTCTTTTTGCAACCGATACCATCCTTGCGACAGAGGCTATATTAATTCCTCCGGCTCAAATACATATTTTTTCTCACAAAACTGACAGCACACTTCAATCGGCTCGCCTTCGCTTCTCATATCATCAAGCTCTGATTGCGCAAGCGACAAGACCGCTGAAAGAAAGCGCTCCCTACTGCAAGTACACTGATATGCCACCGGCTCACGCTCAATAATCTTGGGTGAAAAACCGGACATTATCGACGCAAGCAAAGCCTCCGCACCACCGACTTTTAAAACATCCGTCACGGCTCCTGTTTTTTCAACATTTTCTTCAACTTTATCAATTACACCATCCGGCGCACCGGGCAGCAACTGCACGATATACCCCCCTGCGGCGAGCACAGACCTGTCTCTATCTACCAATACTCCAAAAGCACAAGCTGTAGACACCTGCTCACTGGATGCAAAATAGGCCGCAAAATCCTCTGCTATTTCACCGCTGACCAGAGCTGTCGCACCGGTATATGGTTCTTTTTCCCTAAAGTCCTTAATAATTGAAAGCATACCATCGATTCCAACCACTGCACCAACATCCAGTTTGCCATTTTCCTTCTTGGGTACATCTGCCAGAGGATTGCCGACATAACCGCGGACATTTCCCTCATCATCGGACACGACAATTATTCCGCCGATAGGACCTCCGCCATCCACCCTTACAGTGAGCGAAGCGTCTTTTTTCTTTAAAGAACTGCCAATAACGGAACTTGCTGCAAGTGTTCTTCCGAGCGCTGCGGTCACAACCGGAGTGCAGTTATGGATCTCACGAGCACGTTGTGTAAGTGCCCGTGATTCTATAACCGAAACAGAAACAAATCCATCATCGGAAATGGCTTTTATAATCTGATCCAATGTTATCACACCTTTTTTTGCTGTTTATCTTTTTTCTTTTTTATCTTCGAGCCGCTTAAAAACAGGCTCATACCCATCTTTACCGTAGTTCAGACTGCGGTTAACCCGGCTGATTGTTGCACTTGAAGCGCCGGTCTGTTCCAAAATCGTGTTGTACACATGCCCTTCGTTTAACATTTGAGCAACTTGAAATCTTTGTTCTATTGCCCGCAACTCAGTTACCGAGCACAAATCATCGAAAAACCTGACACATTCGTCAAGCGTTTGTAAAGTGAGAATCGCTTCATACATCTCGATATATGGTTCGCGCTTTACACCTTTTCTGATTTTTGTCATAAATTCCTCCGTAAAAATCTTCTTTATTACATAGTAATAAAATATATTAAAATGCTGAAATAAATAATATTATTACAACAATTTTTGCCTTATTATTAGGCAGTGTGGTCACCACCTCGTGAAAATAAAAATTCTGCATGAGACTTATTACTTGGCGATACACTTAAAAAAGTTTCGGTCAAGAAAGGTCAATGCAGAAAAAGAATTGTAGGTATCATAATCGAATGGCTTTTTCATATTGAGCGCCTCTTCGATATCATAATGTATATATTTATCGCCATCTACGGCCATCACCTTTGCGCCGCACCCTTCGGCAAGCAACATGACCGCACTATAACCCATGTAAGTCGCCGTCACACGATCTCTTATGAGTGGAGAACCACCCCTTTGTACATGCCCTAGCGCTGTGAAACGTGTTTCCAGTCCGAGGGATTTTTGGATTTTGTCTGCTACAACTTGTCCCTTTTCGGCACCTTCGGCGACAATTATTGTAAAATTTGTACGTCCGGCGATCCGTGCAGCACGGATTCTTTCGATCACATCTTTATCAAAATCATACGAAACTTCCGGCACCATGATTATTGTAGCACCTGTGGCAATACCGACATTTAGAGCCAGATGCCCGGCTTTATGCCCCATGACTTCAACCACGGAACAACGCTCATGAGACTGCATCGTGTCATTGAGTCTATCTACAGCCTCGACAGCAGTATTGCACGCCGTATCAAAACCAATCGTATACGCTGTGCACGCAATATCATTGTCGATTGTACAAGGTATACCAATGACGTTGACTCCGCTTTTTTTGAAAAGCCGGAGCGCACCTTGGAAAGTACCGTCACCTCCGATGACAACAAGGCCATCAATGCCCATATATTTGCAGTTATCCGCAGCACGTGCGATACCTTGCTCGGTTCGGAACTCGTCTGATCTTGCGGTATATAGCATGGTTCCGCCACGCCCGGTGATGCCTCTGACAACGCGCTCATCAAGCGGGATTACGTCCCCTCTGATCAGACCGGCATAACCGTGGCGAATACCTACGCAGTCAATGCCCAAGCACTGCAATGTCCTGACCGCCCCACGAATTGCCGCATTCATGCCGGGTGCATCGCCACCGGAAGTCAGTATGCCAACTCTATTTACTGCATATCCTGTTTCCATAATGATTCCTCTCATTTACCTCATCGGGAAAGCACTCACGTATAGCACATTATTTGACCAGCCACAAAGACAAAAAGCGTGTTTTAAATACACGGTTACCTAAATATAAGCATATCTGAATCAAATGCCTCAATTCTTTTGAAGACGGCATAATCGGGGGCAAGCACCTGGAAATCTCCGCCTAAAGCATCTAAAATATTTTCGGGCTTGATCGTAGGCTCTTGCGCAGATATCTTTGCTGAAATATAGACTTCACTTGTACCGCTAAACTCAATATCACGAACATACTCAGCAATATCTATAGTTCCCATACCGCGTTTGGTCTTTTTAAGAACTTCGATATTGCTTGCGCAAAAGCGTGTTTTGAGTTTTTGGCAAATATCCTGCGGTACAGTATCATAATACAATATGCCCGATATTTCAAGCCACTTTAATTCGTTAAATTTGCGCAAAGGCTCATAAGCTTCGCTAATTTCAAGCCCACTGGGAAGGTATTTTGTGATTTGTCCAGGCAAATCTGCCATCTCGACCTGCGCTTTCAGACCCACGTCCATAAGTTCACAAACACTCTGCATTCCAACGGACAGAGGCATTGCAACAGAAATGTAGGGATGCGGATTAAACCCCTTTGAGTATTCTAGTTCCAAACCTGCTCTGATAAAGGCACGCCGCATTGCCGCTGCCAAATCCAAGTGTGAAATATATTTTGCATTGTCAGTTTTTGAATAACGTAATCTCAGCTTTGTCAAAATATCTATACCTGCTCCCCTATTATTGCATCTTAAATATTGACTACTCGCAAGCGCCGCAATTGCTGCACCCTTCCCTGCAATCGGGTGTCTTGATCCCTGCATAGGCCGCCTTGCACTCGTTTTTAAGGTGCGCTAAAGTGACTCCGGACTCAACCAGACTCCAAGGCAGTATTTCATCATAATCGCGCTGCCTAAAAGCATAAAACTCGGGATCTATGCCTGCATCATGAAACGCCTCAAGCCAAGTATTAAATGAAAAACATTCACTCCAAGAATCATGCCTTGCGCCGAGTCTCCACGCTGCTTCAATAGCCTTGCCTAAGTTTCTGTCGCCGCGAGCCAAAACCGCTTCAACAAAACTCTGTTCCGGAGAATGCCATTTGTATGTGATGGCCTTAGATTTCATTGCCGATCTAAGCAAATCAACCCGCCGCATATATTCACTCATGGATATCTGCGGTTCCCATTGAAATGGTGTATGCGGTTTGGGTACAAAACACGATGTACTTACCGTAATCCTTACCCCTCGGCTCTTGTTTTTGGCATATTGCTTCCAACAATTTAAAACATCGTGGGATAGTTTTGCAATGCCTATAATATCTTCATCGGTTTCAGTGGGAAGCCCCAACATAAAATAAAGCTTAATCCCATTCCAACCACCTTCAAATGCAACGGCACAGGTATCTAAAAGTTCCTTTTCTGTCAGATTTTTATTAATTACATCTCGCAAACGCTGACTCCCAGCCTCAGGCGCAAATGTCAGTCCGGATTTGCGCACTTTTTGCACACGTTCCATTAATTCAACACTGAAATTATCCGCACGCAATGACGGAAGTGAGAGATTCACTCTTCGCGGTTCACACCACTCAATCAGCCCATCACATAAAGGGAAAATATCCTCATAATCACTTGTACTCAATGACAATAGTGCGACCTCATCATATCCGCTACTTTTCAGAGCCTCTATCCCCTGTTTGACTAGGATATCATGTGAACGTGCCCGTACAGGGCGCGTTATATGCCCTGCCTGACAAAATCTGCATCCGCGTATACAACCCCGAAAGAGTTCCAAAACAACCCTATCGTGTACAAGCCCGACTGACGGCACAATAGTGTCAACCGGAAAAAATGAACTGTTCAAATCGGATACAATACGTCTTTTTACAGGAAGTTGAGCGCCGGACTGTGGCGCGATTTCAGAAATAGTTCCATCGTCATTGTGTGTAACACAATAAAGCGATGGAACGTAAATACCGGGAAGCTTGGCAGCTTGTGCCAAAAATGCTTTTTTTAAAATACCCTTCTTTGGACTTTTAAAATCAGAACACACTGTTGCAGAGTTTATATGCGGAGCATCGGCATGTAGCGCCGGAGTGGTAAAGTAATTGCGCAGCAACGCCATGAGCGGAGCGACAACTTCTTCCCCATCACCAATGACGAATAGGTCAATAAACTCCGAAAGCGGTTCCGAGTTAAATGCGCTTGAGCCTCCGGCAATAACGAGCGGCGCATAATCATCCCGGTCTGTAGAGCGTAAAGCAACACCGGCAAGATCAAGCATATTGAGCACATTCGTATAAGAAAGCTCATATCCTATCGAAAATGCAAGGACATCAAATTCGGTTAATGCATCCCCGCTTTCAAGCCCAAAAAGCGCAATGTTTTCTTTACGCATTTCATCTTCCATATCCGTCCATGGGGCAAAAGTACGTTCACACCAAACCCCATCGATTTCATTGAATATGCCATACATTATCCGAAGCCCAAGGTTGGACATACCAATCTCATAAGTATCCGGGAAACAGTATGCAACCCGGATATCTATTTCATTTTTATTCTTAATAATTTGCTTATATTCACCGCCTACATAACGGGCGGGTTTTTGCACTTTTTGCAAAATGCGTTCATATTTATTTAAGCCTTCGATGACAAAAACTCCTTTTCGGTCATTCGGTCAATAGTGCAGCAAGCAAGTACATCTCAGTGTCATAAGCAAAGTTACTGCAAAATGCTCATAAAACACTTATGAGCTAACCTATACGCTTTATGCACTCAGTTACAAGAGCCCTAAACTGCGGCGCTGCTTTGTCCGCCATCTCCTGCACTTCATCATGGGTGAGCGGTGTCTTAGAGATACCGGCTGCGAGATTGGAAACACAAGATATTCCGCAGACGTGCATACCCATATGGTTGGCAGCCACGGCCTCACAAGCCGTACTCATACCGACAACATCTGCCCCCATCGCTCTATATGCCCTGATCTCTGCCGGTGTTTCAAAGTTCGGCCCTGATGTTTGCAGATATACACCCTCATGCAACTCGATATCTAAGCTTTTTGCGGCGGAAGATATCTTTTCGCATAGCGTTTTTTTATAAACTTCGCTCATATCCGGAAATCTCGTGCCCAAGTCATCAATATTGTGCCCGATGAGCGGTGAAGGCACGCCATATAGGATGTGGTCTTTGATCAGCATAAAATCGCCTGCGGCAAAATTCAGGTTGATTGAGCCTACCGCATTGGTAAGCATCAGAATTTCAGCGCCCAGGAGTCTCATCAAGCGAATTGGGAGCACGACATCAGCAATGCTGTAGCCTTCGTAAAAATGTACACGTCCCTGCATAACAATTACCGGAATCTTACTGATATGGCCAAATACGAAGCGACCTTGATGCCCAGGAACGGTACTGATGGGGAATCCTTCAATGTCTTCATAATTGATTGTAGCTACGATATCTACTTCCTCGGCAAATGAGCCAAGTCCGGAGCCTAACACCAGTGCAACTTTTGGCTTGAAGTCTGTCTTTTCCCTGATTTGAGCCAAGCAGTGTTGTAATTTCAAAAAAGTATTGTTCATGATGTCCCCCTCTTTCTTTGACGGTATTATACTACAATAAAAAAGTTCTTGCAATATTTGTTAAAGTGTTTTACAATACATCTCGCCGATACTATCGGGGTGTGGCGAAGCTTGGTATCGCGCTTGGTTCGGGACCAAGAGGCCCCGGGTTCGAATCCCGGCACTCCGACCATATCGAAAGAGTCTGTGTCCCTAGGGGTATGGGCTTTTTTGTTGCAACTTGCGAATCTTTTTGGCTGACGGAAATTTTCCTATTCAATGCGCAAAATATGTAAAGACACCGATGCCGATTTATGCTATACTGAGCAAACAATAAACAGGTAAAAAGATACCGAAAGGATTGAAAACATGAAATTCACATTAGTACATTCCAATTTAAACGTCCTTGACTTGAAAAAGTCATTAGATTTCTACAAGAAAGCACTTGGGCTGGAAACAGTTAAAACACACAAAGCCCCCGATGGAAGCTTTGAACTGGTGTTTTTATCTGATGGCTCGTCAGCACACCAAATTGAGCTCACATGGCTGAGAGATAGAGATACCTCCTATGAGCTCGGAGATAACGAATCGCATATCGCATTTATCGTAGATGATTACGATGCAGCACATGCATTACATTCAGAGATGGGTTGCATTTGTTATGAAAATACCGTTATGGGTTTATATTTTATTGAAGACCCGGATGGATATTGGCTTGAAATTATACCGGCGAAGCGATAAATTTACATCACTCTTTTGATAAAAACAGGCTGACGAGGTGCGTATCTTGTCAGCCTGTTTTTGTGATTTTTCTACACACACGCATGACAGCGCCGGATTTAGGACACTTGTTTGAAAAATGTCAAGAAATTTGTTTCAAGTAGAAAGCAGGGGCTGACGCAATGATTTAATAAATCATATGCGACAACCCCTGTTGCATTACTGTGGATTATGCCGCCTACTTTAATCAATAAGTATTATTGATGAGCCGCAATTCCACACTCTGGTTATCTAACGCAACGGTCAGGTCAATATACTGCCATGGGGCATTGTTCTTGGTCACATCAATCAGATTGACATAATCAAGATTGTTCCATATCCGGTTGACACGAACAAACTGTATCGCACAATCACCATTAGGCAAAGTCGCCGTCACTGTAAGATCCGCATACGGAACCAGTGTATTAACACCGTTGAGTTGTGTCCAGATGCGTATCACGCCCAAGTTTGCAAGCGACGCATTGTTGTCATTGCCGTTGTTAAATGCATTTAAGCTGAGCACATCTGTCGGCGTTGCAACAAACAAGTTGTTGACCAATATTATCTCTACGGTCTGTCCAAATGCAACGACTGTAAACGTGATGTATTGCCACGCCCCATTCTTGTCTACATCAAAGTTGACATAGAAATCCTGCCAGCCATCACCATCAACCCACTGACGATTTTTTGTTACAAACTGCATGGCATCATTATCGTCTTGATCAACTGCGGTTATCTCTGCACCCATCGGAACAAGCGCACCCACATCATCAAGACGCGGCCATATGCGTATTCGTCCTGCAAGATCCGGCACTTGCGTACAGGTGCCATTATTAAAGGCTGTCAGCGTAAATTCTTGCGGAATGAATCGATTGTTTATCAGCCTGATAACTACAGTCTGACGGAAGGCGGTCACGGTGAGGTCGATGTATTGCCACTGAGCATTCTTGTCTGCATCAAAGTTGACAAAGAAGTCCTGCCACCCCTCAATATCACACCACTGGCGGTTTTTTGTAATAAATTGCATTGCATCATTGTTTTCTTGATCGACCGCAGTGATCTGCGCAGAAATCGGGACAAGTGTACCCGCACCACCAAGCAATGGCCATATACGTATGAGCCCTGCTTCGGCTAACGATTCATTGTCCTCATTGCCATTGTTAAACGCATTTAATGAGAAGTCTTGAAGTCTACGCGCTGCCCAGAAGTCGAGCAGTGCTTGCGGCACGGCATCGCCGCCCGGTCTATAACGCAGATGAGGCAGGGTGAGATAAGTTTCCGTTTCCGATATCTCAAAAGGCACATTGTGCGGAAGTCTGACATTATAATAAGCAGTTTCGGCATGAATGCGCAGATTCTGTAACGCAGCTGTGATCTCAGCCGGTCTGATGCGCCCCTCAATTGGTCTATGCGAGAAAATTGGACGAACCGATCTATTGCCATCCAATCCGGCTCTTGGCGCAAAACCATCAATTTGGTTGGCCTGCTCGGTTCTGGTTGCACATACTGCACGCCCCCACGCCCCAAGACCTCTCATACGATAGAGGCTCAGATGGTAATCACCCGCAGGCGCACCAAGTAGTGGTCCGGTAGGCGCTCCGGTAACACCGCCTACATGGAGATTTGTCTGACGATTGATGTAATATATGGCATCCACTACATCATTGACCGCACGCACCCTGAAATTGTACTGCTCACCGGGAACAAGATTTTCAAAAGTGAAACTTCTTGCTGCGGCACCGCTTGCATTACCTACACCTATTCGGACTGTTTCATTGCCAAATATATCGGTGGCATAGTAAGGCTCATCGGTTACCGAAATCCAGTCAAATTTGATCATAACATCGCCCGAATACATAAAGACTTCATATCGCTCAATGATTCCCCCGCCATCCCAAATGGGAGGCTCCCAACTAAGTGTAGCTGTACGCTCCGCAGGATTCGTGATTACAGTTACATTTTGCGGTACACTCGGTGATGATCTCGTGTTACGTACGGACGGTGGGGCATAATTTGTACCGTGAATAACTGCGGCAGACCAAATACCTGCTCTATATGAGCCTCCGGCAGAGTCGAGTATGAAACTTGAGCCGTTAGCCGGACCGGCTATCATCGGGAACGCTGCTCTTTCGGGGAAATTTTCATTTGCACGTTCACCTGTAACCGTAAATGGTGTAGGCAGTGTTGTTCCGGATGTATTCCAAACGTTAATCAGATGTGCTGACCTCTCGCCATTCGGTACATTTACCGGAATAAGTGCATCTACTTCCTCAGCATGAGTCGGGGAAAATACAGAGACGGCAATCGAGCCTGACCCTGCCGCTTGTCTGTTAAATGTCAGCGATGGTGTAAATGCGTCAACATTTGTAACATTTGCAAGTACAGCATGACTACCTTGTGTAATGGTCACTGTGTTGGTTCCATGCGCAAAACCCATGTTTTCACTATGTGTACTCCATCCCAGCGCTCGCGTTGCCTGATAGTTTTCGGGAATGACCATAAGGAACGTGTCATTCATTCGTCCTGTACGCCCATGAGTATCTATAAAAGGCAGCAGATTATGTGCGAAATTGTGATAGAACATACGGAACGCTCGACCCATCGTATTATTTACAGATTGTCCGATTCCGAGCATGTTGATCTCGTTTTCCATACCCAGCTCGTATGTTATCGGTCCGCTCACTGTAAATATAAGCGTAAATGGTCCGCTGGCGGTTGTCATCGGATGCCAGTGATGACCATCTTCTTCCCAACTCATACCAAGCGCCTGTGCTCCTGCGACCAGTACAGGAAATGCTTCCGGATCCATACCAACCATAACTGCGTTTGCCGCAAGGGTCTCAACAGTCATAACACCGCCGCGCATTTTCAGTTTGCCGAGCACACAATCCGGCGTAAGATTGGTGGTGCGGAGCATCTCATCAACCAGTTCTCTGGTCGGTGGGATAAGCGGCAAACCATCGCCAAAGCGCATCTCTTCAGCCATGCTTTGGAAATTGCGCATAGCTGCGGCATATGTTGCACCACTCACCGTAAGATATCTGTCCCTTGGTGAAAATTGGTTTTTAGTACTGTAGTACCATGATAAATTTTCACTTACTTCCGAAGGGTCACAATGGAGAAGCCCCCACAGTGCTTGCTCAAGCGGACTGGCTGCGGCCATCAAGTAATGGTCTTGATGCAGATTTAGCGGATTGTCCTTATTTAGAGGATTGGTACTGGCAAGAATTTGCGTTCTAGTCAGAGGCATTGTCTGATCTCTCATAGAATCAGGAAGTCTGCGGTTAAGCGCCGCCGAATTACGTTGACACCAACTTGCAGATGTTACTATGAAATCAAGCAATGGTCTAAACTGCGGCATGAAATCATACCTACTGTTGAATATCGCCGGATCAGTATGCGCAAGAAGCTGATGATCCGCAGCATTATTCGGGTCACCACCCTGTATCAAGCGACGAAGTGGGTTAAATGTGCCGCCTTCAATCGGATTTTGAGCCGAAACACCGGAATAAGCAAATACGCGCATCCCTACGATACGATCCAAGACTACTCTACGATTACGCGAAAAACCATTATCTTGAGCCGCAAGCCACTGGGTCAGTTCGTAAGCTTCTTGAACGATCTTGATTACCGGTGTACCCATGGATTCGATTACTTTTGAATGGTAGGAACTCCACCATATACAAACGTTTCAATCCCCATAGGCAAACATTACGGCATCAAACGAGGCCCATTGGGCATATCTTTCAAAGTTCTGCTCGTAAGATGGAAATCCGGTGTAGCCAAATCCGGTCTTAGGCCCCCAGGGGCTTCCCATAAATGGAACTCTGCCCTCCGGCCATCCTGTATCAGGGTTAATTGGCCCTTGATTTTTCCAATAATACGGCAACAAAGTAGTTGCACCGGATCCTTGGGGCGGTTGGTTGTCCACATTGCTGTATAGGGTTGTCCCACCGGCCGCAAGTGTGATTGTAATCGCCTCGGTCATTTCTGTAATGGGTGTTGTTGAGTGATTTCTAAAATTATCACCATACATATTCCATAATTCTACTCTGACTGCCTCAGCAATCCCTACGGCAATCTCTACATTGTTCATTTTTGAATAGTAGAGTGCCAAAAAATTTACCTGTTCTCCGCGCTCTAGCTTGCCTCTGAGCGGCGCTCTGGATGCAATAGGCATGTTGTCTACGGGCTCAATTTCCGCAAGTGGATTAATGAATGTTATCGTCACAGGCTCATTTGCGCTTGCCATAGTCGCTGTGATTCCAACAAGCATCATGATTGCCAACATACAGGCAATAAGCTTACTGAATTTCTTCATGTGCCTTCCTCCTAATTATTCAAGTTCGGCGGCTAAAAGTGCAGTACCTTGTACCCCTGTACTATAGATGACCCAAGCGCCGCGTCCGCTTCTTTCCCAACGTACCCCAAATGCGCTGCCTGCACCGTCTATGCGGTCAATAAAGGCACTGTTTCTGGCTTCTGTATTGACTGCCCTTAAAGCAAAGGTGTGTATGCCCGGCTGCAAATCATTAAAAGTATGGTATGCATCACCATCTGCTTCTACCCAATTATTTCCACCGTCAGCCGAAACCTCATATCTTAATGTCATACCTGTAATCGGCGCTCCGGTCAATGCAGTCCAAGTGAGCTCCGCAGTGTTATTTGCCGGTGTTGTCACGACTAAGTTTTGCGGACTCGGAGGTACTTGAACACCTCCACCCACGCGTTGCGTGACAAATCCATTTGTACCAACCCCGGCACCACCGTTAAAGACTCTGGTCGGGCTCCAGTCACCGCCATATACGATTGGCCATATCAAGGCTCTGTTATTGACATCAGGGACTAATAGCGCAACCAATGCATCCTTTGATTCTAATCCGCGTCCACCCACAGCTTGACTTGCATTTTGCGGCACACCGGAAACATGTGTCGCAGCCATAAGGTTTGCATGTGGTGCAGCAATCATCACAATTGAAGGCTGTCCATCGCTTATGGCCGCTCCTGCGGCTCCGGCAGCCGTTATGCTGGTTATTACATTAGTACCGGGATTACCTCCGAGGGCTGGAGGGCCTCCAACGTTAAATGTCCCAAGCCCTCCGCCAATACCTGCTGTAAATCGCGCTTGATTGACAACCACTAATGTCACAGTGTTTGTACTGCTGCCAAATCCCATATTTTCACTATGTGTCATCGCCCATCCCGAACCGGCAGGACGATTGAGCGGTTCGGTTGATTCGGCTGTGACGGCGATAACATGGTCTTGAATACGTGCCATGCCGCCCCGAACAGATGTGTCCTCCGGTCTGTTCAGACCGATATTACGATAGGATAAACTGATGGCACGGCCTATTGTTGAGGTTGCAGCATAACCGCTGCCCAGCGGACCCACGCCCAAATCACTGCGGTCACTGATGATCCCCAGTTCTTGCCATAGCGGACCGCTCAACACTGCAACTATGGTCGATTGCACACTTTGACGAAGCGCTCTGTCTAACAGTAAATCATCTTCAAAATCGTTGGCAAATGCTTCCATTATGGCGAGAACGGCCGGAAAATATTCCGGTATTGCTCCTGCCATTACAGCATTTACTGCGACATTCTCAACTGTGATCAAACCGCCGCCGACCATTCTTCCTATGATTTCATCTCTGTTGCGATTTCCTGCTGCAATCAGTTCATCTACAAGTGCTTGAGTTGGAACGACAAGCGGCAATCCATCTCCAAATCGAAACGCTTGTGACATATGGAAAAATGCCCGAGTTACTGTTGCTGAAGAACCTCCAGATACAGTTGTCGGGATATCAGTACCCAGCATAGCGGACGTTATATCCGGCGGAGCTGTTTCAATAGGCGTTAAAGTATCAGTCAATGCATCACCGGCGCGGCCTAATACATTCGCTGTACCTGCCAAAATATTGGCGGTAATCCAATCATTGCGATTAGCCCCGGCCGCCCTAGCAAAGGATCTTGAATAAAGCACCGCATCTATTGTCACCGTGCGCATTTCAGTAAATCCATTCTTTAGCGCACCATTGATCAATGCTTGCTCAAACATTTCATTTACAACCACTACAACCGGCGTACCACGAGCTTCAATTTCCCTCGCATAGTAAGATGCCCATAAAGCCGCCATATTGTCGTCTACAACACCGATCACAACGGCAGCATTATCTGCCCAATTGTCGAAATCATTGGCAGGTCTCGGACCTGCTGTGTTGGCCGGAATGATCACACTACCGGTTCCGGATACTGCGGTGTGTTCGGCAATCAAATCACTTGCGATCGACCCAATAATGTGCGCATCATTGGGTCTGTCAAAGCGAAGCTGCAGCACTTCCCCGCTGCCTACATCGGCGCTACGCACCGTAAGTGGTTGGTTTATTGGCATGTTTGTCTCATTAAATCCAAAGGGACTTAAAAATGTAAGCGTAATGCTTGCCCCCGCAATCGGCATAGCAATACCACTTAGCAGTGCGACTGCCAACACACAAACCAACACTTTTACAAATCTTTTCTTCACGCTTTTACCTCCTATCAAGATATGCAAGATTAGGTAGTCGCGAAATGAGTTTTTGCTTTTAGAAATAGATCATGATTTATTTCTATTTTTTGAACTTCTTGTGTTTAGACCTCCTCCTTCGATAAATTTTATTTTTTCATTTTTCGCAGCAACATTCAATCAGTGCTTTTTTGAAGACCGTCATAGACCTTAGTTTTGCAGCGCAAGTCAATAATCCTCAAACTGTGAGATGATGTGCGTTACTCTACCTATTCTTGTCTTGTGTGAATTTATATCACATTTACAAAATTGTTGCAACAACATTTTGGCTAATTTCTACTATAAAAACGCACAGTCAAAAGTATGTTTTGTTAAAAACCCCCATATCGCAATATGTTTTCTTGCATAAACTTTAAATATTTATTCGCAATAATAAAATACTTGATCGAAAATTTACAAGAAAAAAGCCCGGCGTGTTTCACCGGACTTTCTTCTATGTAATTATCGCTTATAATTTAATCAACAAATGCCTGAATGTATCGCATGAGCATCACTGCAGCTTGCGCACGAGTGGCTGCCTCTTGCGGACCAAGTGTCGTTGGTGTCTCCGTGACAAGCAACTCATTGTATACACTCCAAAGCACAGCCTCTCTTGCCCAAGCACTTACATTGCCATGATCTGTAAATTGAGCCAAAGTAAAGCTTGCAGGAACAGTGCTTGTTTCATCATTGTATTGGGCGAAACGGAACATCATTGCAGCAAACTGTTCTCTGGTGATATTTACAGACGGTGCGAATGTGTTGGCATCAAATCCCGTGACTACACCTGCATCAAATGCCCAAGTCACAGCATCACTGTACCAACCTCCGGAAGCTACATCACCGAATATCGGACGATAAGTAACTTCGGGTTCACCCGCCATACGGTAAAGGATTGTTGTGACTACAGCTCTGCTCAGATTTGCGCTCGGCTCAAATGTGGTCGCTGATGTACCTTGCATGATACCGCGGTCAATTACAAACGCCACAGCGTCCCTGTACCAAGCATCTGCCGGAACATCTACAAACGGCAGTTCGGAGGGTGTTGAAGCTTCTGCTGCAACGAATGAAACCGGCACACTGAGCGCCGAACTTGCACCCCAGTCCATAGCCGGTGTAACACCCCTTATGGGACTGTTCGGGCTGGGAACTGCTTGAATGCGGGCAAAGTATGTTTCGCCTACTGTGAGGTTTGGAATTTCCGAAAGATTCTTGCTCATCCGTTGATTCCACATAGCATTTGCACCCGAATAATCCATTGCAACAGGGGCTACCACAGCATACCCTACGGCATCATCCGGATTGGTTTCATCTTCATCGGCAAACACGAATATGCGTGTTTGCGCATGAGGAACACTATTCCATAGAATACTGTTTTCTTCGGGCACAAATCTCACCGCACCCGGTGATTCTGTTACATCTCCAACAATACTGCCCGGTGTGGCTTGTTCGCCTCTATCCGGCACGAAACGGAAATCAGGAGCATCGAACATGAGTCCATGTGTCCATTGGTTTATGCCTTGGAAGTTGATAACATTTCTGTAACCTGCTCTGGTTATAGCTTGTGACGCAGCAACTGTGCGTCCGCCGCCTCGTCAGAGCACCCAGATATATGCATCTTTATCAGGGCCAAATATATCAACGATTCCTTCCAAAGCATCATCATCCCAAATCAGATGTGGTTGATTGACGGTTGGGCCGCCCATATCTTGATTGGTCATACGGTTGCCTGCTTCAAAGAAACGCGGATGTCCTTCTTCAGCACGCTCAGTCTCAGGACGTAGGTCTATAAGGCGAACAGTATGAGCGGATGTTGTACCGAAATCATTCGGACGTGTTGCTCTCAATTCTTCAAGAAGTGCTCTGCCTTCATCTGGTCCCATAGAGATAGAAAATGGGTTTGTATGACCTGGCTCCTCTTCGGAAATCAGCGCAACTTCACTGAGCAAAGAGTTTTGTGCCGGTTGCGCACCGATGGCTTGAAGTCTGAACCAATATTGTCCGGGACGAAGATTGGTTGTATCCCCTTGTCCGTCTCCGGGATACCACGAATCTCCGATACCTGCCGGGGTATAGCTTGCCGGAAGGGTGCGGACGACAGCTGCATTTCCTGCGGTAGCTTCAAATTGAACCAGTCTGACATCAATCAGAACTTCTCCATCGTCTAGCTGCTGTGCTGGAGTTTGGGTGGTCCCGCCAGCTGCTGTAGAGCCAATGGTAGGCTGCACGTCAACCGCACGAGCTATAGCATTTTCTCCGGCTTGTGCATCTGCAAAAGTTGCAAATACGTACAGTGTGTAACTGCTTGCTTCGGCATCCGGAGTAAAGATGAGTGAGCGATAGTTGTGATTGAGTCTCACTTCCGGGGTAGACAGACGCTCAGCCGCCCCTGCAACCGGTACAACAATGCCGCTCAGTAGTACGACTGTGAGCACACAAACCAATATTTGTGCAAATCTTTTTTTCACGCTTTTACCTCCAATAAAGATATAAGCAAGATTAGGTAGTCACGAAATAAGCTTTAGATTTGTTAAGAACCATTGGTTCTTGAATTTTTATGCGGATAATTCCTCCTTTGCTCAATTTTGTTTACTGACCCTTCGCAGCGACATTTGTTCGGAATTCTTTTGTGCCTCATTGTATAGCGAACGTCAGGATTTATTTATATAATCCTCAAGCTGCGGGGTGATAATGTGCATGATTTCTACCTATTCTTGTCTTTGGTGAATTTATATCACATTTGTAAAATGATTGCAATAATATTTGAATAAAAAGCAGCAAAAATCCGATACAATTTCCATCACAACTCACTTCCATTGCAAAAAGGAGCTGCCGTAACAGCTCCCTTTGCCTATTGCAGATATACAGTTAGCCCAAGTAAGTATTATTGATGAGCAGCAACTCTACAGTCTGATTGCCTAGCGTCACCGTTAGGTCAATATACTGCCAAGGAGCATTGTTCTTGGTCACATCAATCAGGTTGACGTAATCCATATTGTTCCATATGCGATTGATGCGGACAAATTCCATGGCACAATCACCACCATTGGTGTGTGCAGCAGTGACCGTTAGGTCGTCATACCGAACCAATGCATTGACGCCGTTTAGTCGTGTCCATATGCGGATGATTCCGGCGTTTGCCAGCGATGCATTGTTGTCATTACCATTATTGAATGCATTTAAGCTGAGCACATCTACAGGTGTCACGACGAACAAATTGTTGATCAGCAACAGCTCTACCGTCTGACCAAAGACCCTCACCGTCAATGTGATGTACTGCCACGGCGCATCCTTGGTCACATCAAAGTTGACATAGTAATCCCTGAAGCCTACACCATCGACCCACTGACGATTCCGAGTGATCCATTGCAGCGCATCATTATTGTCTTGATCAACCGCTGTGATCATCGCACTCATCGGAATCGGAGCGCCAATACCGTCAAGCTGCGGCCATATGCGGATTCTGCCTGCAAGATCCGGCACTTGTTCACATGTACCGTTGTTAAATGCACGCAAATCAAAAACTTGTGGAACAAACCGATTGTTGACCAGCCTGATCACCGCAGTCTGGCGGAAAACCGTAACGGTTAAGTCGATGTACTGCCATTGGGCATTTTTGTCTGCATCAAAGTTGACATAGTACTCTAGCCAACCCTCATCGTCACACCATAACCGATTCAGAGTGATAAATTCCATCGCATCGTTACCATCCGGATCGTATGCGGTTATTATTGCAGAACTCGGAACATGTACACTCGCACCACCCAGCAATGGCCATACTCGGATAAGACCTGCTTCGGCCAGAGATTCATTGTTCTCATTGCCATTGTTAAACGCCTCAAATGTAAAGTCTCCAATTACAAATCCACGCTCTGCCCAGAAATCGAGCAGTGCTTGCGGAATGAAGTCCCCACCCGGGCGGAAACGTATCTGCGGAAGTGCAAAGTATGTCATCTCATGAGGAGGGAGCACTTCAAACGGAATGTTCTGCGGCAATCTCACGGTGTAAAATGCCCTAGGTGCATGAATATAAGTCAGATTTTGCAATGCTGCTGTGATTTCCGGCGGTCTTACCGCTCCGGGAACTGCAACATGTGAACGTATCGGACGGACACCGCGAGTAACATCTGCAGCAGTCAATAAGCCTTCTGCTATATCTGCTGCATTTGCATATGCAGTTCGGGTTGCGCATGTTGCACGTCCCCACGCTCCGCGTCCCCTGGTGCGTTCAAGATCCAGCCAAAATTCATTAGGAACTCCGGCCATGCCACTGACAATGTGTCCATTATGCTGACGGTTGATGTAATAGATATTGCTGATGACATCGTTGTGCGCACGTACTCTAAAGTGGTATTGCTCACCGGGAACTAGGTTTTCAAAGGTAAAGCTTCTTGCAGCAGCTCCACCCGGAACAGCAATCCAGTCAAATGTTGTCATGACTCCGCCATGATACATGAATACTTCATAGCCCTCGATTACACCGTTTCCATCAAATGCAGGTGCATCCCAAGTCAGTGTCGCCGTGCGAGCAGTTGCATCAGTCGAAACTTGAACATTTTGCGGTGCACTCGGTGATGTTTGTGCATTTTGAATCACTGCAGGTGCTGCAGATGTGCCGCTGATCACAGCAGTAGACCAAACACCTGCTCTGTAAAATGGCCCTTCACCTGCAGCAACAAAACTCGCACCGCTCGCTGGTCCGACAACGATTGGGAAGCGAGCTAATACACGCCCTGCTTGAGCGCCGCTCGTCATCATTCCGGCAAATCTATCTGCCTCTCCGGCGCGAAGTCCATTGACTGTGACATAAGCAGTAGCCGCAGGAGCTGCCGGAGTGCCGGGTAACACAGCCCATCCCTGTATGAGCTCCGTTTTAGTTATGCCTCCGTCCAATACAGCAAGTTCAGCCGCATGTGCCGGTGAAAAGAACGCAATGCCAATGTCAGCACCGGCAAATCCGGCGTTACGCTGCCAAGTACGTGTAGCATCCCAAGCGCCTGCGGCCGGATCAGCAAAGGCTGTTTCCATAGACGGCCCACCCGTACCGGTACCTTGCACCCAAGGAATAAGAGATACCGTACTGGAGCCTGCCGAAAATCCCATCATCTCCGCATGTGTTTCCCATCCAAGTGCACGAGTCACAGTATAGTTTTCAGGAATTACGACCAATATAAGATCGTTGAGACGTGTTGTACGTCCACTGGTGTCGATATGTCCGGAGATATTACCTGCGACATTATTGTAAAACAGACGAAACGCACGACTGAGTGTTGCATTGACCGTGTTTCCGCTACCGACCATGTTTATTTCATTTTCCATGCCAATCGCTTCTGTTATCGGTCCACTTACCACTGCACCAAGTGACAAGGGTTGAGATGCAGTCGTCATCGCATGCCACTGATGACCATCTTCTTCCCATGCCATGGTCAGTGTTTGAGCAAGTGCAATCAGTACCGGAAATGCCTCCGGCTCCACTCCGGCCATAACCGCATTAGCAGCCAAAGTTTCAGCGGTCATTGCCCCGCCGCGCATCTTGATATAGCCAATCAAATCATCCGGACCCAGATTTGTGGTGGCAAGCATTTCATCTACGAGTTCACGCGTCGGTATCAGCAATGCTGTACCATCACCAAACATCATTTCACCCGCCATAGCTTGGAAGTTGCGCAGCACTTCGGACTCATTTGCACCACTTACAGTCAGATATCTTTGTCTCGGAGCAAACATATGCGCTGTGCTGTAGTACCAAGACAGATTTTCTCCACGCACTGCCGGAGGATCACAATACAAGAATGCCCACAACATCTGCTCAACAGGAGTCAATGTTGCCATCCTGTAAATATCCTGATGCATGTTCATTGCATTATCTGTTGCCAGTGGGTCAGAAGCATTGAGTATCATCTCAATCCTTGTGTTCCACGCACCTGTAGGAAGCCCGGTAATTGGATTCATAGGAATCGAATCCAACTGAGCAGCCAAACCTGCGGGCAATCTGCTTCCAAAAGCATTAGCGTCTCTATTAACATCCCATCGTGCAGCCGCTCTTGTAAAGTTAAAGGTAGGCGCAGCAGCAGGTGCAAAATCCGCTAAACTATTGAAGTCTACATCACGCAGACGATTTAGATCAGTATTCTGCAAGCCGGGGAAAGGCCAGAAACGACTGGGTGTACCGGCAATTCCTCCTGCATGAGTGAGGGTTTGTCCGTCGGCTACACCACCGAACATATAGAGCCGCGTACCCACATTGGGGCTGAAAACAGCTCTGCGATTACGGGTAAATCCATTATCTTGCGCTCCGAGCCATTGTGTCGGTTCATATGCCGCAACACAAATGCTCACGAGCGGTGTGCCCATAGCTTCGATAATCATTGAGTGGTAGGAACTCCACCACGTGCAAACGTTTCAATCGTTTACCCCATATACAACGATATCTGCCGAGGCCCACTGGGCATATCTTTCAAA
>WQVH01000037.1 GCA_009781695.1 Oscillospiraceae bacterium
ACGCCGCTTACCGCTATGGTGGGCGGTTATTTCCGTTTACGCGGTCTGCACAAACAGATGATCGCGATAATCAGCAATCCTAACTGAAAAAGTTCTGACCACTCGACTATTACCATCACCCCCTTTTGCGGGGGAACAACCTAGCCGCCGTTTTTACTCACAAAGAAAGTATAGCAAAAAGCTGTCAAGCTGTCATTAATCGTTTGTTTCCCCATTTGAGCGAGCTAAACTGTGAAAATTTACACAATTAGCGGAATTTGTAGGGCGGTGGAGACCTCGACACGCCGTGTTAAGCAGAATAAAGGGGGGCATTGTGATGAAGTTACTGCTACAGTAACCGACAGCCTAAACACCCAACCAGATAACCTTGATCTGAAAAGGTTTTGCAATACAATTATTGAGGAAATAAAAAGATATGAATCAATAAGTGTCTCAAAGAATTGGACAATAGATGAAATTAAAAATTTATGCGCCCTTAAACCACAATGATATTTTTTTCACCACGCGCAATAACGTCACCGATCATACAGCACTTGGGGTCTTGGTCTGAAAGTGCATCAAGCAATGCATCGGCGTCATCACCATGGACGCTGATAAGCAAGCCGCCTGAGGTCTGAGGATCAAACAGTATTTCTTCAATGGGCATAGAAATGCCACGCAAATCGACTGAACCTTTCAGAAATAGTCGGTTTTTTGTGCCGCCGCCGGTGATTAAAAATTCCTCGGCGAGTTCTTTAGCCTCATCTATATATAGTACATCCCTAGACTCCACTCGGATGGAGTAGCTCGGCGTGACCATTTCATTGAGATGACCGAGCAATCCAAACCCGGTTACATCGGTACATGCGTGGATTCGGAACTTTCGTGCTATTTCAAAGGCATATTTATTGAGCCGCTGCATACTGTTTAAAGCTTGCTGATAACTATCCTCTGAAGCCACTCCGGCAAGATATGAAGTAGTCACCATGCCCACACCAAGTGGTTTGGTCAGTATGATCTTGTCACCGATCCGGCAGCGATTGTTATACATGATCCGGTCGGGATGGACAACTCCGGTTACGGAAAGCCCATACTTGATCTCTTTATCATTTATAGAATGTCCACCGCACAAAACACCGCCCGCTTCCAGTACCTTTTCAGCGCCGCCTCGCAATATTGCTCCGAGGATGTGCGGATCGTCCTCTTCGGGAAAGCAGACAATATTCAGCGCTGTCTTCACCTCACCGCCCATAGCATAAATATCACTCAATGAATTGGCCGCAGCGATCTTTCCGAAGAGATAAGGATCACTGACCATCGGTGGGAAAAAGTCTAATGTGTTGATCATTGCGATGTCATCAGAAAGCTTGTACACAGAGCCATCATCGGATGAATCGAATCCTACAAGCAAGTGTGCATCGGAGGCGACCGGAATATTTGAAACTGCATCCTGCAGCAAGCCTTGCGGCAACTTGGCGACTCAACCGCCGCAAGAAGTGATTTGCTTAAATTCATTACTGCCCATGCTATTTGACTCCTTCTTCTGATGTAAGTGGACTGTCACTTGATGTGGTGTATGGTGTGTATGTGCCATTTTCTGAAACCGAATAGCAACACTCCATATCCTCATGTTTTGATAAATCAGGGGCGCAAGCGGTTTCAACGCGGACACAGACACCGCATGAAGCGCTCAGTTCACGCGGAACCGGCGCCATTTTTGCGGGCAAACCTTCTTTTTTACAGTAATTATTAAACTGTAATGCCCCATAATGTGTATGAAATGTGGCCAAGTAGTTCATGGGAAATATTCCTTGGTGGTTAATTTTTTGTTAATGTCATCGTGTATAGTCCGGTGGTGCCTGTAACTGAGATGTTGTACCCCTTTGACCGTGCGAAACGAGTGCAGTTTTCAACACAGACTTGACTGTCAACCAACAACTCTATTTCATCGGCGGTATCTATGACTTGTTTGAGTTTGAGTACCGGTTCCGGGCACGAAAGTCCCAGTGCATCGACGATTGTTTTCATATTATAACATGCCTTTCCTTAACTTAAGTCAATTGTATTGCGATTGACAAAACTGAGATGTTTATGGTAATATATGAGCAATCGGGCGGCTTACTTGCTACAGCGGGTCGCTCCTCGGGTTTGATTTGAAATCAAGAAGGAAGCGCCACGCCTTGTTAGTTTAGTAGGGTGAGGTGCTTACTTCTTTTTACGGAAGATGTACACCACTAGTTGAATAACGGCAATGATAAGCATAAGTAATGCAATTGTTTCCGTTAGTGTCATATGCTGCTCCTTTCAGAGAAGCAACCCCGCCGCCGTTTTGCTCAGATAAAAAAGTATAGCACAAATGCTGTTGAGCTGTCATTAATCGTTTGATTACTCATTTGAGTGGGCAATATTGTGAAAATCACACAGAAATTAGATGCAACAACACGCCATCTGAACAACAGTGTTTCATTAATTTATTGAGGATTTTTTTGAATTCATAATGGCAATGACAAAGACAATGGCGACACACACAAAAAATGCGATGCGGCCATTGGCTGTTGTGCCTGCCGCAGAAGAGGCGAGACCGAAATTGTGTACGAGCGCAGCGCCGACCAAAAAGCCTAGGACAGTCACACTGGAGTCACTGCTTCCTGAACCTGCCATAATCAGTTGACGCATGGGGCAACCGCCCAGAAGTGTTGAGCCGAAGCCCACAAGATACAAGCCAAGTATATTCCACAGCCATTCACTGTGTGCAACAGGTTGGCCATCGAAGCCTAAATGGAATCTTCCGGTGATGAGGTTTCCGACAAGAACAACACCTAAAATGACCACAAAACCAACCAGCATGTGAAAGTCCTTGAATAAGACAACATCACGCACACCGGCGATGAAACAAAGCCTTGAACGCTGGGCGACCACGCCCACAATCAATGCGCCGACCAATGAAATAAGGAAAGGAGCGTGAATTGATCCGAGGCCGTTTTGACTAAAGAAAATAAATGATGGAGCGGCGATGAGTGCAATAAGTAGCAAAACGCTCACAAATGGCATACCCAGACCTTCGGCGAGTGGTTGGTCATAGCTGCGTTTTAGAGAAAATCCTCGATTGAGAAATACTATGCCTGTCAATATTCCTCCGGCAAATCCGACCAGTCCGACCAAAGCATTTAAGTCGCCACCTGCGATGCGTAATACCATTCTTGTTGGGCAGCCCAAGAAAATGAGCGCTCCGACCATGACGCATATTCCGAGTATAAATCGCGTAAAAGGAGATGAGCCGCCTTTGGGAGCAAAGTCTTTTTTGATCAGTCCGATAATGAATGAGCCCAAGACGAGTCCTATGACTTCCGGTCGTATGTATTGAACGGGTTCGGCTCTGTGCAGCCCAAGTGCTCCTGCGGTGTCACGAATAAAGCAGGCTACGCAAAGCTGCATATTACCGGGATTGCCCAGATGTCCCAGACAGACAGACACCAGGCCGACAATGACTCCGGTGATGATTATGCCCCATTTTTGCTTCATAGGTGTGTCTCCTTTGAGCGTGGTTTTGTTTACCATTTTACTGTGCATCGTCTAAATTGAGAAGCGAGGATATTGTAATAAGTGATTGAACACTTATTGGGAAATCAAATACTTGTTATTAGCGCAGCACTATGTTATGGTTAGATTCAATATATGTAAAAGGATTGGGTACGAAATGCCTACACAAAAAAAGGCACTGCTGGCATTGTGTATACTTGGATCCACAATGTACTTAGCCGGAGGGGTAACACCTCCTTCAATTGCATACATCATAAATTCATATCCATCGGTATCAGCCAATACAGTTTCGACAATCATTACATTTCCGGGAATCATTGCACTGATCGTGTCTTTTCTCATAGGCCCATTGGTTTTAAAGTTCAACAAGAAGTATCTGCTGATGATTTCGGCATCAATAACGCTTATATATTTTGCTGTTTTTTCATTTGCGGGCGGCAGGGCTTCCTTTGTGTTTTTGATGATCGCAGCGGGTTTTTTGGGCGTACATAGAGGTGCAGGGTCGGCATTGGTAAATTCAATCATAGGGGAATTTATTGAGCCTGAAAAAAGAGCCGCAAGCTTGGCGCTCACCGGAGCGATAATGCAAGGGGGTTCGGGGCTGACGGCAGTGATTGCCGGAGTTATCGCTGCGGGAAATGATGGTGCCAATTGGCCGACTGCACATCTTCTCGGATTTGTCAGTATAATCACGCTTGTAATTTTCGGATTGCTCATGCCGAAAAAACCGGATCAGGAAACTTTGTCAAGAACTGTTTTGCGCATCGGGGAACCTGCAAGCGGTGCACCGACATCAACGCTGAATGTCATTAAAAATGGTATGCGTGAAATTCCGGGCAAAGTATACCTCATGATGATGCTTCATTTGGTATTTGTCGTATTTATTATTTCCTTTAATCTATACAGCTCTGTTTATATTATCTCAGAACATCAGTTGGGCACTTCGGTGGAAGCGGGGCTGGTTAATTCGACACTCACGATTGTTTCGGTGCTCGTTGGACTGACATACAGTATTTGGGGCAGATTATTCCGGAAATGGATTGTACCCATTGGTTATATTTTGTCCGTGTTGGGATTTGTTTTGAAAATAGTATTCACAACGCACATCGCCGGGATTTGGCTTGCCGCCGCTTTTATAGGGATCGGCTGGAATCTGACCAATCCATATATTTCAAGTCAAGTGATGTCATTATCACCACAAAAACTCATTCCAATAGCCATTTCCATTCATCTGGGGTTTCAGAATTTGGGCATGTTTCTTGCGCCTTATGTACTCAGAGCGGGAGGCAGCATTTTTGGAGGCGGCATAAATGGGTCATTGACGCTGGCGGCTGTGGGTATGCCGGTTTTGGCGATTTTGGCATATTTTCTTTTCACAAAAGAAAAGCGCTTACCTAACTAAAACTAAAAAGTTGAAAATTATTAATTGAGGAGATTTGATCATGAAAGCTGAACAAAGACTGGAAGCATTAGGCATCGTATTGCCGGAAGTGTCACCGCCAAAGGCCATGTATCTGCCTGTGAAGCGGGTAGGTAATCTGCTGTTTGTTTCGGGACATCTGCCTGTTAAGGAAGATGGAACCATTTATACCGGAAAACTCGGAAAAGAACACGGCGTAGAATATGGTCAAGCTGCCGCACGCCGTTGTATGATATCGATGCTGGCCACGCTCAAAGCGGAACTGGGCGACCTGGACTCAATCAAGAATTTTGTCAAACTGCTCTCATTTGTTGCTTGCGAAGACGGTTTTGACCAACCGCACATGGTGACCAATGCGGCATCGGAATTATTATTTGATGTGTTTGGTGATGCGGGAAGACATGCCAGATCAGCGCTCGGAACGAACCAACTGCCGCTGGATGCCACTGTGGAGATAGAGGCCATTGTAGAGGTTTAAAACGGTGATGGTTTGCCTAATTTAATGACCTTGCCCTGTGAACAGTAAATGCACAGATGGGAGTTGATTCACAATGATCGACATTCAACTATTATTGTTTATTGCACTGATATTGTTATCCACAAAAGCGCTGGCTGTGTTTATGAAACGAATTCATCTGCCGCAGGTCGTGGGGGCGCTTATTGCGGGTGTTTTGCTGGGTCCTGCGGTGTTTAATCTCGTAGAGCCTAACGAAACCATATCAGTTATTGCCGAATTTGGCGTGATACTTCTGTTATTTGCTGCGGGTATGGAAACAGACTTTCGGCAACTGCGTCATGCACTTAAATCTTCATTGCTGATATCACTATTGGGTGTAATTGCGGCGTTGGGCGGGGGTTTTCTCACTGCGTTTTTATTCGGATACCCCTCATTTGAGAGTTTCTTTATCGGTGTGATCATCGCTTCGATGTCTACCAGTATTACTGTTGAAGCGCTCCATGAAATGGGTAAGCTCAAAACGCCGGTGGGTACGGCGCTCATGGGTGCATCGCTATTTGATGATGTATTGGTCATCGTCATTCTTGCGGCAGTCATGGGCATGGGCGGCGGAGGGTTCTCTATAGGCGTCTTGGGTCTGACGCTTTTAAAAATCATTATTTTCTTCGCTTTTGCTGTGATTGCCGGGGTACTGATGAGCAAGTTCTTCAACTGGTTTACTGCCAGATTTGGAACCCGGAGCAGGTTGGCGATTTTTGCTATAGCATATTGCTTTTTGATGGCTTATCTTGCGGAGGTCTTAGGGCTTGCAAGTATCACAGGTGCATATTTGGCCGGGATTGCATTTTGTACCACGCGTTGTGTTGAGGTGATTGAGCACAAGACACATCAGTTGTCCTATCTGTTTTTTACCCCTGTGTTTCTTGCGAACATAGGCATTCATACTTCTTTTGACGGTGTGACGGGTAATATTATAATTTTTACAGCGGTGCTGGTTGTGGTGGCCATAGGTTCAAAGATCGTGGGTTGTGGTCTGGGTGCGAAAATCAGCAAATTCACGAGTAGGGAGAGTCTGCAAATTGGCGTGGGCATGATTGCAAGAGGCGAGGTTTCGTTTATTGTTGCGGCAAAGGGGATCATGGCGGGATATGTTGCCTCGACTATGTATCCGAGCGTGATTATTGTGGTTTTGATTACGGTGTTTTTAACGCCGCTTTTGCTCAAAGCTGTGTTTTCTGATAAGAAAAGTGAGATCGGAACTACAATTGGCAATGAATGATGTGGATATTTTATTAAAAATGTGATATGATGATTGCCGCACAATCATCATATAGGATTTAAATATATATATCATTTTGGCGCACCAAGTCTGTGCATGTTGCGAGATTTACGTTTGCGCCTATGATATATTATGTACGCTCAACAAACCATGCGAAAGGAGTGTTTTACCATTGGAATTACAGGAAAAGGCACCCGTTACCGCAATGTCGGTAAAAATGAGAATAGAAATCATATCTTATGGACGCGGTTTTTATAAAGGCAAGTTAATCAGCCAATATTTAGATGAGCCTTATGAATTTTTTACCCTTGTGCGTATGATAGAAAAGATGGAAGAAATTTTTGACGATAAGAAATTTCCACAGGCATTTCTTGCGCCAAGGTCGTTTAATGATAAAAAAGGCAAGTCCGGGAAAAAAACTTCAAAGCGCACCACACCCCATGACGATGGGGTTGATATGACCATGTATGAAGGTCCGGGTCATGGCAATTGCACATTTGATGTGCTGGTCAGATTCAGGCAGAATGCTTCGTGGCAGGGGGTAATTACTTGGGTTGAAAAAGACATGAAGCAGAATTTCCGCAGTGAGTTGGAAATGCTCAGGCTGATGGATGAGGCGTTGATTGACTTTGAGACTGATTCGGAGCAAATCACATGGGAGATGTGATATTTCCTTATAACCAAATCAGATGAAAGCAGGTACTTTCTTGAAATATATACTCGTCATAGGCGATGGTATGGCCGACGAACCTCTATCTGAGTACGGCGGCAAAACCCCGCTTCAATACGCAAGCACACCCACAATGGACAAACTTGCCTCAGCCGGAAAGCTAGGCACTGTGCGCACGGTGTCGGAAGGGATGCCCGCAGGAAGCGATGTTGCGATTTTATCTATTTTTGGATGTGATCCCAAGCAGTACTTGGCCGGCAGAGCCGCATTGGAAGCCGCAGCGAGCGGCATAACCGTCTTGCCCGGAGATATCGCATATCGGTGCAATATGGTAACGCTGGAAGATGCAGATGTACCATTCGAAAAAAAGAAAATTCTATCTCATTCGGGCGGCTCGATAGAGGGTGATTTGGCCGATGCGCTTCTGGGGGATTTATTTGCATT
Source organism: Oscillospiraceae bacterium (assembly GCA_009781695.1). GTDB lineage: Bacteria > Bacillota > Clostridia > Oscillospirales > Oscillospiraceae > WRMH01. Next base: position 7,790 of record WQVH01000037.1, read on the forward strand.
ACCTGAATTTGCAGCAGCGGCGCAAGCAGCCGGGATGACCGTATTTCCCGGAAACTCATTTAGACATATTGCCGTACAAGCGCAAGGGGATATAGATGGTATCCACTTTTTTCCGCCGCATGACCATTTGGGTACAGTGATTGAATCAATACTGCCCGACGGTGGTGACAATGCGAACGTGTTAAAGCATCTGATGAAGCTTGCGCATGAGTTGTTAGATAAGCATCCGATCAATGATGCCCTACGTGCGGAAGGAAAGCTGCCCGCAAATGGGATTTGGTTTTGGGCGCAAGGTACATCTAAGGTGCTGCCCAATTTCACCGAAAAATATGGAAAGACTGGCGCCATAGTTTCAGAAGTGCCTTTATGTCAAGGTATCGGTGTGCTGCTTGGTCTTGACATCATTATGGTGGACGGTGCGACCGGGGAGCTTCATACCAATTATGAAGGGATGACTGAAGCGGCGCTGAGTGCGCTTGAAGATCATGATTTTTCCACAATCCATATCGAAGCGCCGGACGAATGTACGCACAATGGGGATACCGCCGGAAAGATACAAGCCATAGAATGGATAGACAGCAGAGTGCTTGCGCCGATGCTTGAGCAGCTAGATAAAACAGGCAAGGATTTCAGAATGTTGGTGATATCAGACCACAAGACGCTCACGTCCACACGCGGGCATGATGGTACACCGGTGCCGTATATCATCTATGACAGCCGAATCGACCATCAGACCGGTCTTCGGTTCTGTGAAGCAGATGCCGAGTGCGGATCGCATATTGATACAGGAACCTCGCTGATGGATGTATTATTTGAGACGAAGGATTTTTGATGAAAGAAACAGCACAGGCATATGCAAAAATAAATATTTCACTCGACATTGTCTCTAAAATGTCTGACGGCTACCACAACATGAAGATGGTGATGCAGACGGTCAGCCTTGCTGATGAAATTGCAATAGAATGCACAAAAGGTGAGGGGATTAAAGTCAAGTCCGGGCTGCAATTTTTGCCTGATGATGAGCGTAATATTGCGGTAAAAGCCGCACTGGCATTTTATACGCACACAGGAATTTGGGGGCAAAAGACATATATCCACATTCAGAAGAGCATACCGGTGTGTGCCGGATTGGGTGGGGGCAGTGCAGATGGCGCATGTGTGCTGCGTCTGCTCGATAAAATGTATCAGACCGATCTGGGGCGCAAAGCTTTAGAAAAAATAGGATATGAAATCGGTGCGGATGTTCCTTTTTGTATTGATGGGGGTACCAGTCTGGCCGAGGGTAGGGGAGAGCTGCTGACGAATCTTCCACCGCTCCCCAAGTGCCATATTGTGATATGTAAGCCGCCGTTTGCGGTGCGGACGCCGGAACTCTTTAAGCGTGTGCGATGCGATAAAATTCGTGCAAGACCGGATACCGATGGCATAATCGAAGCGCTTGAGCAAGACGACTTGAGCGGGGTTGCCAGACGTATGTACAATGTGTTTGAAGATGTCTTGCCAAAAGGTGCAAAAGAGATCTCGGATATCAAGAGCAAGATGTATGACCACAATGCGCTGGGCGCGGTGATGACCGGATCTGGGCCGACAGTGATCGGTATTTTTGATAATGAAGCTGCCGCACAGGAGACATATGCGTATTTGAAGCGAGATTACGAAGAATGCTTCTTGACCGAAGCGGTAGAAAGGTTGGGATATCAGTGATATATGCAATTATATTTTTTGCAAAACTGTTCGAAGTCGCCGTAACCACGGTGCGGCTTGTACTTACAACGCGGGGCAATAGGATCGCAGCGAGCGTACTGTCTGCGGTGGAGATCACCATATGGATCATTCTCACTAGTACGGTACTGCTGGGCTTGGCAGAAGACCCGTTTCGGGCGGTGGCCTTTGGTGCGGCCTTTGTGGTGGGGATATTCCTCGGCATGGTGATTGAAGATAAGCTGGCACTGGGGCTGCAACAGATCGAGATTATCACGAGCTTTGATGAAGCGAAGGAAATTACACTCAAGCTCCGTGACAAGGGTTATGGTGTGACCACTTTTGATTGTGAGGGCAAAGAAGGTAAAAAATTGGCGGTCAATTTGAAAGTGCACAGAAAAGATGTACCTGTCACCATGAAAATGCTCAAGGAATATGATGAATTGTTTGTAACCGTGAGTGACATCAGAAGCCTTTCGAGAGGGATTATCGAGCGCAGACTAATTATGAAATAGTATCCCTGTGGGACTTAAAGCTATAAAAAATTATAAATAACGAAGGAGCGAAACATGAAAGTATTACTACTCAACGGAAGTCCGAAGAATGACGGTTGCACCTACACAGCGCTTGCCGAGGTAGAAAAATCACTTAAAAAAAACGGAATAGAAACCGAATGGTTTCACATAGGGACACAGCCCATCAGGGGCTGTGTTGGTTGCGGAAAGTGTTGGAAAACCGGTGTGTGCATATTTGATGATGATATTTGCAACATGGTACTGGCTAAAATCCATGAAGCGGATGGCCTTATTGTCGGATCACCTGTATACTTCTCAGGGCCCAATGGAGCGCTGTGCGCGCTGCTGGACAGAGTGTTTTACGCAAGTTATGGCGGAAAGTTTGCCTTTAAACCTGCGGCATGTGTGGTCAGTTGTCGCCGCGGCGGCGCTTCGGCAGCATTTGACAGGTTGAATAAATACTTTACGATAGCTCAGATGCCTGTTATTTCTTCACAATATTGGAATGCCGTACATGGGAACAAACCCGAACATGTATTGCAAGATGCCGAGGGTCTGCAAATCATGCGTGTGCTGGGCAATAATATGGCGTGGATGCTAAAGAATATAAAAGATGGAAGTCCTCCGCCGACACCGGAGGAAAAAAGAGAATTTACATCCTTCCACGACGGTAAGTAATCAGCAATGATTCATCTGATTGTTGGTCGTGCCGGAACAGGAAAGACTGCGCAGATTCAGCGCGATATTAAAAAGAAGATAGAAGCAGGAGAAAATAACCTGCTTCTGATTGTTCCGGAACAATACTCACATGATGCGGAGCGGCAACTCGTTGCGGTTTGCGGTGACTCTTTGTCGCTTCGCGGTGAAACCCTGAGCTTTACGCGCCTGTGCGGGCGCGTATTTTTGGAGCTTTGTTATCCATCCACAATATTGGACGATGGCGGACAAATGCTGGTGATGCACCGGGCGATTGAATCAGTGGCACCTCAGTTGCGGGTATTTGGCGCGAAAGGCATACGCATGGAGCTTCTGGACAGTATGCTCCAGACGATGAAGGAACTCAAAAGCTTTCAGATTTCAGCCAAGATTTTGGAACAACTTGCCCAAAAAGCCTCAGAGCAGTTGGCAGAAAAGCTGGAGGATCTGGCGCTGATCTTGAGTGCCTATGACGCCCTGCTGGACGTTCACGGCGGTGATGCGTCTGACATGGTCTCAAGGCTTGCAGATGTCATCGGTGAGAGCACTGTTGGCAATGAAGGACATATTTACTTTGATGGATTTAATGACTTTACAGCGCAAGAGCGCAGCGTTATTGAAGAGCTGATACGGAAAAATGCGCACATTACAGTATGCCTGACCTATGATCCGGATGAAGACCATGAGATATTTGAAATACCCCGCAGGACGGCTGCTGAGCTTGCTGCGCTTGCGAAAAAGTATAATGTAAAAGTGCACGTCAGCCATTCAGAAAAAAGCGCAAATGCGCTGCGCTGCGCTGAACTGAGCTTTCTTGAAACACATCTTTTCCGGCATGAAGCACAAAAATACCCGGAAGAAAGCACTGCCGTAGAATTATATGGTGTACGCAAGCCGTATGATGAATGTGTATGTGCTGCGCATAAAATCAAGGCGCTGGTTCGTGCCGGATATCGGTGGCGCGATATCGGCGTTATGGCTCGGAATTGGGAGCAGTATGGTTCGATATGTGAAAATGTCTTTGAAAAATATGAAATTCCCTTTTTCTCAAGCGGCAGAGCCGATATTCTGGACAAACCGCCAATCACTCATATAGATGCCGCACTTGAAATTGTTGCGGGAGGCTGGGAGTATAAGCCTGTTTTTAAATATATAAAAACAGGTCTTATGGGCATCTCGGCCGATGAGTGTGCGATGCTAGAAAATTATGTACTCAAATGGAATATACGTGCAACGCTATGGCTTAAAGATTGGACATTGCCGGTATCCGATGATGAAGGGGCGGCGCATATGGCGGCGCTCGACCACTTGAACGCATTACGCCGAAAAATCACGCATCCGATCATCACTCTTCGTGATGAAATCAAAGGCGTGTCGGAAGCGGGAACCAAACTGAGTGCATTGTACAGATTTCTTGAACGTACAGAATTTCCTAAGCACTTAGAAGCCAAGGCCGCTGAACTGAAAAATCGCTCGGAGCCGCGTCTTGCAGATGAATACACGCAACTCTGGGATATCATCGTGAGCGCCATGGAACAGATATATCGCATTGTTAAAGATACGCAACTGTCGCCATCAGAGTTTCGGAAGATACTCTTACTGGTCTTATCCCGTTATGATGTCGGCGTGATACCTGTGTCGCTGGACAGAACAGCACTGGGCAGTATGTCCATGAGCAGACGCAGGAACTTAAAATGCCTGATTGTCCTCGGTGCAACGGATGAAAATATGCCCATGCTGAGTCATTGCGGTGGGACATTATCCGAAAGTGAGCGCGAGGAGCTGTGCAGATTGGCCGCAGGTATGCCCGCAGGAATGGAGGAAAGCCTCTATAGAGAAATGAATATGCTCTACTCAACGCTGACCTTACCATCGCAAGCGCTGGTTGTGATGTACGCGACATCCGGCAGCTCAAGGCCATCTTTTATAGTGCGGCGGATTTCTGAAATGTTTGGTATCAGTGCGCTTTGCCCGGACAGCTCAGAATCGGGATGTATACCGCCCATGCGCTATGAAGTTTTTGAAATGGCCTGTTTACCCGGTGTATCGCAAAGCAAGCTCAAGCCCGAATCTGCCCGGAGATTATACGGACAGCACATTACACTGTCACCCTCAAGGGTGGATAAGTATTATTCCTGTCCGTATCAGCATTTTATGCATAGCGGACTAAAGCTCAAGCCGCGGGTACCGGCAGCTTTTGACGCACCTATGGCGGGAACGTTCATGCACTTTGTCCTAGAAGGCATATCTCGTGAGATTAAAGAAACGATAGGATTTAATCATGTAGACGATACATCTTGCAAGGCCTTGGCTGCAAAATATATTGATGAGTATATATCAAAGTATTTGTTCGGGTTTGAAGGAAGAAATGCCAGATTTATTTACCTTTTCCGCCGTCTGGAGGAGGATGTGATCCGCATACTCACCGATATGATTGAAGAACTCAAACTTTCGGATTTTGTTCCCCTTGATTTTGAGCTTGATTTTTCTGAACTCCTTAAAAATCAGAAATGCGGCGTACATACCGCACAGGGATTTGATTTGTCATCGCTGAGGGGAATCGTTGATCGGGTGGATGGATGGACACATGGAGATAAGCTCTATCTGAGGGTCATTGATTACAAGACAGGGAAAAAGGTCTTTAGTCTGTCCGATGTGATGTATGGCAGAGATATGCAAATGCTCATCTATCTTTTTGCCTTGCAAAAATACGGAGCGCTACGCTATGATGCCCCAATTGCTCCGGGTGGCGTATTGTATGTTCCTGCGCGTGATGTAATTATTAAGTCGCACAGAGATGCATCTGAGGAAGAGATCAGCAGAGCACGCAAGAAAGCACTGCGCAGAGGCGGCTTGTTGCTCAATGATCCGCTGATTATAGAGGCTATGGAGTTGGGCGAAGACAAACAATATCTGCCGGTCAAGCTTTCTAAAGATAATGAGTTCAAAGGAGATAGCTTGGTAAGTCCTGAGCAAATTGCGCTAATCGAAAGACATGTAGCAAAAATGCTGGGTAATGCAGCGATGGAAATACTGAGCGGCGCCATAGCGTGCCAGCCGATGTTCAAGAGTGAAAGTGACAATGCTTGTCTATACTGTGATTTCCATATGGTATGCGCTTTTGATGAAGCGGCAGGCGGCAAACGCAAATTTGTTAGAAAAATGAAGACGGCAGAGATATGGGAAATATTGCAGCGAGATGCAACAGACGAGGATCAGTAAAATGAGTGAGCAAAAATTTGACTATACACCGGAGCAAAAAGCAGTGGTTGCATACCGTGGGGGCGCTTTGCTTGTGTCGGCAGCAGCAGGTTCAGGCAAGACCAAGGTGCTTGTCGATCGATTAATCAGCCGGATTGAGGAAGGTGCCAATATCAATGACTTTCTGGTGATCACATACACAAGAGCCGCAGCGCTTGAGCTTCGTGAGCGGATATATGATGAAATACAGAAGCGACTGTCTTACAAGCCCGATAACAGAAGATTGCGCAGACAAGCCATGTTGTGCCGGGGGGCAAAAATTGGTACGATCCACTCGTTTTGTACTGATGTTTTGCGGGAAAATGCGCACAGTGTAAATCTGGCATCAGACTTTCGTGTCGCTGATGAAAGTGAATGCGCACTGCTTAAAGCTGAAATCCTTGAAGATGTTCTGGATAAAGCTTATGAACAACCTCAAGGCGATCTCAGCGATGCGTTTGCTATTGATTTTGAAGGATTCAGAGCACTGGTGGATTCTGTCTCTCCCGGAAGAGATGATCAGCGTTTGGCCGGGATTATATTAAGCACACATGCCAAACTGCAAAGCAATCCCAATCCAAAAGCTTGGGCCATGCAGCAAGTGCAAATGTTAAATTTGCACGGAATTACAGAGATATCAGAGACGATCTGGGGCGCTTATCTCATGGAAAAGGCATATGAAATTGCAGACTTTTGGCTGGGTGAGATGAGCAAAGTCAGCACACAAATGAAAGCGTTTCCGGATTTTCACAAGGCTTATGGAGCAAGTATTGAGGCGACGCGGGTAAGCATTGAGGCATTTCTTTCGGCGCTGGATAAAGGTTGGGATGAGGCCAGACGCATGAGCGCCATTGATTTTCCCGGAGCCAAAGCGGTAAAGGGTTATGAGGAGTTTAAAGATATTCGACTCAGATGCAAGGCTGCAATGAAGAAGCTTACCATGATATTTGAATGCAGCGCACAAGCGCATATGGAAGACATGCGTGCGGTAGCGCCGACGATGGCTACGCTTATTGATTTGATCTTTGAATTTGATCGGCTGTATGCCATGGCAAAACGCCGTAGAAATGTGGTGGATTTTTCGGATTTGGAGCACTTGACGTGTGCACTATTGAGCCACAATGAAACCGGAAAACGTACAGGCCTGGCAAGCAGCATATCCCATCGGTTTCGGGAGATTTTGATTGATGAGTTTCAAGATGTCAATGCAGTTCAGGAGCTGATTTTTAATGCGATTGCACAAGATGGTAAAAATATTTTTATGGTAGGGGATGTCAAGCAGTCGATTTATCGATTTCGGCTTGCTGATCCATCGATTTTTCTTGATAAATATGAGCGATTTGAGGATTTAGCAATTGGAGACGTAATGGATTGTGTGCAAGATAGGAGCGATGAAGACCGGCAGACCAGGCATTTAGAACAAGAGACTAAAGCGCAGGAAGCGTGCATCAGTGAAAGTATGCGTGCAAGCGAGGCAGCGCCAAGCGATGAAAACAAAGGGCGTAAGATTTTATTATCTCAGAATTTTCGCTCTCACGCGGGGATACTGGAAGCGGTGAATTTTATTTTCAGCGCAGTGATGTCTCGTAAATTCGGGGAGATGGACTATACGGAGCGAGAGGCGCTTGTGCCGGGAAGAGTGACTGACCTCCATATATCAGAGGCCGAAATGGGTGTAGCGTCAAGTGACAACCCTGTCTTGCGTGATACTCCGGTGGAACTCAATGTCATTGATATGAGCGGTCTTGAGCAAGATGAGGATGAAGAAAGTCCGGCAAAGGCGCAAATCGAAGCAAGATATATCGCAGGGCGTATTGCGGAACTGACCGATGGAAAGCATCTGATTGCGGATAAAAGCGGGATCATGCGCCCCATTGAGTATTCAGATATTGTGATACTCTTGCGCTCCATTACCGGTAAGGCATGGCAATATGCTGCGGCACTTTCTGAGCAAGGGATACCGGTATCTCTGCCGGGCGGCGAGGGGTTCTTTGAGACTATAGAGATTTCGGCGGTGTTGTCACTATTATCGGTCATAGATAATCCCATGCAAGACATTGCGCTTGCCGCAGCGCTCAGTGGGCCGGTTTATGGATTTAGTGCCGATGAGCTTGCTGAAATAAGGGCGTATTCGCCGCGAAGTGATTTTTACACAGCACTCTTATATGTCTCCAATCGATCACACCCGATATCCGGAGCTGAAGTGCCTGAGTCCGAGATGGGTACCGGAATGTCTGCATTTCATGCCGATGATCTCTGTGACAATCGTCCTTTAAGTGCGCTGAGTTTGAAATGTGCTGCATTTTTAGCTGAAATCGATGCGATGCGGCTCATTATGCCGGACTTGCCGGCAGACAGATTTATTTGGTATCTTTATAACAAAACCGGACTTTTAGAAGTTGTCGGAGCTTTGCGCGGCGGCGAAAAAAGGCGCAATAATTTAATTTCATTTGCGGAGTCCGCACGCACTTTTGAGCAAAATGGGTATAAAGGGATTTTCGGATTCTTGGTATATGTTCGTGGGCTGAGGGAGCGGGGGGCAGAGCTGAGACATGATGACTCCGGATCGCTGTCAGCAGAAGCTTTGCAAGACACGGTACAGATTATGAGCATACATAAATCAAAGGGGTTGGAGTTCCCGGTTGTATTTTTAGCGGATACATCGAAGCAATTAAATAATAGCGATGCACAGCAATCTCTGGTCATGCATCCGGAGTTTGGTTTTGGTCTAATGCGCATGGATGAAAAGCGCAGGATCGAATACACCACGATGGCCAGAATGGCGGTGCAGAGCAAACTCAAATCCGAGATGATGGCAGAGGAACTGCGCGTGTTGTATGTGGCCATGACCAGAGCGCGTGAGCGGCTGATTATCACAGCGGCATTACGAGATGCGCAGAAGGAATTGGACAAATATTCAAAAATCGGTGATTGGGTTGAAAGAGGAGAGAGGAGAGTGGAGAGTGGAGAGAGGAAAGAGGAGAGTGGAGAGTGGAGCGTAGGGGTCGTTGCCAAGGGAGCTGTAGCGCCGCAAGTGCTCGAAGATATCAGGAGCATGGCAGGCTGGATTTTAGCGGCGTATACAAGTTGTGCACAGGGGCGTGAGATCATAGCGCTTTCGGTCATTGGTGCTGAAGCCTTAGGCCAACAGCCTATGGATACATCTGAAAGCAATACCGTAGGGGAAAGCTGTGTTCGCCCGCAGGAATCCAGTGCTCCGTTACAAATATCCGCACATACGAATAAGAAACAATTTGATTACCCATATCCCAATGCACCGGAACTGCCGTCGAAACTGACCGTAACCGGACTGAAAGGACTCCATGCAGACACGGAAGCCGGGGTGCTCTATGCAGACGCACGCCCGGAACCTGAGCAAAAACCCCCGCTTAAAGAAAAAGGGGGTTCGGCCTTTAAGCGTCCGTCTTTTATTACCGAAAGATCTAAACTAACAGCCACGGAACGCGGCATTGCTTTGCACCTTGCCCTGCAACATATCCACTTTGAAAAATGCGGAGACGTGAGCGGTATTGAAGCGCAGATTGATGAGCTCGCTCAAAATGGGGTGCTCACGCCGGAACAGGCACAAGCGATTGAGGTAGAGCGATTGACGAACTTTTTCCGGTCTGATATTGGCAAACGGATACAATCCGCGCAGACGCTCCGCCGTGAGTTTAAGTTTTCGCTTCTATATCCCGCTGAGCATTTTTACCCCGGTGGTGGTGACGATGAAATATTGCTCCAAGGTGTAGTGGATTGTTTTATTGAAGAGGAAGGTGCGCTGACGGTCATTGATTTTAAAACAGACTATGTGACTGATGAGACACTTGAGGAAAAGGCGCTGTATTATGCACCTCAGCTTCATGCATATTCAGATGCGCTCCGGCGCATCACCAATAAGCCGGTCAAAGAGCGGGTGATATACTTTTTCCATTTGGATTATGCGTATAACGTGTGAGGTTAATGACCGAGTACGGTCGCCCAATGCCCCCTTCGCGCCCGAAGGGGGTGCCGTCTACAGACGGCGGGGGTTGTCCTTTTGGATGGGAAAAGAGAGAAAATGGCCTGCGGCGTTACACCACTACTTCATCGGTCTGTCAAAAAAGACATTTTTACCCGATGTGGAAAGACCGATGCCGAAGCACATTTTGATATCATCGGAAAACAATTTGAGCTTGAGCGCAGCCATACCGGCAGTGTACAGCACGCGATTGTCCATGCGCAAATCCATTGCCGTGGCTGCAGCAGAGCCTACTGCAATACCGAGGTCATTAACCGACAATGCACAAGCAATACCGTCTGTGCTCGCCTGTGCGCAAGTTTCGACGCCACATAATGCGCAGTTGAGTCCTCGCGCTTTAACTCCCGCACCGATAAGAATAATGCAATGACAGGCATCTACATTGCCTGCATCGCGGAAGAAAAATGAGTCACCACCTCCGCCGATTTCTCTCATGGCGGCCGTCAGTCTGTCCTTGTCCTCACCGTCGAGCACCATGGTTTCTGTCAGATCAATACCACACGCTTTGGGCGCTGTCCTTGCCGCTGCGGACATCAGTTCGGCGGCTTGCATGGCTGCGCTTCTTTCTGTTGTCTTGCTTGAATAGATCATATGATGATACTCCCTTGTTTCTCATAAATATTGTACCACACAGTATATTTGAGCTGATCGGAAAAAGCAACCTTGATATATTGCTTTTGTAGATACAATTCTGATACGCCGTCTGTGTACTATTTAATTAACACAATAGTAACAGGAGGATTTCATCATGCCGTTTTATGACTTGTATTGTCCGGGTTGTGATTCAGAGCACAACATCATGGCGACGATGGCAGATAAGACAAATAAAAACATCCCTTGCCCTAACTGTGGGTCAAAGGATTTAGAGACGCTGTATCGTTCAGCTCCGGCATATATCAAAGGTGGGGGAGATGTGCCGTCTTGTGCAAATGCCCACTCTTGCGGTGCAGCATGCCCACACCGGTAAAAGCGTGTATCACAAGGCAGCAAAAATGTTAATTCGGGTGCTTCGCCACCGCAAGAGCGACTCGTAATGCAGAGGGGTGGTTTTTGACCATCTCTCTTTGTGCGCAAAGGCGCGAAATGGCAAGTTGTGATTTTGGATGAGTTTATATCAAATTCTTGGAGATTGGCAAAGGATTGATGTTATTAATGGTGAATTTCGCGTATAAAATTGCGAATTTTTCGTAAACAATGGACAAACTTGGTGAAGTTGTAGACGAAAAGTGATAAAATGCACAATAATTATGAAAAGTCGTGACACTTGAGTTCCCTCGCAAGGGAATTGTCAGCGGAGTTGGCTGAGGCATAAAGTAATTTCATCTTTGGCTCCCTCGCGAGGGAGCTGTCAGCGAAGCTGACTGAGGGAGTTAAACTCAGCAGAAGGGAACGGCCTACGGCGTATTACTTTTCTGTTTGTGCAGAAAAGTAATCAAAAGACACACTTAGAGGGCTGGTTGACGAGGCCAAAAACAATCGGCCTCGCCGCCGAGCGGAACTGCGCACTG
>WQVH01000038.1 GCA_009781695.1 Oscillospiraceae bacterium
TACCTGCAAAATATAAATGATTAAAACATAGCTAATAACATTATGTAGCCCAGAGGACTATCGCATCCTTTGGGTTGCTTTTTGCATTTTTCTCAATTACCCCCTTGACAAATGTTATCCGAGAATGCGTTTTGTAGCCGAATATTCTCCTTCATTTCCACTATTTGTTAAATCTCCACACACCAAAAGAAAAACCTCATCGACCGAAGAGTGAATGTTGAGCACATCACAAAATTTTTGCAATTTTGTTTCACTAAACTTCTCTCCGTAACAAATATGCATATCGCCAATTTGCACAAATAAAAGCTTCATTTTTCGCCATCCTCCTTAATGTCACACTCAGGCAACTCATGCATACTTTGCAATCCATTCTGCACCATTAATCGTCTCCGCAAACAAACCAACGACATGCTCGTTATTTTATCATATAATGACTCAAATTCATAGGCTCAATTTTGGTGCAATTTCCAACTCCTTTTGTACGCATTCACCAACTCCATATCGCTAACTTCCATATTCGCCTCTTACTAGTCGAACCTTATTTACACCATTTAAATGCTCTGTTTAAAACGACTTAGGAGGTTGACGGGATATAGTTGTCAACCTCCTAAAGTTTACTTACAACGTATACTATATTTCGTCTTGCCGCCACCGCCGCCATTCCTCAAACTCCTGCCGCACTCCCTCATCTGCAAAGTACCGCTTAATTTCCGGCATCAACCGCCTTGCCAGTATTTCAATCTGCTCATCTGACACCGCTATGCCTGATGTTTGCGTATTCTCAAAATTTCCGCTCTCGCCTGATTTCCCCGCAGATTTCCCTACACCCTCCGCAATATATTCACTTTTCAAAGTACAAACATCCGCTGAAGCGGATTTGATATTAGATATAGTCATTCCTCCTATCTTTGTTGGTTTTTTGCTTTCGATGGCAATTTTGCCAGCCGTTTGATTTCCTCCGGTAACGAATCCACAAAATGCCGCAAATTGTGATAATCGCTACGGAGTTTATTTTGCTCTAATTCTTTACTAATGCTAACTTTCTCGCCTGCTTCCGCTCTCTTGGCGAGAACAATATTTTCTTTTTCAAGTTGGTCAATTTCACGCTTGTACTTTCTGACCTGAGCTTCAAACATTTCCATATTCGGGAAGAACTTCTGAAGCAATGCGAGGGCTTCGTCTGACTTCCTTCTGGCATTGAGTGGGTTGATGCCGTCTAATGTTTCCTGAATCTTTGCCGCCTGTTTTGTAAGCCTTACGGCTTGCTTGAATACCCTCGTGGGTATATGCCGCCGTCCTGTGACACTAGCTGATTCCCCTCGCTCAATATTCGGGAACGATTTGACCATGTGGGAGAAAAAATCATCTTGCCACTTGGTAAGCTGTGTACGGTTGCCGATAATGTCTTTCGCAGTGAGCCGTCCGTCCTCCGTTATAGGCGTAAAACATAGGTGCATATGCGGTGTTTTCTCATCTAAGTGGACAATCGCAGTGAAAATGTTATCCTTGCCGATTTTCTTTGAGAGGAAATCGACCGCTGTTTTGAAGAAAGTTTTGATATCCTCTCGCTTCTTGCCTTTGAAGAAATCGGGGCTTGCGGTAATGAGTGTGTCAACAAAACGGACACTATCCTTTCGAGTTTTACATCCTGCCGTTTCAATCCTGTTATCCGATTCTCGTTTATAGGACGTTACAGGCTTAACGATGTGAAAATTATACTTGCTACGCTCTGTGTTAATGTCGGGGTTACTGGCGTATTTTGCTTTCGTCCGCTCATGGTGAGCTTCTAACGCTCCAAAACCTCCTTTTTGCTTTGAAAATCGCATAATTGCGTATTGTGCTATTGTCATCATCCTTTCCTTATTTATTTCGGGCAAGATGGTTCTTTAGTGTCGGGATACTTTCTGACCGCTTCCCGATTAGCCCGAGCGGATGCGTCATTACCGTGGCGCACAACGGTTTCGGCTATCTGTGTAACGTGGAATTTATCAGCCTGATGACATTTTACCATTAAAAAAAGCAACTCCCTGATTTCTGCGGAAATTGCATGTTCTTGAATGTCTATACCATTAAATTGCATAAATGCAACGCCTGTGATAAACTTTAGTAGGAATTTTGGGGGTGAAAAGCTATGTATTTACCCGGCACAATAAATGAACGAATCGGGGATTTACGGACGAGTAAAGGTCTTTCACAGAAAGAATTAAGCGACCTTATCGGGATTTCAGCATCGCAGATGAGCAGGATAGAGAGCGGCGAAACAAAAAGCATCAGCAGTGAAATCTTAGTCGCACTGGCAAAGATATTCGGAGTATCGACAGACTACATTCTTGGACTTACAACTGTAAGCGTTCCAAAGAGTTACGATATTAGTGAACTTGGTTTATCTGAGGGAGCGGTCAAGGCTTTGTTGATGAAAACAGTCGATTCACAGGCGTTGAGCCTCCTTGTCGAACATAAGCATTTCCCCGAACTTCTGCGGCTAATTGAAGCATATTTCAGCGATAATATCTCCACAGGAATTAAGGCACGAAATGAAATAATCAACATGGCAACAGCTACATTGGGCGATTTCGTAAAGACTAATCCTGAGTATAAGCCCGAGGCACAAGCGGATGTCCGCTTATTGAGAAGCCAAAAATTGGGCGAGCATGAAGCTGAGATAGAGAAAATCAAGAATGTCTTTTTGTCAATTCTTAAAGATGTGAAAAAGAGCGTTGACAGTTCACCGTCACCCGCAACAGTAGCCACAGCGGAGATAATGCAACAAACGAGAGCGCAACTACAATCGGCGGTGAAAAATCAGAAGAAGTTTGAGCCGGAAGATATTGCGGAAATCGTGACAAATATGGTTGGGCAACAAATCCCCCTTGATGATGCAAGCAAGGAGTTGTTCGTTCAGTTGGTTAAGAAAGTATTCGAAAATCAACGCTGATAAGAGAGGAGCTACTTTATCTATGAATACAAGACTGTATGACGAATCCACTGTAAGCATAATCCAAAATTTCCTTGATTTAAATAACTACTACCCAATTAGTGCGTGGTCTTTACCAGACTCGTTATTTAGCTATACTGCACTTTATGAATATGATGAATCGGGAACAACACGAGATATAGTTGACGATTTAAATGACAATAGATTCACTATAACGACACCTGCGTTATTCAATGACATTTATGATTCCACCGTACACATGAATTCATTAACTGCACTAGAAAAAGCTATGTACAATGCTGAACAACTTCTTGATTTTCCGTTCTATTCAGGACCGTACAAAAAAATTGTCACCGAAATTGCGAAAGATAATGACAACAACAGAATGACCGACCTTTTACGCCCGCTCAGGGTAAAATGTTTCACGACACAAATGTGCTCTGCACTACAATGGGGTCTATACGCAGATAAAAACACTGGTATATGCATAGAGTACAATCCTCATGCGTGGACAAATTCCAGAGATAGATTTTTCCCAATAGTTTATTCGTCTACCCCTATTGACGTATCAATTTTTTTTGATAGGAGTCGCGCAGACTATAATCCGGCCGTAGGAGTTATGCTTTCCTCAATTAACAAAAGCTTAGAGTGGAAACATGAATGTGAGTGGAGACTTATCCAAAACAATTATGACAGCTATGATAATTTGCCACAAAGAGTGTGCCTTAGTCACGGTTTTCGTCCCTTGTCTGTAACTCTAGGCAAAGAATTTAACCGCATACCTATCGAAGATAGCAAAGGACTCATTGCGGAAAGATTGGCAAAGTGGCTATATGAAAATAAGATAGAATCTTTTCAAGTAGATTATACAAGGGGTACGTTCGAGCTGCGCAGATCGTCAATATCATGGTCAAATCTTGAATATGGATTCTGGCTGTGTTTATAATTTCTCTTTCTTTAGTTGCTATGGCATCTCTATTCATAAATTAAAGATTAAACACAAGAGTAGTATGCCACCCTCCTCTCTGAGCGTAGGCATAACACACTAGACTTTGCTTTGCAAAATCGTGTGTTCAAGGGGAATGCCTCCCCTTAAAAATCCCCTGCTTAACCATTAAAAAAGTTGTTCAGTGCGAGTGCTGAACAACTTTTTTTACGGTTTTCGGCGGTGCATCGTCTAACTGCAAATCATCGCCATTTTGCATTTTTCCGCCTCACCGCCGAGCCTGATAAGTTTGCAATCACTTTGCCCGCTTATCAGGTAATTATATTCGATACTCACATTGACAATGTCGCGGTTATCGAATATAATAGGGCAAGAAAGAGGGGCGATAATTATGACTGAGATTTTTGCTGAGCGTTTGAGAACATTACGTGAAGGCGCAAGATTATCACAAGTGCAAATTGCTAAGCTTGCCGGAACAACTCAATCAAGTATTGGACGTTATGAAAGTCAGATAGGATTACCACCGCACAAGACACTTTTATGGTACGCAGATTACTTTGATGTATCACTTGACTACATCTATGGAAGAACAGATAAGCCACAGGGTAAGCATTACGAATTTCAACCAAAAGCTTTTGAGGATAGTGCCGAAATGCGACAGTTTATTGATATGTGTTTTGACCCTAAATCTTCGATGAATGACAGGCTCAAACAGGTGCTTATTGAAATGTTGGGGGAGGTGAAGAAATGAACCTTGTCTTTTACGGACGATACAGCGATAGCGGACAATCCGAACAGAGCATTGACGGACAACGCAAGGTCTGTTATGACTTTGCCGAGCGGAACAATTATCGGATTATAGCTGAGTATATTGACCGAGCTACAACAGGCACAGAGGCGGATAACCGCCCTGAGTTCCAAAGAATGATTGCCGATAGTGCTAAACGCCAGTTCCAAGGTATACTCGTTTATCAGCTTGACCGTTTTGCACGGAATCGCTACGACAGTGCGACATACAAAGCCAAGTTAAAGAAAAACGGTGTAAAGGTATTATCAGCGAGAGAGAATATTACAGACGATGCATCAGGCGTGTTGATGGAATCGGTATTAGAGGGAATGGCTGAATACTTCTCGGCTGAACTTTCCCAAAAAGTCAAACGTGGAATGGCTCTCACCGCAGAAAAATGTGAGTTCACAGGTAGCGGTGTACCTCTGGGCTACAAAATCGTTGATAAGAAGTTTGCCATTGACGAGGACGAAGCACCGATAGTCAAGCGCATATTTGAGATGTACATAGCAGGAAACACGATGGCTGATATTATTCGATATCTCAATGAGTGCGGATTAAAAACAAAATACGGCAATTCCTACAACAAAGATTCAATTCGCCGTATTCTAATTAACAGAAAATATCTCGGAATTTATATCTACAGCGATATTGAAATTCCTGATGGAATCCCACGCATCATTGACGATGTGACATTTCAGCAAGCTCAGATATTGCTGGAGAAAAACAAGAAAGCTCCTGCAAGAGCTAAGACTATTGAAGAAAATTATCTGCTTACGAGTAAGTTGTTTTGCGGTCATTGTGAATGTGCTATGACAGGCATGAGCGGTAAATCAAGCACAGGGAAAATCCATCAGTATTACTCTTGCGTAACGCAACGCAAACGTGGCGATTGTAATAAAAAGGCTGTTCAAAAAGAATATATTGAGGATTTGGTTGTTACAGAAATCCTCAACACCTTAACAGATAAATATATCAGCGACATAGCTCAGAAAATATCAGACCTCTCCGCAAAGGAAAGCAACACTGACATTATTAAGCGGCTCAAAAAACTTCTAAAAGAGAATGAATCGGCGACTGCAAATCTCATCAAAGCAATTGAATCCGGCAAGGCGGTTGACGTCATTTCCGCTCAAATCGAAAAACGTCAATCAGAACGCTCAGACCTCGAAACCCAACTTGCCAAAGAAAAAATGATTCGCCCTGCTCTTACATTCGATGAAGTGAAATTTTTCTTTGAGAAGTTTAAAGGTGGCAATGTAAACGATTTCGCTTTCCGCTCAGCCCTAATTGATACCTTTATAAACAAGATTTATCTCTACGATGGTGAAGACGCTCGTGCGGAAATTTACTGCAACGCAAGCGACACAAAAATAAACTGCTCCATAGACAAACCGATTAAAAGTTCGTCTATGGAGCAGTTGGCACGCCAGGAGAGACTCGAACTCCCGACCCTCTGCTTAGAAGGCAGATGCTCTATCCTGCTGAGCTACTGGCGCACATAATTAAGACCGTCAGCAATTATACACGGCATCCATAAAAATATCAAGTGTTTTTTTCTACACTGTTTTTACCTACACTGTTTTTAGACACGTTAAATTTAATACGAGATGTAGTCCAACAGCGCACAACAATCGGTTTTTATACTCACACATAACCAAAAGAACATTGCATAGCGCATGTGACTATGATAAAATCCAATTACATCAAACAACTCGGCGCTAAAAGGTAACAATCAACCATGAATAGAAAACAAATGAGCCTAAACTCCAATAACCTCACACCAAGAAAGCTCATCGTTGGCTTGGCTATACTCTCAGCCCTAACCGTCATATCCATATACATCTCTATCAGCACACTGGTACGCAGCCTGCTGAGCACCGACGCAACCACCACCCTACAAGGATCAATCATTCAAAGCCCGGTCATCATCATTATCGCACTCACAGTCATCACCATATCATTTTTGGTCACAATGATACTCTTCTTCGTATTCTTTAATAGCAAACTGGAAGACAGTCAGGTCGCTGAAAAAATGATGCGCGCAATCGTAGACACCTCACCGCTGGCCTGTGTAATCTTTGACGAAAACTACCGCTGCATCGACGTAAACCAATCCACACTTAAACTGCACAGACTCCCGAACAAAAGTGTCTACATTGACAAATTTCTGGACATCTGCCCGGAGTATCAGCCCTGCGGCACACTAACGTCCGAGAAGATTCTCACGGAAATAAAGCGAGGCTTCGAAGAAGGACATACCGAACTCGAATGGATGCACAAAGCTTGGGATGACGGCGAACTCATTCCGGTGCAAGTCACAACAGAGCGCGTTTCAGTCGGAAAACGCCGTGTTTTGATCGCCTATGGCCGCGACTTGCGTGACTTCTACAGAGCCAAAGAGGCTGAACACTTAGCCACGCAAAAAGAGCAAGAAGCAACCGAAATGGTCAACATCCTGCTTGAAACCGCACCACTATTCATTGAAGCTTGGGACGAAAATCTTAATCTATACGACTGCAACAACCGGTTTTTAGATCTATATAACCTGTCTCACAAAGAAGATTTTTTCGCACGCTATCCATCCTTGTCCCCGGAATATCAGCCCGATGGCATGCCCTCTAAGGAAAAACTAGAACTACTGCTGCAACGCGCTTTGCAAGACGGATATGCCAACGCTGAATGGATGCATCAAACCACAGACGGTCACGAATTGCCTGTTGAGCTGATCTATGTACCCCTAATATGGCACAATCAAACTATTATTGTCGGATACAAGCACGACCTGCGCCAACTCAAAAAAATCATGAACGAGATCAAGCTCAGAGAAGTTGCAGAGGAAAGTAACAGAGAGAAGAGCAAATTTTTAGCAAGGATGAGCCATGAAATTCGAACGCCCATAACATCCGTGCTGGGTATTTCAGAGATACAGCTGCAAAACCATGACCTCCCCCCTGCGACACGAGAGTCTTTTGCCAGAATCAACACATCTGCAAATTCATTACTGCATATCATCAATGACATACTCGATTTTTCAAAAATCGAAGCCGGAAAAATGTCTATCCTCAATTACATGTACGAAACTGCTGATCTCATCCGTGACATTTCACATATCGGTCAGGGGCTTGTGATTCACAAAAATGTAATATTTTATCTGCATGTTGATGAAAACTTACCGGCACGTCTCATCGGAGACAGCTTGCGCATTTCACAAATCGTCAACAATCTATTGTCCAATGCATTTAAATATACAGAATCCGGCTCAGTTGATCTATCTTTTCATTACACCACCTCTGAAGAACAACCCATTTTGAGTGTTTCCGTCAAAGATACAGGATTTGGCATGACTCAGAAGCAAATCAATGCGCTGATGACGGGTGAATATATGCGTTTTCATGAAAGCGATGATCAGTTTATTTCCGGCACAGGACTGGGTATGCCGATTGTATATAATCTGCTCAAACTGCTCGGTGGCGAGATTCACATCGAAAGCGAAGTCGGCAAAGGAACCTTCATTATCGCAACCATTCCGCAAACAACAGCCGATTCAGAAATTCTGGGCGAAGAAACCGTCACACGCCTGGAATTATTCGAAGGAAGAGTGCTCTACCCTGAACTCACACAAGAATTCAAGCCTGACCCACTCCCTTACGGCAATGTATTGGTCGTTGATGATATCGAGTCCAATCTCTATGTCGCTAAAGAATTACTTTCACTGTACCGGCTCAACATCGAGACATGCAGCAGCGGTTATGATGCCATAGAAAAGATAGGGCAAGGCCATGTATACGATATCATATTCATGGATCAGATGATGCCAAACTTGAGCGGCACGGAAACCATGCATGCGCTTCGTGATTTAGGTTATACCGAGCCAATTGTGCTGCTTACCGCCGATGCATTTCTTGGACAGTCCGATGAATTTAAAAATGATGACTTTGATGCCTTTATTGCCAAACCCATTCAGATCAAACAGTTGAGCGCTTTGCTCAAGGAATTCATCCCAGAAAGAGAAGATGCTCAGAGCGTTATCACGGATAAAACAGACACGCATTCAATGGGACAGGAAAATGTCAATTTCTTGCAAAACCGCGATGAATTTTATATGAGACTCAAATCATATTTTTCGAGAGACCATAAAAACGCTGCCGCGAAACTGAGCGATGCCATAAACTCCGGAGACCTTGAGACGGCTCACCGCTTGGCACACACACTGAAGAGCAGCGCCGGAATGATTGACGAAATTGCCTTATCCCGCGCTGCCGGAAATGCAGAAGCCACACTGTCAAAGGGCAATGTCCCTGATAGCGAACAGCTATTGACCATAGAAACTGCGTTGAATCTGGCATTAGAGCGCATTGATAAGCAGCAACCTTTCAAGAGCTTTTATAACTTTTATGACAAAAGCTCAGCAAAAAGAACATTTGAAAAACTTGAGCCCCTACTGCTTGCGCAGAGTCTGGATTGCTTAAATATGCTCGAAGAAATAAGAAAATTCCCCGAAACTGCCATATTGATCAGACAGATCGAGCGCTTTGACTTCGACGATGCCCTCAAATCGCTCAAGCTCATCAGAGAGTTTTATGAATAGCCGATATCCCACATCGTGTGGTAGACATCGCACCAAAATGCAAAGGAATGGTCATGAACATGGAGCATTTTTTAGACCCGAGACCCAAAGTGAAAAATAGTATTCTTATCGTAGACGATGATCCCTTAGGTGTCATTGCGCTATACAATGCATTAAATGCCGATTATGCGCTCTATGCCGTCAAAGATGGCCAAAGTGCGATAAATAAAGCGCTTGAGTTGAAACCGGATCTGATCGTCATGGACATTTTCATGCCGGAGATGAGTGGCTTTGAAGTGATGGCCTTGCTCAAACAACAAGAAGAAACCCGCGATATCCCCATCATTTTAATTACCGGTCTTGATGAGGGCAGTGTAGAAGAAAAGGGACTTCAAATGGGCGCTGTCGATTATATCAGCAAGCCTTTTTCCGAAACCATCGTCAAACTACGCATCAATAATCAGCTCAAAGTCATCAATGCTATGCGCACAATAAATCAAATGAGCATCACCGACTGCCTGACAGACGCTTTTAACAGGCGTTATTTTGACCATATGCTTGAGCAAGAATGGCTCAGAGCAATCAGAGATAAAACACCGCTGTCGGTACTGCTCATTGATGTAGACCTTTTTAAAGCATACAATGACACCTATGGCCATATTCAAGGTGACATCGCACTTGTGCGCATCGCTAATGCGGTAAAGAGCGCACTCAAACGCTCAGTCGATATCGTTGCACGTTGGGGCGGCGAGGAATTTGCAGTCATCATGCCCAATACGAATATTGAAGGCGCAGAAAAAATTGCAGATGATCTGCGTACCGCAATCGAAAAAATGGGCATACCTGCAAGAGATGGCTCTCTAACCTTTGTCACTGTGAGTATTGGCGTAAACAGCACAACGCCCGGCAGCGGCGGTACTGTGACGGATTTTATATCCGGCGCAGATAAAGCGCTTTATGCCGCAAAGGACGCAGGGCGCAACAACGTCTGTTCTGCTATATAGCTATATAAAGGTGAAAAAATGGAAACCATCATACTGAGCGCCGACAATCCGCACAACATAGAGATCTGCGCCGAATCCATCGCAAGCGGTGATCTTGTAGCGATCCCCACCGAGACCGTTTATGGATTGGCGGCAAACGCATGCGATGCAAGCGCTGTATCTAAGATATTTCAGACCAAAGGGCGACAACCGGACAATCCATTAATCGTCCACATCGCTGAGCCTGCCCAAGTCGAAAGATTCGTCAGCGACATCCCCGAAACTTTCAAGACTCTGTCCGAAAAATTTTGGCCCGGCCCGCTTACCCTCATCATGAAGAGCAATGGCAGCATTCCGGATAACGTCACTGCAGGGCTGACCACGGTCGCTATCCGCATGCCCAATCACCCGGCAACGCTGGCACTCATCCATAAGAGCAACTGCCCTATTGCCGCACCCTCAGCCAATCTCTCCGGCTCACCCAGCCCCACTAGAGCCATACATGTCAAACACGACTTGGATGGTAAAATCCCATATATCCTAGACGGCGGAGATTGTCACGTTGGGTTGGAATCTACAGTTTTAGATATTAGCGAATATCCCCCGCGCATACTGCGTCCCGGTGGAGTTACCCACGATGAACTTACGGTACTTTTAGGCACTGTTGCGATCGAAAACGACAGCACTTCAGCAATTGACAAACCACGCTCCCCCGGCATGAAATATCGCCACTATGCGCCCAAAGCGCCCATGTTTGCACTTGCAGGCGCTCCGGATGCAACTGCGTGCTATATCAAGAGCCAAATAGACACAGACCCTCGTGCTGCTGCGCTAATGTTCGATGATTACGCTATAGATCACACACATGTTGTGACTTTCGGTGCGCATCATGATCTTTGCGTTCAAGCGGCCAATCTCTTTGACGCATTGCGTCAGCTTGATGCGCTAAGCCCGTCACAAATATTCGCCCAAATGCCTCCGGCAACCGGCCTCGGCTACGCCATCACCAATCGGATAAAAAAAGCCTCCGGAAATCACATCATTGAGTGTTAAACAAAAATAAGTCACTGCCCGAAGGAGAGATACAATGATTTGTTCATGCGGTACAAGATATCCTGACAGCGATGCACATTGCATATATTGCGGTGCACGAAATGCTGAATATAAACCACCTGAGCCTGCATCTCCCACATCAGAATCATCTGATGCCGGGCAGCCTTTTGATCCATGGGAAGCATTTCCCGATAAAGCGCCATCTCCCGAACAAAACACCACGCAACAGCAAGATCACACCAGACAACAAACGCACGCCCACGGGCAAGATGCCCCGCCGTGGGCGCAACAGCCGTCTTCATGGGATCAAAACCAACATGAAAACACACATCCGGAAGCGCTTTTCAGGCGTGCGAAAATCTCCGCAATTATTTCTCTGGTGTGCGGAATCTTAGGAAATATTATCGGCGGCCCTATTTTCGGCCTCATCGCAATATTTCAGGGCAGAAGAGCTAAGATGCTCGGATACCCCGGAGGCATGGCCACCGCAGGCATTGTTCTGGGTATCATTGCTATTGTCTTCTGGCTATTTGCCATGTTCTTTATATTTTATGTCATTCCAAGAGTTGCCCCACAGCTTGTTCCATATATCAATCAGGTCTTTCCGTTTTGATGATACCTAACATGGTTATATATAAGTTCAGCCTCATCACCTCAAGACCATTAAAAAACAGCGAATCCGCATTTTTAAGCGCTCCGCTGTTATAAGTTACTTGGTAAACGATGATTAATTTAAATTTTATTATTTCACAAAAGGTCACTCATCACCCACCCAAATACGCCCGGCGCACCGCCTCATCCTCTAGTAGTTCATCGGCCGGTGCCGAAGCCACAATACGTCCCGTCTCAAGTACATAACCCCGATGCGCCACCGAAAGCGCCATCCGCGCATTCTGCTCTACCAAAAGCACCGTAACACCCGACGCATTAAGCTCCGTAATGATATCAAAGATTTGCTCAACCAAAAGCGGCGCAAGCCCCATTGAAGGCTCATCAAGCATAAGCAGTTGCGGAGACGTCATCATCGCCCTACCAATCGCCAACATCTGCTGCTCGCCGCCTGACAATGTACCGCCAAGCTGCTTTCTACGCTCCTTAAGCCTCGGAAAACGCGTAAAAATATCTTCAAGCTTCTCATTCATCACCGACCGATGATGAATGTAATTTCCCATTTCAAGATTTTGCTGTACACTCATTTTCAAGAATATCCGCCGCCCCTCCGGCACCTGAACCAACCCGCGCCGTACGATATTATGCGCAGTGGCAGCACCGATATCCGAATCCAAAAACGAAATCGATCCGGTTTTACTCCTCAGCAAACCCGAAACCGCTTTCAAAATCGTACTCTTACCGGCACCATTTGCCCCAATAAGCGTCACAATCTCACCCTGATGGACATCAAATGAAACACCCTTGATCGCATGGATATTTCCATAATACACATTAATGTCTGTGACCTTCAGCATTTTCTCTCTCCTTTCCGAGATAAGCCTCAATGACCACAGGATCATTTTGGATATCCTCAGGTGTACCTTTAGCGATGACTCTACCATAGTTGATCACCGCAATACCCTCACAAATCCCCATCACCAGATTCATATCATGCTCAATGAGCAAAATCGCAATTTTAAATATATCACGAATCTCTTTTATATTTTCCATGAGATCACTGGTCTCCGATGGATTCATGCCGGCAGCCGGCTCATCAAGCAGCAAAATACACGGATTCGTCGCAAGCGCTCTGACAATCTCAAGCCGCCGCTGCGAACCATAAGGCAGCGACCCGGCCTTTCGCTCACCGTCATCTTGCATATTGAAAATGGACAAAAGCTCATGAGCACGCTCTTTGGCAATCCGCTCTGCCCGCCAATATTTGGGCGCACGAAAGATCGCATCAACCAGATTATAGTTCATCTCATTATGCAACCCAACAAGCACATTTTGCATCACTGTCATCTCTTTAAACAGTCTGATGTTCTGAAAAGTCCTTGCAATACCGGCCTTATTCGCCTTAATCGTGGTCATATGCTTGGTATTTTTACCATTGAGAAACATCGCTCCGCGTGACGGCTTATACACCTTTGTCAGCAGATTAAAGATAGTCGTCTTACCTGCACCATTCGGACCAATCAGCCCTGCAATCTCAGTTGGCGCAACCGTAATATTAAAATCATCCACAGCAGTAAGCCCGCCAAAATCTATACCCAGCGCCCTGCATTCCATGACAGGAATTTTGTGTATATCACGCTCCGGGAGAAGCGCTGTTCTTGGATCATGATGACTGGACATCTATGCGTCTCCCCCTTTCTTTTTCCCGCGCAGAACTAACCCACCTGCTTTTTCCAGCACATGACTCATAGAGAAATCATAAGTTCCCATAAGACCCGATGGTTTAAAAATCATAACCACAATAAGTAGCAGCGCATAAACGATAAGTCTATACTGGTTAATGCCCTGCATAAGCTCTTGCATCAGCATCGGCAAACTGGTCAGCACAATCGCCCCTATAATCGAACCCATCATGGATCCCAGTCCACCCAGCACAACAATCATCAAGATATCTATACTCATCATAAAAGAAAAATTGTTCGGCTCAAGTATCCCCTGATTTCCGGCAAAAAGTGCACCTGCAATACCGGCAAAAAACGCTGACACAGCAAATGACATGACTTTGTAGTAAGTCGTATTGATCCCACAGCTTTCAGTGGCTATTTCATTTTCACGAATTGAAAGAATCGCCCTGCCATGACGGCTCTTCATCAGCATATGTATCACCAAACAGCAGACAATCACACAAATATACACCACCAGAAAACTCGAATGACGAGGAATCTGTTGAAGCCCCTGCGCACCGCCCGTGATAGAGGGCAAGTTCATAATGATCACACGGATAATTTCACCAAAACCCAAAGTGATGATTGCAAGATAATCACCTCTAAGCCTGAGCGCCGGAACACCAATGATGACGCCAAAAATCGCTGCCACAACACCTGCAATTAAAAGCCCAACAACAACCGACCCATAACCCGCCAGTAATCCCGAACGCCAAAAAATCGCACCCGCATAAGCGCCCACCGCCATAAATCCGGCATGACCCAGCGGCAATTGCCCCAGATACCCGGCCGGAAGATTGAGCGACACCGCCAAAATAATAAATACCCCAACCTGAGTGATCATGATGTTCTGCGCACGTCCTAAAGCACCGCCCTGAGTAATTAAATACCCCGCCAAAATAAATGCAACAAGCAAAAAAGCATTTATTCCATAGCGCACCGGTGTTTTTATACCAAATCGCTCCATAAGCAATCCCCTCTAAACTTTCTCAATCGTTGGCTTGCCAACCAATCCCGCAGGCCGTACAAGCAAAATAATGATGAGGACAAGGAACACCGCACCATCTGTCCATCTCGAAAATCCGGATGCATTGACAATCACCTCAAGAATGCCTATAGCAAAACCTCCGAGCATCGCTCCCGGAATAGAGCCTATCCCTCCGAATACCGCAGCAATAAAAGCCTTAAGCCCAAGCATCGCTCCCGCTGTCGGTGCGACTACGGGAAGGCGCACGAAATAAAGTACAGCCCCAATGCCCGCAAGCGCCGCACCGAGCGCAAAAGTAAATGTGATGACTGAATTTACATTGATACCCATGAGCCTTGCCGCATCCGTATCCTCACTGACCGCACGCATGGCCTTACCTAACTTCGTGCGGTGGACAATGTAATTGAGCATGAGCATGGATAAAATCGCTGATCCGATCGTTATGAGCATGGGATATGCAAGCGTTATCTCCCCTATTGAAATACTTCCTGTAGGAAAAGGTATATGCAGCGGACGCGGTCTTGCCCCAAAGAATAGTTGCGCCAGATTTTGAAGCAAAATCGATATCCCTATGGCAGTAATCAGCACCGATATCCTCGGCGCATTACGCAGCGGCGTATATGCCAGTTTTTCCATAATGATCGCCAGCGCTGTACAGCCAACAATGACAAGTATAATCGCCACCGCAGGATGCATACCGGCAGCCAACGAAAAGATAGCAATGTATCCGCCGACCATAATCACATCACCATGAGCAAAGTTCAGTAGCTTGATAATACCATAAACCATACTGTAGCCCAGCGCTATGAGTGCATAAATGGATCCCAACTGAAGCGCATTGACAAGTTGTGCTACAAATAACATAATGACCTCCTCACAGCCGCCTATTTCGCGGCGGAACTAAAACAACAACCTTGAGGGGCAATTTTAACCCCTCAAGGCATATAACTCAAAGCGAAGTCTGCTCAAGGATAAAACCGTCTAAAGCATCGAGTGAAGTTCATCTCTTACTCTAGTCTCTTAGCACAACAAGCTAGAAAGTACCCCAGAATCTTGCCTCTCCATTTTGGATTTGAATGATAAACGCAGTTTTCTGCGGGTTATTAAACTCATCAAATGTGATGCGTCCGGTGACACCATTCATATCCGTTGCAGACATATTGGCAATAGTCGCTTGCTTAAACGGCTCAGTACCGGGAGCATGCCCGTCAGCCAACGCTTTTTCTATCGCTGCGACCAAAATCGCCGCCGCATCATAAGCCTGCGCTGCGAACATGTTCGGCATCAGTCCGTATTCTTCTTCAAATCTTTCGATAAACTCTATGATATGCGACTCTTCTGACTCATAAGTAAACCCGGTCAGGTAAAACGCACCTTCAACACTTGACGGATCTGCAATGGCATCTAGTGTTCCTGCCCAACCGTCAGCACCCAACATGGTAGATGTCACACCGGCAGCAGCGCTTTGCGGACCAATCAGTGCAGTATGTCTGTTATATACCGGAACAAACAGCACATCCGCACCGGCAGCGGCAATATTACTCAGTTGAGCCATAAAGTCAGGCGCTTCATCGGAAAATGTTTCTATGTGTACGATTTCAAGTCCGACATCCCCTGCACGATCAACAAAAGCTTGCGTGAGTCCGATAGAATAATCAATATCATGCGCATAAAGAATCGCCGCAGTTTGTGCGCCCAGAACTTCAACAGCAAACTCAGCCATTTTCACGCCCTGGAATGGATCAATAAAACATGAACGGAACATATTGGTAAATACTTCTCCGGTATCCTGATTCACTGTTACACCTGCATGTGTCGCTGTACCGGTGATCATAGGCATCCCTTCAGCAAAAGCCTCAGGAACAACCGCCATAGTCGGTCCCGATGTAACCGCACCAATAATAGCCGTTACGCCCGCATCAACAAGTGCATGATACATGGCAACCGCAGTCGCCGGACTACCCTCATCATCGCGGGTACTTACATTAATTTGCAGCCCGCCGCGTGCGTTAAAGTTTTCGATATAAAGCATGGCACCCTGCTGAACAGAAAGACCAAAATAAGCAGCACCGCCCGTCAATGGCGCAAGCATACCTATATGAACTTCCGTCACCGCTTCTGGAGCACCACCATTGTCTTGTCCCCCGGCAGGAGGCGTTACAGGTTCGTCTTGGCCACAAGCGCTAAGCAGAATAATGACCATCATCATCGCCATTAAAATTGCGACTATTCTTCTACTACTTCTTCTCATTGTCCCTACCTCCATAAAATTTTAAATACTGCCGAACCATGTTCGCACAGCCTTTATAATGATTAACCGGAGCACTCGCCCTTTTTGGTTAATTTAATTATTATAAGTTTTCAAAAATTTATTGTCAACGAAAAACACTATTAAAACGCTGCCCAAATCAACTTTCTGTAAAATCAAACAAATTTGGCAAAAATATACAGTACCCCATGTGAAAAATCACAACGGATTTGAACGCCGGGATGGGCAGTCAAGGTGGGCGGTCAATGTCTGTAAGCATTGTGTTTTTATTGACAATATTTGCATTTTCCTCTATAATGCGAGTATAAAAAGGTGTTGCCGATAGACGGTTAGCCTGAAAGACAACGGAAATAACCGCTTAGCTTGTCAGGCTCTGGGCGGTTATTTCTTATTGTCCATGTATTTCCGGAACTCTGTTTCACCACATTACACACCTCCATAGGAACAAAAATATTGAAATCAAACAAATTTTGGCTCATTTTACTATGCAGCATCTTATTATTATCCGCCTTGTCAGCGCTGCTTATCTTTGAATCTGATCGCTCACTGGCGCATATTTACCATGACGGCATAAGAATAGACACCTTAGACTTAAATGAAATATCTGAGATGCTCACCCTGACACTAACCTTTGAAAACGGCACAAATACAATCGAAGCAGAGCGCGGACGCATTCGCATGGCAACGGCTGACTGCCCCGATAGAACTTGTGTGCATCAAGGCTGGATCAGTAGGGGTAGCTTACCCATTGTATGCCTACCGCATAGACTGGTCATACGACTTGATGATAACCATAAACTCGACTTAGACGCAGTAACCAGATGAGTTAATTAATATTTTCAAATTCAGTTTCCTTGCGAAGTCGCTGGCAGCGAACCTGACTGAGAAAAATCACGCACTTCAACCTTGGCTCCCTCGCGAGGGAGCTGGCAGCGAAGCTGACTGAGGGAGTCAAAGCCCACAGCATCACAAACACTCACGAGGACACATCAGATGCAAAAAAAACAACCAAAACTCAAAAAACTAACCATAATGGCAGCGCTCACCACCGCAGCACTCATCATATTCATCATTGAAGCACAAATCCAACTACCCATCCCAATCCCTGGCGCAAAACTTGGCCTCGCCAACACCATCACGCTCTTTGTACTCTTTTTCCCCACCAACGACAAAAGCACATCGGTCAACCTCAAATCCACCGACGCGCTGATGATACTCATCTGCCGAATACTTCTGGGCGCTATATTTACCGGCAGAATACTCGCACTCGCATTGAGTCTCTCCGGCGGTCTGTTGAGCTTCGCCGCAATGATCGCCGCAAAGCGTATCGTCACCAACAAGCAAATCTGGGTCTGCGGCGCAATAGGAGGCATTTTCCATAATATCGGTCAAATCCTTGCCGCCATACTCATCACCGAAACACCCGCTATGATCGCCTATCTTCCCATACTCATCATCATCGGCATAATCACCGGAACACTCACCGGCTTAATCACACAGACTATCTTATTGCGCTTGCCAAAAGGCAGAAAATTTTGATTATGGGTAATATTATATGAAAGCTGCAAGCTAAGTCTACACCACACACTGCTTCGGACACAACACCGCACACTGCCCACACCCATTACACTTGGAATAATCAATCTTCGCTAAAAAATCAGCAACCACAATAGCCTGCTCCGGACACCCCTTTGCACACTTCATACAACCAATACACCCCACACGGCACTTATCCTTAAGTACCGCCCCTTTTTCAGTATTACTACACAGCACCGCAACAGCCATCGGCATATCGTGTATCGCAATGATATCATTCGGACAAGCCTTGACACACAAACCACACGCAATACACTTGCGCGGATCGATATGCGCAAGACCATTTTCTATGCACACTGCATCCACAGGACACACATTTTGACAATCACCATATCCCATACAACCAAAAGCACAAGCATACTGCCCACCATAAAGAGGCTTGACCGCATGACACGCCTTGATTCCGGAATAATTCATTTTCTCACTTTTCACTTCCCGATTGCCCAAACAATGCACCACCGCAACACGCCGCACAACACTACCACTCGCACCCGTCCCCATCACCACATTTAACTGCGCAGCCAAATCATTGCCACCCGGCGGACATAAATTGGTCGCCGCCGCCTCTTTAACAATCGCTGAGGCATATCCGCTGCAACCGCTAAAACCACAGGCCCCGCAATTAGCCCCCGGCAACAAATCCCGAACCCGAACAAGCCGCTCATCCTCTTTAACAGCCATTACCTTTGAAGCCACAGCCAAAAGCGTTGCGCAAACAAAACCAATCGCAGCCACCGAAACAATAGCAACCAATACTGTATTCATAAATGAAACCCTCGCTCCTGATCAAATATTAATCACTAGTACTCCATTCTCAAAATAAGCTTACAAATTTTGCGGCATCTTTGTTCCGTCTGACTTCGTTAAAAAACCTTGAAAGACCAGTGGTATTCCCGCAGTTTTTTGCCTTGCCAGACGAAAA